>JANXWJ010000081.1 GCA_025351185.1 Candidatus Nanopelagicales bacterium
GGTGCTGCCCGGCTGCACGGTCGGCGACCTCAACGACCTGAGCTATCGCTCCTTCACCGCCAATGGTCAGAGTGGCCTCGCGCCCTACCTCAACATCGACGTATCGCTGCCTGGCGTCCCCACCGGCCCCGGCCAGACCTCGATCCTGGTGTGGTCGCCGGGTGACGGCGGCGCACCGGCTCCGGCCGTGAACGACTGGACGACCTTCACACCGGGCACCTCGCCAGGGTGGCGCACTATCCGACCGCTCGGCACCCTCGTGACGGGCACCCACTACACCTGGGCCCAGGTGCAGGCTGCGATCCCGAACGCTCTGATGCCGCGCGGAGTCGAGCTCGTCGTCGGCGACTCGACCTACCAGTCGACACCGGGAGCGGGCTGGTCGAACAAGACCCTGCAGGTCGACACGCTGTCGCTCCAGATCGGTACGCAGACCTCCGCCTTCGACTTCGGTGGTCCGGTCGCGCTCTGCGCAAGCACGATCGACTACGTCGGGCGGCTGATCACCCTCACCGCTGACTGCAGCACCGACCGCACGATCTACGTACCGGACGGCTGGACGCTCGACGGCAACGGCCACTCGATCATCGCGATGGAGACGTCCACCACGGCGTTCACCGGGGCGATCGTGCAGAACGCCGGTGTGCTCATGGACATCCGCGAGCTGACGGTCACCACCAACAAGGCCGTGTGGGACGACGCGACCAAGAACTCCGGCGGCGACCTCGTCGGCGTGCGCTTCCTCGCTGCGTCCGGCTCGCTCTACCACGTGACCGTCGACGGCGTGTCCCACGGCAACGGCGTGCAGGAGGGCAAGGGCGTCCTCGTCGACAACCGCACCGGCACCCACAGTGTGCAGGTGTCGATCACCGGCTCCACGATCGTCAACTACCAGAAGAACGGCGTCGACGTCCGCGGCGACGGGGCTACGCTCGAGCTGCGTGACTCGACGGTGGGACGTGCCGGCAGCCCGCTCGGCGCAGTCATCGACACGAGGACGGCCGCCAACTCCGTCGTCGTCGCCTACGGTGCCGACGCGGTGATCGCGGGCAACCACATCACCGGCAACGACTGGGACGGCACCAACGACGTCAGTGCTTCGCGCGACTGGAACGCGACCGCGGTGCTGCTCTACCAGGCCGCCGGTGCCGTCGTCGAGCGCAACGTGATCGATGGCGCGGGCACCGACACGGGCATCGACAGCACGCAGAGCGCAGCCGCGATCACCTGCAACCTGGTGATCCGCACCGCTGACCAGCCGGGCCGGCTCGACGTGTGGTCACGGGGGATCTGGGTCGACGGGGGTGCGACCTCGCTCGCCGGCAACACGGTCACCAACTTCCGCACCCCCATCACCGGCGCGGTCAACGCGGCCGGCGGTGGCTGTGCCCCGGGGCTGCCGACCATCACGGTGAGTGTCGAGACTCCGCACAGTGCCTGGCTCATCTGGGGCCCCGGCACCGTGCTGCCCTACGCACCCGTGACGTCGTACGAGGTGTCGGTCGACGGGGTCGTGACCACGGTCGACGGCGCTGACACTGCCCACCACATCACCGGCATGGTCCCCGGCAGCACGCACCGGGTGGCGCTGCGCGAGATCAACGCCGACGGTCCCGGTCCGTGGGCCAGTGCACCGTTCACGACCTACACGATCCCGGTGCCTGCGCCGGTCTCCGGTCTCACGGCATCGATGATCAGCCGCACCGGCGCGGTCATCTCCTGGGCGAGCGACGCCACCTTCGGTGACGGAGCGGTCCACGAGTACGAGATGTCGGTGGCGCCTCTGGGCACCGTCGCCGTCGGTCCGGCAGCGACGGTCGGCCGCGCGCTCAGCGGCCTCGCACCGGGCACGACCTACACCGTCACCCTGCGAGCCCACAACGAGTCGGGCTGGTCGAACCCGGTGTCGGTGCTCTTCACCACCAACGATCTCGACCGACGCACTCCCGGCGCGCCGACACTGGCTGTCGGGAGCCCGGTGCTCGACGGTGCCCTCCCGGTCTCGTGGACCGCAAATGCCGCTGACAGCACCGACTTCCCGGTGCTGCACTGGATCGTCACGGTCGACGGCACCGACGAGGCGTTCCTGCCCGTCGGCACCGCGACCTACTCCGTCACTGGTCTCGCGACGGGCCGCCACACCATCTCCGTACGCGGGATCAACGACCTCGGTGGTGCAGCATTCGCGGCCCAGGTGGTCGTGATCCCGAGTGCCTCTCCGGCTCCTCCGGTGCGCACCGCGACGCTCGCGGCGACGCCCGCGCTGCTCGTCGCAGGCAGCACCTCGACGCTGCGCGGATCGTTCCTCACCGACAGCACTCCGGCTGCTGACGCCGTCGTGACGCTGTGGGCGCAGTCGGGTGCCTCGTGGATCAGCGTGGGCACCACCGTCACCGCCGCTGACGGGTCGTACGCCTTCACCGTCGCGCCGATGCGCACCACGCGCTACCGCGCAATCACCTCGGGGATGCCGTCGGCCTACACGACCGTGACGGTGCGACCGAAGGTGACCGCCAAGGTCACGACGAAGAAGGTCCGTGGTGTGCTCCACGCGATCCTCACGATCACCGTGTCACCGAAGCTGGCACGCACCGCCGTGCGCCTGTAGCGGCTGTCAGGAACGACGTGGGTCATGATCGGGCGCGGCGTGCTGAGCCCGGCATCTACCGCCGTGTTCGACCTCGGTCGAGTCGGTGGCAAGGTCTCGAGCCTCCGGGTGCTCGTCGCCGCGACCAGCGTCACCTCTGCCACGAACACGGCACGCATCATCGTCCGAGCCCCGGGCCGCTAACCCTTGGGTTACTGGCCGAAACCCTATATTCGGCAACTGAAACTAGGGATTCGGGCAGTAACTCGAGGCCCTGCGGGGTGGGGGTCAGGTGGGGGTGGTGAGGTGGTGGGCCAGGGTTCGGCAGATGGCGTGGTTGTCGAGATGCCACGCGTCGTCGTCGGGCACCGAGAACGACGACAGCACCACGACGACGATCTCGCGAGCGACGTCGACGTAGACCATCTGTCCGTGGATCCCGATACCGAGCACGACGTCGTCGTCGAGGTTGGGCGCATACCAGCAGGATCGATAGGCGCCCTCGGGGAACAGTGACGCGAAGTCTCCGCGCGCCCACCGTTCGCGATCACCTGCGCGCAGGAGGTCGTCGAGGAAGTCCGCGTCGATGACGTCGGTGCGTCGTTCGGCCACCAGCAGTCCGAGCCGTGCCAGGTCCCGGGGCAGCGCGCTCATACCGCCGGCGGCCCGAGGGGTGCCCTCGCGGTCGAGCGTCACGGATGCACCGAGCTCGGCGCCGCACGGCTGCCACAGATGGCGTTCGACCGCCTCGGCCCAGGTCGTCCCGGCTGCCTGGGCGCACACCCAGCCGAGCACGTCGATCGTCGGCGACAGATAGCGGAAGCGTTCGCCGTGCGGGCCGTCGGGCTCCCGGCTGGCGAGGAACCCGCGCAGCGCCGTCGCGTCCGGCGGAGCCGGATACCACCCGGCCGCGTTGCGACACGCCGTGACATCAGGCCCCGGTGAGTAGTCCTCCACGAACGCGAAAGACGCCTGCATGTCGAGGAGCTGGCGCACCGTCGCGGTGCCGAAGGCGCTGTCGAGGAGGTCCGGCACCAGGTCGCCCACGGTCGCCTCGAGGTCGAGGAGACCTCGCATGACCAGTGCCCCAGCGAGCAGGCCCGTGACCGACTTGGTGAGACTGAAGACCAGGTGCTGCTCGTCGGTGCGCACCCCGGGCGCGAGCCACTCGAGGACGACCTCGCCCCGGCGCAGGACGACCAGCGCATCGCGTTCGCGGTCATGGAGCAGGTCGTGGAGCTCGACCGGGCCGTCGTGCGCCTCGACGACGAGGTCGAGCAACGACTCGATGATGCGCTCGGACAGCTCGCGCGACTGCGGCGCCGCGCGGATCCGCTCGGTCGGGATCAGCTCGCGCACATGGCGCACCGACCAGCCGATGTGATCGGGCGACATCCAGTCGGCGAGGGTCGCGCGACCGGCACCCGTACCCCGTCCGACCGCTTGCAGACGGCCGGACGGATGGGCGACCTGATCGTCAGCCGAGGACGAGGGAGACAGCGGGATCCTCCAGGAAGCGGGCCACATGAGCGAGCACCTGCGAGCCTAGAGCGCCGTCGACGAGCCGGTGGTCGAACGACAGAGTCAGCTGCATGACCTGACGGATGCGTACCTCGCCGTCGTGCACCCACGGCTTGGGGATCGCGCGGCCCATGCACAGGATCGCCGACTCACCCGGGTTGATGATCGGGGTGCCGCCGTCGACGCCGAACACACCGACGTTGGTGATAGTGATCGTGCCGCCCGACATGTCGGTGACCGACGTGCGCCCTGCCTTCGCCGTCTCGACGAGATCGTGCAGGGCCTGCGCGAGACCCACGAGGTCGAGAACGTCGGCGTCCTTGACGTTGGGCACGACGAGTCCGCGCGGCGTCGCAGCAGCGATGCCGAGGTTGACGTAGTGCTTCGTCACGATCTCCTGCGCCGCTGCGTCCCAGGACGCGTTGATCCCCGGATACGTTCGCACGCCTGCGATCAGGCCCGCGGCGACGAGGAGCAGCGGACTCACGCGTACGCCCTCGAGCTCGGGTCGCGCTCGGAGCCGCTCGACGAGGTCGAGCGTGCGCGTGACGTCGACCTCGACCCACTCGGTGACGTGCGGCGCCGTGAACGCGCTCGCCACCATCGCCTCAGCCATCATCTTCGTGACGCCCCTGACCGGCACCCGTGTCTCACGAGCCCCACCCGCAGCAAGCGCCCCTCCCCCTTGCGGAAGAAGGTGCCCTTGGATACCCAAGGGGGCCCCCTGCTTCCCACGATCATGGATCGCGGTCGCGAGGGATGCCGCGCGCTCGACGTCGGCGCGAGTGATGACGCCGCCGGCGCCGGTCGCGTCGACCACCTCGAGGTCGACGTCGAGGTCCTTCGCGAGACGGCGTACGGGCGGCTTCGCGAGCACCGCGCTGCGTCGCGAGAGCCGCTCCTCCGCCTGGCGCCCGACCTCGAGACCACCATGGCGGACCGGCTTCACGGCCTCGCCGGGCGGGCCGGTCTCGGGTGCGGTCGTGCCGTGCGGGTCGTGCGAGAGGACGCGCGCCCTGCGTTGCGGCGCAGCCGTCTGCTTGACGCCGTACCCCACGAGCACGGCCTCGCGCGTCGCTGCGGGGGCGGGGGTGGGGGTGGGGTCAAGGTGGGTCACCTGGGGATCGGTGGGGGAAGACGCGGGGCCCCTTGAGTCCCCCAGGGCACCTTCATCCGCAGCCACCGGGGGGCTGGCGGGGGCTGCGGGTGCTGGTGTGGCTGTGGTCGTCGTGGTGGTGATGCTGAGGATGGGGGTGCCGACCTCGACGACGTCGCCCTCGGCCACGAAGACCTCGGCCACGACGCCGGCGTAGGGGCAGGGGAGCTCGACAGCGGCCTTGGCCGTCTCGATCTCCACGATGGTCTGGTTGACCGTCACCGTGTCACCCGGCTTCACGTGCCAGGTCAGGATCTCGGCCTCGGTCAGGCCTTCGCCCACATCTGGTAGCAGGAACGTCTTGACATCACTCATCGCCAACACCTCAGAACGCCAGGGCCCGGTCGACCGCATCGAGCACGCGGTCGAGGTCGGGGAGGTAGTCCTCCTCGAGACGCGACGGCGGGTAGGGCGTGTGATAGCCACCGACCCGGAGCACCGGGGCCTCGAGGGAGTAGAAGCACTCCTCCGTGATCCGTGCAGCCAGCTCAGCACCCATGCCGAGGAACACCGGCGCCTCGTGCACGACGACGAGCCGTCCGGTACGGCGTACCGATGCGGCCACGGTCGGCACGTCGAGCGGTGAGAGCGAGCGCAGGTCGATGACCTCGAGCTCGGTGCCATCAGCAGCCGCGACGGTCGCCGCTTCGAGGCACGTGCGCACCATCGGGCCATAGCACGCGACCGTCACCGAACCTCCCGGACGTACTATACGTGCCTCGAAAGGTGATGTGGCAGAGGTGATATCGGCAGTCAGATCAACGTCGGCCTTGTCCCAATAGCGTCGCTTGGGCTCGAAGAAGACGACCGGGTCGTTGCACGCGATCGCCTGCCGAACCATGGCGAAGGCGTCGACGGGATTCGACGGCGAGATGACGCGTAGCCCCGCGGTGTGCGCGAAGTACGCCTCCGGGGACTCGCTGTGGTGCTCGACAGCTCCGATGCCGCCGCCGTAGGGGATCCGGATCGTGATCGGCATCGGCGTGCGACCCGACGAGCGCGCGTTGTGCTTCGCCACCTGCGTGACGATCTGGTCGAACGCCGGGAAGACGAAGCCGTCGAACTGGATCTCGACCACCGGACGGAAGCCGCGCATCGCGAGGCCGACGGCGGTGCCGACGATGCCGCTCTCGGCGAGCGGCGAGTCGATCACGCGCGCCTCGCCGAAGTCCTTCTGCAGACCGTCGGTCACACGGAAGACACCACCGAGCTTGCCGATGTCCTCGCCCATGAGCAGGACCTTGGGGTCGTCCTCGAGCGCCTTGCGCAGGCCGGCGTTGATCGCCTTGGCCATCGTCGTGACCGCCATCAGTGCCCCCCTCCCACGAAAGACGAGTGGTAGGTCTCGAAAGCGGCGCGCTCGGTCTGCACGAGGAGGTGGGGCTCGGAGTAGACGTGGTCGAACATCGACGCGGGAGCGGGGTCGGGCAGGCCGCGGCAGCCGTCGCGCAGGGCGACCGCCATCTCCTGCGCCTCGACCTCGACCGCGGCGAAGAAGTCGTGGTCGGCCTTGCCGCTGCGGGCGAGATAGACCTTGAGGCGCTCGATCGGGTCCTTGAGCTTCCACGCCTCGAGGTCAGCGGCGACGCGATAGCGGGTCGGGTCGTCCGAGGTCGTGTGCGCGCCCATGCGATAGGTGAACGCCTCGATCAGCGTCGGGCCCTGGCCCTCGCGCGCCGCGGCGAGCGCCGCGTTGGTGACCGCGAGCACCGCGAGGACGTCGTTGCCGTCGACGCGTACTCCGGGGAACCCGAAGCCGTCTGCTCGCCGGTAGAGCGGGATGCGCGTCTGACGCTCGAGCGGCTCGCTGATCGCCCACTGGTTGTTCTGGCAGAAGAACACCACGGGCGCGTTGTAGACGGCCGCGAAGACGAACGCCTCGTTGACGTCGCCCTGGCTCGTCGCACCGTCGCCGAAGTAGCAGATGACGGCGGAGTCGTCGTCGTCACGCTGCATGCCCATCGCATAGCCGACGGCGTGCAGGGTCTGGTCGCCGATGACGATCGTGTAGAGCGCCATGTTGTGCGCCTGCGGGTCCCAACCACCGTTGGTCACCCCGCGGAACAGGCTGAGCAGCTGCAGCGGCGCGACACCGCGCGTCCACGCCACGCCGTGCTCGCGATAGGTCGGGAACGCGAAGTCACCCGGTGCCAGGGCTCGGCCGGAGCCGACCTGCGCGGCCTCCTGCCCGATGCACTGCGCCCAGAGGCCGAGCTCACCCTGGCGCTGCAGGGCGGTGGCCTCCGAGTCGACGCGGCGTACCAGCACGAGATCGCGGTAGAGCCCGCGTAGCTGGTCCGGCGTCAGGTCGACGTCGTAGTCGGGATGGTGGACCCGCTCGCCCTCAGGTGTGAGGAGCTGGATGAGCTCGGGGCCTCCGTCTGCGGTCATGGGTGGACCTCCTGGCGGTATCCGGTACGACGAGCTGCCCGAGGCCCACGGGATCGCCGTACTGCCTCCTGCGCCACGCCGCGCTTGACCAGCATCCTGACACCCCGGGACGGATCCCCGGTACTCAACCCCTGGCGTGATCTTGGTCGTATGGCTGTTTCCGGGTACGGGAAGCAACCGCACGACCAAGATCACGCGAGATCTGGGGTCAGGTCTGGGGGGCGTAGCCGCAGGCGTAGACGAGGCCGATCCGGACCCAGTGCGCTTCGGACTCGGTGACCCGCAGGGTGCTGGTGCCGCCCGAGGCGGAGCGCAGCGACAGGGTCACGGTCGAGGAGACGCTGTCGGCCATCGCGTTGACAGCTGCGCGGGTGGAGGGGCAGGTGGTGATGTCGACCGCCATGACGAGCAGCAGGTGCGTGCCCGCCGGCACCGTGACGCTCGACGGACCAGGTCGGTCGACCGCGCCGATCAGCGCGTCGTCGAAGATGATCCGATCCTGCTGTGAGGGTGGCACCGCCTTCAGGACGGCCTTGATCGTGGCACCGGAGGCGGTCGCCTCCTGGATCGACACGGTCATGGGCTCACGGCCGATGTTGGCGATCTCCATCCCGGTCAGACCGCGCTTGAGCTTCACGTCGCCGTTGGTGCCCGAGCTGCCGACCACGGCCTGGGGCGCCACAGCGACCACCGCTGACGGCTTCGCCGAGGGGGAGACCGACGAGGCGGGAGCGATCGATGCGTCCGGGGATGTCGTACGCCCCACGGCAAAGCTGCCGACGCCGACGACCACGAGTGCGACGGCCGCGACGGCCGCGACGCGCTCGAGCGTCACGAGGCGTCGGTGGCGTGCCCCGCGGCGCAGGACCTCGTCGACATCGACGGTGAGCGCCGGCCCACGGTCGATCTGCAGGAGCGCAGACCGGAGACCCTCGTCGAGCGAGTCGTCGTGCAGCGGTGTGATGTCGTTCATGAGGTCACCTCGTCGTCGTCGATCTGCAGGTGGGCGCTCGCGCGGAGCTTCGCGACGGCGCGGTGGGTCACGCTCTTGACGGTGCCGATCGGGAGTCCGAGCAGGGCGGCAGTGTCGGCCTCGCTCACGTCGGCGAGGTAGCGGAGCACCACGACCTTGCGCTCCCGTTCGGGCAGGTCGGCGAGGGCCCGGAGCACGGCGTCGCGCTCGACGATCCCGGACGAGTCATCGGACGAGGTCGACTCCGGAGGCGCGTCGGTCAGCGACTCCCGGCCCTTGTGACGACGCCACCGGTCGGTGTGCTCGTTGACGACGATGCGTCGCGCGTACGCTGCCGCGTCCTCCTCACGCAGCCGGGACCACCGTGCGTAGGTCCGCAGGTAGGCGGTCTGCACGAGGTCCTCGGCGTGGCCGCGGTCGAGCGTGAGACCGAGGGCGACGCGCAGCAGC
>JANXWJ010000123.1 GCA_025351185.1 Candidatus Nanopelagicales bacterium
ATGGGGGACTTCTGCACTGTTAGCAGCTCAACGATTCGAGGAGGAGCCGTGAGGCGACGGTTCCCCTCAGCTCCACTCACCCGTTGATGTGTAACCACGACCGGGTATAGCCAGTTGTGGTTACACATCAACGGCGGGAGAGGGGACACCGCCTAGGTGGTCGGATGAGCGACGAGATGGTGCTGCCCCCGTGCCCGGAGTGCCCGAGCGCGTACACGTACGAGATGGGTGCCCTGCTGGTCTGCCCCGAGTGCGCCCACGAGTGGGAGTCCGCCGACGCCTCTGGGTCCCCGGGCGACGCAGCCGATGAGGGTGTGATCCTCGACGCGGTCGGCAACGTGCTGGCCGACGGCGACACAGTCACCGTCATCAAGGACCTCAAGGTCAAGGGGGCCACCTCCTCGATCAAGGTCGGCACCAAGGTGCGCAACATCCGACTCGTGCAGGGAGCGGGCGACCACGACAGCGACTGCAAGGTCGACGGCTTCGGTGCGATGCAGCTCAAGTCGAGCGTCGTGAAGAAGGTCTGACGTGTCGAGCTCTGTGCTCACGACGTGGTCGTCCGCGTCGTGAGCACAGAGCTCGGGGGTTGCCCGCGATGATTCCTCCTATGGACGGGCTCAGCATCGAGGTGGTCGGCGAGGGTGATCCCGTCGTCCTGCTGCACGGTGCTCTCGGCTGGGGCGCGCAGACCTTCGCCGAGCAGTACGCGCTCGCCGACTCCCACCGGCTGCACGTCGTCGACCGCCGGGGCTACGGCGGCTCGCCGCACCAGGGCGACGTCGGCTGGCCCGTCGACGTCCCCGATCTGCTCGGGCTCCTCGAGTCGCTCGGTGGAGCGCACGTGCTCGGACATTCCTACGGCGGTGTCGTCGCCCTCGTCGCCGCGGGGCGACGACCCGACCTCGTGCGCTCGCTCGTCGTGGTCGAGCCGCCGATGTACGGCATCAGTGACCACCCCGAGGCGCAGTCGCTCACCGAGGACCTCGGGGGCCTCGCCCGGCGAGCACCCGACCAGGACGGCGCGGAGTTCTTCGCAGACTGGGCCGACCTCGTGCTCGGGCTTCACCCCCGCTTGGTCTCGATCACGGTCAACAGCTGGACCGATCTCGACCGGATCGCGGCCGAGGCGACCCGCATCGAGGCGATGCCGCTCGACCCGCCCGTCGACTGGGAGGGCGTACGCCGGATCAGCGGACCCACGGTCGTCGTGTCCGGTGGCTGGCCGCCGGAGACCGCACGAGCAGCGACCGATCCCAAGCGGATCCGGGCTGCTGCGGCCTTCCGCGAGACGGCGCGAGAGCTCGCGGAGCGGCTGGGCGTCACCGTCACGGAGTTCGGAGCGTCGGGTCACAACCCGCAGCTCACCGAGGCCATGGCCTTCAACGATCTGCTGCGCCAGGTGTGGGCCGCGGCGGATTACGTACGGCGCTGAGGTGCCGGCCGTGGACGGTCGACCGGGCTGCCACTGAGGCGCTGGGCACCGTCGCGCGACAGGGTTGTCAGGCGACGTTGACGACGATGCTGTGCAGACCGCTGGAGGCCCCCGGGAAGGTGGGTCGTTGGGCGTCGCTCTGCACCGTGCCGTCGATGTCGTGCATGCGCACGGTCAGCGTGTGCTGGCCGGCGGTGGCCGCCCACTGCCACGACCAGAGTCGCCAGGTGTCGACACCGATCGGATCGGCCAGTGTCGCCTTCTCCCACGGCCCGTCGTCGACCCGGATCTCCACGGAACCCACGCCGGTGTGCTGGTGCCACGCGCGACCTCCGACGGCGACAGTCCCGGCCTTCGCCGGCGTGCCGTCGCGGGGCACGTCGATGCGAGACGCCGACTCGATCGTCCCGTCGTCGGACCAGCCGCGCGAGAACCAGAACGGCACGTCCTCGGCGGGCGTCGTGAGCTTGATCTGCTCCAACCACTTGGTGGCGGAGACGTAGCCGTACAGCCCGGGAACGACCATGCGCACCGGGAAGCCGTGCTTCACCGGGAGCGGCTCGCCGTTCATGGCGTAGACGACCATCGCGTCGCGTCCGTCGTCGAGGATTGAGCGCGGGAAGCCGACGGTGAATCCGTCGACCGAACGACCGAGCACCATTGTCGCGTCGTCGTGGACACCGACCTTCGCGAGCAGGTCGGTGAGGCGCACCCCCTGCCACTTCGCCGTGCCGACGAGGTCACCACCGACGTCGTTGCTGACGCAGGTCAGCGTGACGTAGCGCTCCATGCTCGGCATCGCCAGCAAGTCGTTGTAGGTCAACGTCATCGGCTTGTCGACCCGCCCGTCGATCGTCAGCGACCAGGTCGCTACGTCGACCGACGGCGGCGTCAGTGCGACATCGATCTGGTAGAAGTCCTCGGCCGGGGTGATGGCCGGTGCGATGCCGGGAACATCGGGTGTGATGCCGCTGCTGAGTGCCTTCGCCGGGTCAGCTGCGACGGGGATCTTCAGGGTGGTTCGCACAGCATCGACGGCAGCAGTCGAGCCGCGGCGTGCGATCGTCACGACTCCGAGCGTCACGGCGCTCGCGAGCCCGAGGAATCCGGCAGCGCGCAGCACCGCACGTCGATCCACGGTCGGGCCGGTGGTGTCCGGGGTCGACGCCGGCATCAGCCGGGTCCACGCCAACGATGCGACCGTCACGCCGACGGCGACGACGAGAGCGAGGCCCAGGATGTCGGCGCTGTTGCCGTCCCACGCCACGAGCCAGCCGACCATGCCACCGACGGCGAAGAGCCACGGCGCCCAGGACTGGCGTGCCGCACTGATCCGACCGATGACCGCACCGCCGAGCACCACACCGAGCACGATGCCCACGACGAGCAACGGCTTGTCGAGCGTGCCGACGGCACCGATGAGCGCCTCGCGCGGTCCGTCGGGCATCGCGGCGATGATCCGGTCGGCGACGAACGTCACCGGGCTCGGGCGGCCTGGCAGGACGAGCCCGAACAGCTCGGCCGAGGCCAGGCCGGCGAATGCGACGAGGGCACCGACAAGTGCCGCCCGGCGTCGGTCGATCGTGGGCGTGGCCTCACGCTCGAGAGTGGTTGTCATGACTCACCGATGATCGTGTCGGACCCGAAGTTCCAGGGCTGGATCGGGGAGTTCTCCAGGATCCATTCCTGGATCGTACGGTCCCACCCGAGGGCGACCGCGAGGCCGACCACGATGAACACCACGCCGAGGACGCGGCGGAAGGTGCCGTGCGGGTCCGCGGCCCATCCCAGGCGGCGGATCGCGCGTTGTCCGAGCAGAGCGACGACGAGCAGGGTGCCCGCCAGCCCGATGACGTAGGCGAGCAGGAGGAGCAGGCCGTCGAGGGTCGAGGCGGGCAGCACCGTGACGATGACGTAGGCGTACAACGGCGAGCAGGACGAGAACACCGGACCCAGTGCCGCGCCGGTCAGCACGGCCTCCGTGGTGCCGGAACGGTCCGCCGCCCCGGCGAGATAGCGCGTGCTCCGAGCCTGGAGGCGCAGCCGGCCGCTCACGTGCTCCCACTGGCTCGGGAAGACACTGATCAGGCCGAGCACGACGAGGATCGCACCTGACAGATATGCCCAGGCACTGGCCGGGATCCCGATCAGTGCCGTCGATGCCTTGAGCACCAGGGTGAACACCATGACGGATGCCGCGAGCGATGCCGCGATCACCAGCGCGCGTCGTTGCGAGGCGCTGACGCGTCGGCGATGACGGACGGCGACGGAGCCGACCTGGTCGGACTCTGTGTCCGTCGCGACATCTGCGTCCGTCCCGACGAGCGACCCGCCGACGATCACCGGGAGCAGGGGAAGCACGCACGGTGCCAAGGTCGTGAGCGCGCCCGCGATCAGCGCGCCGACCAGCAGGGTCGGGCTCACACGAGTCGTCCTGCGATGTCGGACGCCGTCAGCGTCCCGCTCCACTTGGCCAGCATGGCTCCGTCGGCGCCGACCTCGACGAAGGTGTGCTGGACCGTGACGCCGTAGGTGGCCTTGAGGTCGGTGGAGGTGTCGTAGTCGATCTTCACGATGGTGAGGCCGGCCGGGATCGCGGAGGGATCTGCGAGGAGGTTCTCCTCGGTGACCCGACAGCTCGGGCACCAGGGTGCGTGGAAGAAGAGCACGACCTTGCCGGCGGAGTAGGCCGCCTTGTTGGCGGAGTAGGCCGCATAGCCGATGTAGGAGCCCGTCGCTGCGGGGGCGCTCGACCGGGTGCTCGGGGTCGCCGACACGGTCGACGGTGCCGGCGATGCTGCGAATGCGGTCGCAGCAGGTGATGTCGCGGCTGCGGCGGGTGCCGCCGCTGTCGTGCTCGCGATCTGGCTCCCGCAGCCAGCGAGCAGGAGAGCGCCGAGCGCGATCGGGACGGTGCGGTGAAGGGCGTGATGCGCCATCAGAAGACTCCCCGGCTGTAGGTGTGACCAGTGCAACCCACAGCGAGCGGCTCAGGCAGGCCTGATGCCTTACGAACCGCTGACAGTCCCGGTCTGAGGACCGTCACGGGAACGGCTCTCCGCCTAGATTGTGGGCATGCCCCGAGTCCTCGTCGTCGATGACGACCCCACAGTCGCCGAGGTGGTGCTGGGTTACCTGCGCCGTGACGGCTTCGAGGCGGCGCACGCCGCTGATGGTCTGTCGGCTCTGACGATTGCGGCGGCCGCCCCGCCCGACATCGTTGTGCTCGACCTCATGCTGCCCGGCATCGACGGCCTCGAGGTCTGCCGTCGGCTGCGCGCCGTGAACCCCAGCCTACCGGTGGTGATGCTCACGGCTCGCGGCGAGGAGGAGGACCGCATCGCGGGTCTCGAGGTCGGCGCCGACGACTATGTCGTCAAGCCGTTCAGCCCGCGTGAGCTGGCGCTGCGCGTGCGCTCTGTGCTGCGGCGCAGCGAGCCACAGCAGCTGGCCGGCGTGGAGCCGGTGCTCGTCGACGGCGACCTGCGGGTCGACGTGGCGGCGCGCACCGTGCAGCTCGGTGAGCGCGAGCTCTCTCTCACGACACGAGAGTTCGACCTGCTCGCGCACGTGATGGCCCGCCCGGGCAAGGCGTTGCGGCGCGAGGAGCTCATGCGTGAGGTGTGGGGCTGGGAGTTCGGCGACCAGTCGACGGTCACGGTCCACGTACGCCGACTTCGCGAGAAGATCGAGGAGGATCCGGCGGAGCCTACTCGTCTCGTTACGGTCTGGGGTGTGGGCTATCGCTGGGATCCGGCGGTGGCCTCGACAGGTGAGGCGCTCGTGCAGACCTACGGTGACGCCGGCTCATGATTGCGTGGTCACCATCGTCGACGGTCGACCGGTGACCATCGAGTAGTGAGCAGGAACTCGTGAGCAGGAAGTCGTGAGCATGGACTGGACGTTGGCGTGGCAGGCAGCGGTGGCCGCTGCAGTGGTGGGGCTCCTCGGCGCCATCGCCGTCACCCTTGTCGGGCGCAGATCCCCTGTGGTGGCAGCACTTCTCACACCAGTCACCGTCGTGCTCGCTCTCGCAGCAGGCATCCTCGCTGGTGCGCGCTCGATGGCGTTGGAGGGCTCCAACCTCGAGGTGGTGTGGACGGTCCTGGTCGCGACTGTTCCCGTCGCGCTCGTCGTGGGCGTCGTGCTGGCGCGTCGTACGACGGTCATCCAGCACGACGCGGAGCGCGAGGCGATGGAGCGCCAGCGCGACGCCGAGGTGGAGGCCAAGCGGCGCGAGATGGTCGCGTGGGTGTCGCACGACCTGCGCACCCCGCTCGCCGGGATCCGCGCGATGGCCGAGGCGCTCGAGGACGATGTGGCACCGGACCCGTCGACGTATCACCGCCGGATCCGTGAGGAGGTCGATCGCCTTGCGGGGATGGTCGACGACCTGCTCGCGGTGTCGCGGCTGCAGTCCGGGCACCTCGACCTGCACCTCGAGGAGGTGCGCCTGCGTGACCTGCTCTCGGACACGATCGCGAGCGCCGCCGTGCTCGCCGACCAGCGAGGAGTGCACCTCTCGGGTGAGTGCGACGACAGCGTCATCGCCTACGTCGACGAGCCTGGACTGTCTCGGGCGTTGACCAACCTGGTGGTCAACGCCGTGCGCTACACCCCGCCCGACGGCTCGGTGCACGTCGAGGCGGCCTCGACCGCAGCCGGCACCACGGTGCGAGTCAGCGACACGTGCGGAGGGATTCCGGCGGACGACCTGCCGCGCGTGTTCGAGGCAGGGTGGCGCGGTTCGGCTGCGCGAACCCCGGGCGCCGCGACCGGCGCCGGTCTCGGTCTCGCCGTCGTGCGCGGTCTCGTCGACGCCTTCGGCGGCACCGTCACCGTGGCCAACGCCGGCCCCGGTTGCGCCTTCGAGATCACCCTCCCCACCACCGCCTCCGACCCCGAGGGACGTCCCTGACCTCTCAGGTCACGCCCGGTATTGGGGCTAGACCCAGGTGGGGATCCACATGCGGATCTGCCAGGAGGTGTACGGGATCACCTGGGCGGACCAGATGGGGTAGAAGAACCAGGCGGCGAGGAGGGCGAACATGACGTAGATGCCCACCGCGATGGCGCCGGCCGTACGACGACGTGGGGTCGCGTCGGCCGGTCCGAGAACGGCGCCGAGGCTGAGCGCCAGGATCATGCACAGGAACGGCACGAACGCGACGGAGTAGAACGTGAAGATCGTGCGCTGCTGGAACGCCAGCCACGGGAGCCAGCCGGCAAGCACCGCGAGGACCACGGCACCGGAGCGCCAGTCGCGGGTCGCGAACCAGCGCCAGCTCTGGTGCACGAGTGCGGCCGTCGCGGCCCACCAGATGATCGGGTTGCCGAGCGCGATTACCTCGGTCGAGCACTTCGACGCGGTGCAGCCGTCGACGCCGAGGTCGCGCGACTCGTAGAAGAAGCTCGTCGGTCGGGTCTGCAGCAGCCAGCTCCAGGCGTTGCTCTGGTAGGCGTGCGGCGACTTGTCGATCGTGAGATGCGTGTGGAAGTTGAGCATCTCGGCGTGGTAGTGCAACAGGGAGCGGAAAGCGCTTGGCACCCAACCGAATCCGGCCGCCGCCGGATTGTCGAGCGCCCACTGACGGTCATAGCCGCCGTCGGTCATGAACCACCCGGTCCACGACGCGACGTAGACCACGAACGCCGTGCCCGCCATCGCGACGGCACCCAGCACACCCTCCGCAGCAGCGCCGAGCCATGCCTGCAGCGTGCGCACTCCGATGATGCGGCGCATGCCGACGTCCCAGATGACCGTCATCAGCCCGAACGCCACGAGGAACCACAGGCCGGACCACTTCACTCCGCACGCGAGACCGAGGGAGACGCCCGCCGCCCACCGCCACGGCCGCATCCCGGTCCAGGGACCGACACCCATCCCGAGCGAGTGCAGCGCCGCGCGGTCATCCGGATACGTCCGGACGACGACGGCCAGCCGACGACGCGTGCGGTCCCGGTCCATGAGCACGCAGCCGAACGCGACCAGCACCCAGAACATCAGCGAGGTGTCGAGAAGCCCGGTGCGCGACATCGAGATCGCCATGCCGTCGATCGCGAGCAGGAAGCCGGCGAGCCCCCCGATGAGGGTCGAGCGGGTGAGGCGTCGGGCGATGCGTACGGTGAGGAGCACCGCGACGGTGCCGAGCAACGCCATCATCACTCGCCAGCCGAACGGGTTGAGGCCGAAGGCGTATTCTCCGATCGCAATCGTCCACTTGCCCACGGGCGGGTGCACGACGAACGCGTGGCTGTCCTTGAAGACGTCGAGCGTGCGCCAGCCGCTGCCGTCGCTCGCCAGGATCGTGTCGTTGGCCTTCTCGACGAACTCCCGCTCGTAGCCCCAGCGCAGGAGCGAGAACCCGTCCTTCATGTAGTAGGTCTCGTCGAAGACGATGGCGTGCGGGTTGGCGAGGTCCCAGAACCGCAACAGGCCGCCGAGCAGGGTGATCGCCAGGGTGACGAGCCAGGAGATGCCGCGGTCCGACGGGAGCGCGCGATAGAGGCGGTCAGCGACCTCGGACCAGCGGGGCCCGTCTGCGGGCACGACGGCGTCGGGGCGGTGCTCGAGGGTCGCCGTCACCCGCTCAGCATACGGACGTGGCAGGCTGCCGCCGTGGCAGAGCGCGAGGTTCCAGGCGTACTCGTGATCGCAGGGACGCCGATCGGTGATCCAACCGATGCTTCACCGAGACTGTGTGAGGAGCTCTCGAACGCCGACATCGTGGCCGCTGAGGACACCCGGCGCACCCGGCGGCTCGCGAGCGATCTCGGCATCACCCTCTCCGGCAGGGTCGTGTCCTACTACGACGCGGTCGAGCGCGAGCGCCTCCCCGAGCTCGTCGCCGCACTGGAGGCGGGGGAGCGCGTGGTGCTCGTGACCGATGCGGGGATGCCGAGCGTGAGTGACCCCGGCTATCGCCTCGTCGCGGCCGCGGCGGGGGCCGGCATCGTCGTGACCGCCGTGCCGGGTCCGAGCGCGGTCCTCACCGCGCTCGCTCTGTCCGCGCTGCCGGTCGACCGGTTCACGTTCGAGGGGTTCCTCCCACGCAAGGCTGGTGAGCGGGCGCGCGCCCTCGCCTCACTCGCAGCAGATCCGCGCACGCTGGTGTTCTTCGAGGCACCGCACCGCATCGCCGAGGCGCTCGCCGCGATGGCCGAGGCGTTCGGACCCGACCGCCCCGCTGCCGTCTGTCGGGAGCTCACCAAGACCTATGAGGAGATACGTCGTGCCTCCCTGGGCGAGCTCGCCGCCTGGGCGGCCGAAGGGGTGCGCGGCGAGATCACGGTGGTGGTCGCGGGTGCGCCCGAGGATTGGGTCCCGGCCGTGACGGCCGAGGGTGGCGACCCGCGCAAGTCGGCGCTCGCAGCGGTGGCAGCGGCGTACGGCTTGGACCGCAAGGTGGTCTACGACGCTGTGGTGGCAGCCAAGAAGGCGAGCCAGGAGGCAGCGCGGCAAACGCCGGAGAACCGGCTGCCTCCACGCCCGTAGGATTGACGCGTGTCCGACACCAAGGCCTTCTTCCTCACGACGCCGATCTACTACGTCAACGACGCGCCGCACATCGGGCACGCCTACACGACGACAGCCGGCGACGTCCTTACCCGGTGGCACCGGCAGCGCGGTGAGCGCGTGTGGTTCCTCACCGGCGTCGACGAGCACGGTCAGAAGGTCATGCGCAGCGCAGAGGCCAACGGTGTCACGCCGCAGGAGTGGGCCGATCGCCTCGTGGAGACGGCCTGGCTCCCGGTGCTCGACACGATCGACGCGGCCAACGACGACTTCATCCGCACGACGGAGCCTCGGCACACCGAGCGCGTGCAGCGCTTCCTCACCGGTCTCAAGGACCGTGGGGAGATCTACGAGGGCGCCTACGACGGCCCCTACTGCGTGGCGTGCGAGGAGTTCAAGCTCCCCGGTGACCTCGTCGACGGCGTGGGTGACTACGCCGGCGAGAAGGTCTGCGCGATCCACGGCCGCCCGGTGGAGCAGGTCAGCGAGACCAACTGGTTCTTCCGGCTCTCCGCCTACGGCGACAAGCTGCTCGCGCACTACGAAGCCAACCCGCTCGCGGTGCAGCCGCAGTCGGCCTACAACGAGGTCACGTCGTTCCTGCGCGGCGGTCTTCAGGACCTCTCGATCTCGCGATCGACGTTCGACTGGGGAATCCCGGTGCCGTGGGACGAGAAGCAGGTCGTCTACGTGTGGTTCGACGCGCTCCTCAACTACGCCACCGCGGTCGGGCTCGGCGACGAGCCCGGAACCCCTGGTGCAGAACAGTTCGCAGCGACCTGGCCCGCTGACGTGCACCTGGTCGGCAAGGACATCCTGCGGTTCCACGCGATCATCTGGCCCGCGATGCTCATGGCTGCCGGGCTCCCCCTGCCGAAGCAGGTCTTCGCCCACGGCTGGCTTCTCGTCGGCGGCGAGAAGATGAGCAAGACGAAGCTGACCGGCATCGCGCCCGCGACGATCGTCGACCATTTCGGGTCCGATGCGTTCCGCTACTACTTCCTCCGCGCGATCGCGTTCGGTGCCGACGGATCATTCTCCTGGGAGGACATGAGCGCTCGCTACACCTCCGAGCTCGCCAACGGCCTGGGCAACCTCGCCTCGCGCGCTCCGGCGATGGTCGCGAAGTACCGCGAGGGGCTGCTGCCCGTGGCGACGGCCTACACCGACGCCGAGGTCGCGTTGCAGACTCTCCTCGCCTCGACAGTCGAGACCGCCGACGAGTCGATGCTTCGGCTCGACTTCGCCGGTGCCATCGGAGCGGTCAAGGCCTTCGTCGATGCCATCAACCTCTATGTCACCGAGCAGGCGCCGTGGGTGCTCGCGAAGGACGAGGCAGATGCGGAGCGGCTCTCGACCGTGCTCTACACGATCTGCGAGAGCCTGCGCGCGATCGCAGTGCTGCACCACGCCGTCATGCCGAAGGCCACGACCTCGCTATGGGAGCAGATCGGCGCCGACGTCGCGCTCGGTCCGATCGGCGAGCAGGTCGTCACCGACGCCGGTTGCTGGGGACAGCTGCCGCCCGGCACGACGATCACCAAGGGTGCCATCTTGTTCCCGCGTCTCGACGAGCCCGCGGTCTGACGTCGTACACCGACGACCCGACGCCGACATGAGCACCGACGAGCCGGTCCGCACCCGCGCCGCGACAGCGGAGTCGGGACACTCGCGCAACCGCGAGCACCCGCCGCTGCCCCAGCCGCTGCGCACCGAGGTCATCGACACGCACTGCCATCTCGACATCCAGGATGGCGACGACGGTGCCTCGTGGCTCTCGGTCGACGAGGCGCTCGCGCGGGCGGCGTCGGTCGGTGTCACCCGGATCGTGCAGGTCGGGTGCGACCTGCCGAGCGCGCGCTGGTCTGTGCAGGCTGCGACCGAGCACGACCACATCGTCGCCACGGTCGCGCTGCACCCCAACGAGGCGCCGCGCATCCTCAAGACACAGGGACGCGCCGCCCTCGAGGCGGCATGGGAAGAGATCGCCGAGCTGGCTGCCCATCCTCGGGTGCGGGGGGTCGGCGAGACCGGCATGGACTTCTTCCGGACCGGTGACGACGGGCGTGCGGTGCAGGAGGAGTCGTTTCGCCGCCACATCGCACTCGCGAAGCAGCTCGGGAAGACGCTCACGATCCACGACCGCGACTCCCACGACGACGTGATCCGCATCCTGGAGAGCGAGGGTGCGCCCGAGAACGTGGTGTTCCACTGCTATTCCGGCGACGCGGAGATGGCGCGCTACTGCACCGACCGCGGTTGGTATCTCTCCTTCGCCGGCACCGTGACGTTCAAGAACGCCCAGTCGCTCCGCGACTCGGCCGCGGTCGCGCCGCTCGACCGGCTGCTCGTCGAGACGGACGCGCCCTACCTCACGCCGATGCCCTATCGCGGTCGGCCCAACGCGTCCTATCTCGTGCCCCTCACCGTGCGCGTGCTGGCCGAGAGCGCGGGGGTCGACGAGGACTCGATGGCCGCTGCGCTCTGGACGAACGCGCGACGAGCCTTCGGCGACTGGTAGCGGTCGTGGCTGACGCTCGCGACCTGCGTCGGATCGCTCTCGACCTCCCGCACGTCGAGGAGATCGAGAGCGAGGGATTCGACAACGCGTGGATCAGCTGGGCTGCGCCCTCGTCGAACCAGTCGAGGAGCTCGACGCGCTCGGAGGGTCCGACGGGCTCGTCGCCGGGTGCCCCGGTCGTGACAGCACCGTGCGCCCAGCGGTGAACGCCTCCGAGGTGGCTCGCCCGACAGCGACGGTCCACCCGGGGCAGTCGGGCACGGGTGCCGAGAGGTCGACCTCCCGCAGGAGGTCGGCGAACGCGGTCGCATCGCGTCGGAGCGTGTCGATGTAGGTGTCGGAGCTGAGCACGATCCGATCGTGACAGGGAGCACCCCGGCACGAAGCGGGAATCGACTGATGATGGAGCCGGTCGTCCGCGGTCGGGCACCGATGCGGGAGAGTGTGCCCATGACCGATGGTGCCGACCACCCCCAGAAGGCCCACTTCTCCGGGGTCTTCCATCGAGCCTCCGAGACCTACGACGCGGTGGGTGTCGACTTCTTCGCACCCCTCGCAGCGCGGCTCGTCGAACGCGCCGACCTCCTTCCCGGTGACGCGGTGCTCGACCTCGGCGCGGGTCGGGGTGCTGCGCTGTTCGCCGCCGCCGAGGTGGTCGGCCCCCGGGGCGAGGTGCTCGGTGTCGACCTGGCCCCGGGCATGGTCGAGCTGACGGCGAGCGATGCGATGGAGCGTGGTCTGACCCAGGTGCGGGTGATCCTCGGCGACGCTGACGATCCGCCGTCGCGCGAGGGCGGTTGGGACGCGGTCGTCGCGTCGTTCGTGCTCTTCTTCCTCCCGGAGCCGGTGGCGACAGCCCGGCGCATCCGCGAGGTACTGCGCCCGGGTGGGCGCTTCGTGCTCTCGACCTTCGACCAGCCTGATGAGCGATGGAGGATCGTCGAGGCGGCCGTCAAGCCGTTCTGGCCGGACGATCCCGCGAACGAGGAGCCGGCTCATCCGGCGAGCCGCTCGCACTTCTCCAGCACCTCGCACGTCGAGGCGTTGCTGCACGAGGCTGGTTACACCGACATCAGCACGGTGCTCGTCGAGCACGAGAACCACTATCGCAACGTCGACCAGTGGCTCGACTGGACGTGGTCGGCCGGAGCGCGCGTGATCTGGGAGCGCGTGCCGGAGAGCCGCCGCGACGACGCCGTCGCTGCCGGACTCGCTGCGGTCTCGACCCTCGCTGACGACGACGGCGCGCTGGTCGAGCGCTTCTTCGTCCGCCTCACCCGAGGTGTGCGGCGGTGAGCGACGACACGCCTGACGGGCTGCTCGGTGCGTCCGACGTACGCGAGCTCGCGGCTCGCCTCGGCATCCGCCCGACCAAGCAGAAGGGGCAGAACTTCGTCATCGACGGCAACACCGTGCGACGCATCGGTCGTACTGCGGCGATCACTGCCGACGACATCGTGCTGGAGGTCGGCCCCGGCCTGGGCTCGCTGACGATCTACCTCGCCGCGTGGTCCCGCCACGTCGTCGCGGTCGAGATCGACGACCTCCTAGCCGACGCACTGCCGGGCATCGTGACCACGCGTCGTCCCGACCTCGCAGACAAGCTCACGGTGGTGCACGCGGACGCGCTCAAGGTGCGCGAGCTGCCCGGTGAACCTCCTACGGCCCTCGTCGCCAACCTGCCCTACAACATCTCCGTACCCGTCATCCTGCATCTGCTCGAGGCGTTCCCCTCGATCCAGCGGGTGCTCGTCATGGTGCAGCTCGAGGTCGCTGACCGGCTCGCAGCGGGGCCAGGATCGAAGGTCTACGGAGTGCCGAGCGTGAAAGCACGGTGGTACGGCGACGTCGCACGCGTCGGTGTGATCGGCCGCAACGTCTTCTGGCCGGCGCCCAACGTCGACAGCGGTCTGGTCGCGATCACGCGTACGCAGCCGCCGGTCACCGCGGCGACGCGGGAGGAGGTGTTCGCCGTGATCGACGCGGCGTTCGCCCAACGCCGCAAGACCCTGCGCGCCGCCCTGGCCGGCTGGGCCGGCTCGCCTCCGCTGGCCGAGGACGCCCTGCGCCGAGCCGGCATCGACCCCAGCATCCGAGGCGAGATGCTCACCGTCACCGACTTCGCCCACCTAGCCGCCGTCAAATACCCCCACCACCTCTAACCCGACCACCCCCCAACCGGCCACCCACACGACCCAGCCCCACCGCCAGGGAAGTTCTTGGCCTCTCAGGTCAGAAAGTGCCCTTGAGCGGCACCTTGTGACCACAAGTCGCGATCTTGGTCGGACCTCGGGTGGGTCGTTGCTCGAGGTGATCTTGGTCGCGACGCGGTGGCGTCGCGGGTGCTCCGAGGGCATCTAGGGTGATGGGGTGCTCTCGTCCGTGACCGTCCGCGCCCCCGCGAAGGTCAACCTCGCGCTCGGCGTCGGTCCGTTGCGCTCCGACGGCTTCCACGGCCTGACGACCGTCTTTCACGCGGTCGGGCTCTACGACGACCTCGTGGCCACACCGCTGCGCCCGGGATCGGGTGTTCAGCTCGTGGTCGAGGGTGAGGGTGCGGCCGAGGTCCCCCTGGACTCCACGAACCTCGCCTGGCGCGCGGTCACCGCACTCGAGGCCTACGGCGCCTCACCCGATGTCTCCCTCGCCATCCGCAAGGGCATCCCGGTGGCGGGTGGCATGGCCGGCGGGAGTGCCGACGGCGCCGCTGCACTGGTCGCGATCGACGCGCTCTTCGAGCTCGGTCTCGGCAAGGAGACGTTGTATGACGTCGCCGCCGCACTCGGCAGCGACGTTCCCTTCGCCTTGCACGGCGGCACAGCGATCGGCTCCGACCGGGGCACCGCGCTGACCACCGCACTCGTACGCGGCACCTACCACTGGGTGTTCGTGCTCGCCGAGCAAGGACTTCCCACGCCACTGGTCTTCCGCGAGTTCGATCGGCTCCACGACGCGGCGACCGTGCCCGATCCCGAGGTGCCGGACGACGTGATGTCGGCGCTGCGTGCCGGCGATGCCGAGGCGCTGGGCAGGGCGCTGCACAACGACCTCCAAGGTCCGGCGGTCTCACTGCGTCCCCATCTCGCCCAGGTACTGAGCATCGGCGAGGAGTACGGCGCACTCGGCGGTGTCGTCTCGGGCAGCGGACCGACCTGCGCGTTCCTCGCCCGCGACGACGAGCACGCCGTCGACCTCGCGGTCGCCTTCACAGCCAGCGGCGTGTGCCGCACCGTCAAGCGTGCGAACGGGCCGGTCCCGGGTGCACGCGTCGTCGACCAGAGGTCCACCGCCTGATGGCTCCCGTCACCTACGTCGCACTCGAGAACGTCAGCAAGTCCCTCGGCACCCGCACCCTCCTGTCGGGCGTCACCGTCGGCGTGACCGAAGGCGCCCGCATCGGCATCGTCGGCCGCAACGGCGGTGGTAAGACCACCCTCGTCCGGGTGCTCACCGGCCTCGAGCCCGAGGACGCCGGACGCGTCGTCACGGTCAACGGGCTGACCATCAGGCTTCTCGCGCAGACCGACGACCTCGATCCTGGAGCCTCCCTGCGCGACGTCGTGGTCGGCGACCGGGCCGAGCACGAGTGGGCAGGTGACGCGCGGGTTCGCGATGTGCTCGACGGTCTCATCGGCGGCGTCAACGGTTCGGCCTACGGCGAGGGCATGGAGACGAAGGTCGGCACGATGTCCGGTGGCGAGCGCCGCCGTGCAGCCCTCGCGCAGCTGCTCGTCGACGACCCGGACCTCCTCGTGCTCGATGAGCCGACCAACCATCTCGACGTCGAGGCGATCGCCTGGCTCGCAGGGCATCTCGCGCCACGCCGCGGTGCGCTCGTGGCGGTCACGCACGACCGGTGGTTCCTCGACGCCGTCGCCACCGAGACCTGGGAGGTCATCGACTCCACGGTCCAGCGCTTCGACGGCGGCTATGCCGCCTACGTCCTCGCGAAGGCCGAGCGGTCGCGCCAGGCGGCCTCGAGCGAAGAGCGCCGCCAGAACCTGCTGCGCAAGGAGCTGGCATGGCTGCGTCGCGGTGCTCCGGCGCGTACGAGCAAGCCGAAGTTCCGCATCGACGCGGCCAACGTCCTCATCGCCGACGAGCCTCCGCCGCGCGATCGGTTGGCGCTCGAGAAGTTCGCGACAGCACGACTCGGCAAGCAGGTCTACGACCTCGAGGACGTCACGCTCGCACCTGCACCGGGTGTCGATCCCGTGATAACGCGGCAGACCTGGCGCCTCGGCCCCGGTGACCGGGTGGGGCTCCTCGGCGCCAACGGCGCCGGCAAGACGACCCTCCTCCGGCTGCTCAACGCCGCGCACGACGGTGTGCTCGACACGGCCGCAGCTCCGGACCTCCGCGAAGGCAGCATCCGGGTCGGTCAGACCGTGTCGGTCGCGCACCTGTCGCAGGCGCTGTCGGAGATCGACCCCGAGGAGCGCGTGCTCGAGTCGCTGCAGCGCCAGGCGCAGTACGTCGATCTCGGCAAGGGTCGCACCCTGACTGCTCAGCAGCTGCTCGAGAACTTCGGGTTCACCGGCGACAAGCTGTTCACCCGCCTCGGCGACCTCTCCGGCGGTGAGCGACGCCGACTGCAGATGCTGCGCCTGCTCGTCAACGGTCCCAACGTGCTGCTCCTCGACGAACCCACGAACGACCTCGACGTCGAGATGCTCACGGTGCTCGAAGACCTGCTCGACACCTGGCCCGGCACCCTCGTCGTCGTGAGCCACGACCGCTACTTCCTCGAGCGCACCACCGACTCGGTCTACGCCCTTCTCGGTGACGGTGCACTGCGCCACCTCCCCAACGGAGTCGATGAATACCTCGAGCGCCGACGCAACGCCCCCGCGGTGCCGAGCCGCAGTCCGAACGGGAGTGACGGCTCTTCGGCGCGCACGCCGGGAGGCGACGCTCGCGCCCTGCGCAAGGAGCTCACCAAGATCGAACGGCGTACGACGAAGCTCCTTGGCGAGGAGGCGCGCCTGCACGCGGCCCTCGCCGAGGCAGCGGTCGACCACACGTCGGTGCTCGCCCTCGACGCCGAGCTGCGCGCCGTGCTCGCCGAACGCGACGAGCTCGAGGACCGTTGGCTCGAAGTGGCCGCCGAGCTCGACTAGCCCGATCCGTCACCTGGCCGGTGGCCCGAACGTGCCCACCAGGTGGCGCGAGAGCAGGTCGTGGACTACCTCGAGAAGTACGCAGCTCATCACGGCCTGATGCCGCACTTCGGCCAGCCGGTCGAGCGACTCGAGCGGGTTGACGGGTGCTGGGTCGCGACGACACCCGATGGCACGTGGACCGCCCGTGACGTCGTCGTGGCCACCGGTGCGACGCGTCGTCCGCTGCGTCCCACCTGGCCGGGGTGGAGACCTACACCGGCGACGTGCTGCACTCGAGCGAGTTCAAGAATGGCGACCCGTGGACCGGGAAACCCGTGCTGGTCGTGGGTTTCGGCAATTCCGCGTGCGAGCAGGAGGTCGACCTCGTCGAACGTGGTGCCCATCCGCACCTCTCGGTGCGCTCAGCCGTCAACGTGATTCCGCGCGACATGCTCGGCGTCGTACCCGCCCTGCAGCTCGGCATCCTCATGCGCCGCGTGCCGACCCAGGTCGCTGATGCGCTGGCGGCCCCGCTGATCAAGCTGACGGTCGGCGACGTCACGAAGTACGGGCTCAAGAAGCTGCCCTTCGGCCCCAACACGCAGATCAAGCGCGACAAGCACATCCCGCTGCGCGAGATCGGTATCGAGGCCGAGCGCATCGCCAGGTCCATCGCGAACGCCTGACCCGACCGCTGCTGCGGCGGAGGGCGTCAGTCGGCGTTGTCGAAGGGGGTGGTGAGGCGGCGCAGCAGGTCAGCGAGCTGCTGACGGTCGTCGCCCTCGAGTGCGGAGAGGATCGCCCGTTCGTGCGCGAGCAGGTCGGTGAGCGCATCATCGACACGGGCGCGACCGGCGTCGGTGAGCACCACCTGCACGCCACGCCCGTCGTGGGGGTCTGGCACCCGACCTACGAGACCCTTGGCCTCGAGCCGGTCGATGCGGTTGGTCATCGTGCCGCTCGTGACGAGGGTGACCTGCAGGAGCCGCCCGGGTGAGAGGGCGTACGGCGACCCTTCTCGACGCAGCGCTGCGAGCACGTCGAACTCCCACGGCTCGAGGCCGTGCGTCTCGAACGCCTCGCGGCGCGCGAGGTCGAGGTGCCTCGCGAGGCGACTGACCCGGGAGAGCACCTCGAGCGGCCCGACGTCGAGGTCTGGTCGCTCCCGGCGCCACGCCTCGACGAGGACGTCGACCTCGTCGAGCGGGCGCGGGCTCATGACGTCAGCGTACCCAGGTCTCTCGACGTCGAGATTCCTGGTGCGTACGGGTGACCGGTCCAGGCCGCCGCACCCAGAGCTATGGTCGTGTGACGGGCAGCCGTCAGTCGTCCATAGCGGTGCAGCGCGGGCCACAGCACACTCCGCGGAGGAGGCCGCAGGCTGCTGCAGCGCGAGCCGTCACCTACGACGAGGACGCCTCGCTGGGCGGCCCAGGATACGGCTGCTGCCAACGGATCTCGCTGTCGACGACGACATCGGTGGGCCTGAGCCCGATCTGACGAGCGACACCTTGCGACGCGGTGTTCCTCGGTGC
Source organism: Candidatus Nanopelagicales bacterium (assembly GCA_025351185.1). GTDB lineage: Bacteria > Actinomycetota > Actinomycetes > S36-B12 > CAIYMF01 > Longivirga. Next base: position 18,110 of record JANXWJ010000123.1, read on the forward strand.
GATGTGGGCGTGCACGAGGTCTGCGTCGTCACCGGTGAGGGAGTCCGGGCCTCGAAGCGCGTCGGCGACCGCCGCCACCGCTTCGGTCGCATACCCGCGCCTCTGGTACGCCGTACCGATCACCCAGGCGAGCTCGGCGCTCGACGGTCCCTCGAGAGGGTCGGTGGCTGCGGCAGTCGACGTCCCGGCGGTCGCGTCGACGGTGGCTTGCACGAAGCCAGCGACCTCACCCGACTCGCGCACGCGCACGATCCAGTTGTGCCAGATCGACCGTCCATCGGGCGACCTGCCCGCGCTCTGCCGGGCATAGCGGGTGCGGAGCTCGTCGAGGGTCGGCGAGGCCTCATCGTCGTAGAACGCATAGAGCCTGCGGTCGGCCAGCAGGTCGACCATCTCGTCGGCGTGCGCCACGGTGAGCGGCTCGAGATCGAGTCGGAGCGTACGCAGCAGCATCCGGGTCAGGACGGTCGTTCTGTTACGAGTCGCGGCTTCTTCTCCAACCCGACGATGCCGTTCCAGGCGAGGTTGACCACGTGCGCGACTACCTCGTCCTTCTTCGGCTTGCGGACGTCGAGCCACCACTGACCGGTGAGTGCCACCATGCCGACGAGCATGTGGGCATACATCGGGGCGAACTTCGACGGGAAGTCCTTGCCGTCGAACTCCTTCGCGAGCCGTAGCTCGACCTGGTTGGCGACGTCACGGAGCAGCGAGGCGAAGTTGCCCGTGTTCTGCGCGACGGGGGAGTCGCGCACCAGCACGCGGAAGCCGTCGCTGCGACCCTCGATGTAGTCGAAGAGCGCTCGAGCCGCCTGCTCGAGCAACGCACGCGGGTTGTCGGCGGTCAGCGAGTCGCTCACCATCCCGAGCAAGATGTTCATCTCGCGATCGACGATGACGGCGTACAGGCCGTCCTTGCTGCCGAAGTGCTCGTAGACGACCGGCTTGGAGACGCTGGCCTTGGCGGCGATCTCCTCGATGGTGACCGCCTCGAAGCCCTTCTCGGCGAACAACTTTCGACCGACGTCGACGAGCTGCTCCCGACGCTCGCGCCCGCTCATCCGCACCCGTTCGGGGCGCACCCGCTCGGCGTGCGCGCGCCGTGCGGGCGTTGTCGGTGCAGTCGGCTCGGTGGTCTCTCCGTCGCTCGGATCCTCGGTCACAGTGGCCATGATGCCGTGACCGAGGCTTCCGACGTACGCCGCATCGCCGCGCCCGGACGCATCGCTGTCCTGCGACCGGGCGGTCACGACACCTTGCGCGAGAGGCGCGTGTGCTCCGGGTCGACCATCCGCGAGCGGAGCCGGTCGGCCTTGGGCCAGCGCACGTCGCTCGCCCAGCCGCGCCACTCGAAGAGCTCGATGATGCGTGCGCTCGTGTCGACCTGGCCGCGAAGCACGCCGTGCCGTGCTGCTGTCGGGTCGCTGTGGTGCAGGTTGTGCCACGACTCGCCGCCCGAGAGGAGAGCGAGACAGGCGACGTTGCCGGACCGGTCGCGAGTCTTGAACGGGTGCTTGCCCCACACGTGGCAGACCGAGTTGATCGACCACGTCACGTGGTGCACCAGAGCCACGCGGACGAGCGAGGCCCAGAAGAACGCGGTGAGGGCGCCGTGCCACCACATCGACACGAGACCACCCACAAGTGCAGGCGCAAGGAGGGAAATCGCGACCCACAGCGGGAAGAGCCGGGAGATCCGAATGATGTCCTTGTCCTTGAGCAGGTCCGGTGCGTACTTCTCGATCGGGGTCTGCTCGACGTCGAAGAGCCACCCGGTGTGCGCGAAGAAGAAGCCCTTGATGAGGCCGCGGGTCGACTCGCCGTAGGCCCACGGCGAGTGCGGGTCACCCTCGGCATCGCTGAACGCATGGTGCTTGCGGTGGTCAGCGACCCAGCGCGCGACCGGTCCCTCGATGGCCAGGCTGCCGGCGATCGCGAGTGCGATCTTCAGTGGACGGTTGGGCTTGAACGACCCGTGGGTGAAGGCGCGGTGGAAGCCGATGGTGATGCCGTGGGCGGCGATCGCGAAGGTGAGCGCGCCGATGATGAGGTCGGTCCAGCCGAGCCCCCAACCCCAGGCGAACGGCACGGCGAGCGCGAGCGCGAGCAAGGGCAGGCCGACGAACACGCCGACGGTCATGCGCTCGGCGAGCGTCTGGTGCTCGGCACCGGTGAACATCGGGGTGGGCGCGCTGCCGTCAGCACGGGCGGCGGCGTACGCCTGCCCGGTGAGCGACTGCTCCTCCGCCTGCTCCGCAGCGGTCAGCGCGAGATCGTGAGTGGTGGTCACTGGGCTCCTCGAAGGTCTCAGTCCTGCGGTTACGTAACCGTAGGTTCAGTGGCTACGCTACCGTAACCTACGCATCAGTAACCTTGTCAAACCGAGCCGCCATCGCCGCTCCCGATAGCGCTGTCGACCAGGGCCGCCCCGATGCTGGGACGCAGCTGCTGCGGCGTCTGGGACCTACGCTGGTGGCTGACCTTCCCGGGTTGCTCTGCTGGCAGGGGCGACCGCACTTTGAATGCGGGTACGACGCAGGTTCGATTCCTGCCCCGGGAGCTGTGCTGATTCGCCTCCAAGCGATCACGCTTCGCGTGATCGCGTCGGCGTCGGCTCCGCTGCGTCGCGACTCGGACCACCTCGGGGGAGCGCGGGTGTGGGCCGAGCGCGAGGACGTCAGCAGCGGTCTGGCGTACGGCGGCAACAAGACCCGCAAACTCGAGTACATCGTCCCCGACGTGCTCGCCGAGGGGGCCGACACGCTGGTGTCGATCGGTGGCTACCAGTCCAACCACACCCGGCAGGTCGCGGCCGTCGCGGCGAAGCTCGGCCTGAAAGCCGTGCTGGTGCAGGAGAAGTGGGTCGACTGGCCCGACTCCGTCAACGACCGGGTCGGCAACATCATGCTCTCGCGCATCATGGGAGCCGAGGTGCGACTGGACCCGGCGGGCTTCGACATCGGCTTCCGCGACAGCTGGACCCGGGCGCTCGACGACGTACGTGCTCGAGGCGGGAAGCCCTACGGCATCCCCGCGGGTGCGTCCGACCACCGGCTCGGCGGTCTCGGCTTCGCCAACTGGGCGTACGAGGTCGAGCAGCAGGAGCGCGAGCTCGGAGTCTTCTTCGACACGATCGTGGTCTGCTCGGTCACCGGCAGCACGCACGCCGGGATGATCGCCGGCTTCGCCGCGCTCGAGGATGCCGGCGGACGCAGGCGCCGGGTGCTCGGGATCGACGCCTCCGCCACGCTGGAGAAGACCCGCGACCAGGTGGGGCGCATCGCCCGCAGCACCGCCGCCCCGATCGGGGTGGAGCGCGGCCTGCGCGACGACGAGATCACCGTGCTCGAGGGCTGGGCCGGGGACCTCTACGGCATCCCTGTGCAGTCGACGCTCGACGCGATCCGGCTCACCGGCAGCCTCGAGGGGATGATCATCGACCCCGTCTACGAGGGAAAGTCGATGGCCGGTCTCATCGACCTGGTGAGCACGAGCGAGATCCCGAAGGACAGCACCGTCCTCTACGCCCACCTCGGCGGCCAGCCCGCCCTCAACGCCTACAGTGCCCTCTTCACCACCTGACCCCCCTGAGAGGACTCGAGTTACCGCCGCCCGAATCCCCGGTTGTGAGCGGTGGAACGCAGGATTCGGGCAGTAACTCGCGGACCGTCGTCGGGCAGGGATCGCCCGCTGATCCGGGAGGGCGGGACACGAGCGGGTGAACGGGCGGTATCGTGAGTGCGCCTCGCCCGCCGCACCCGGAGAGCAGACCGCCAGCGTGAGCAGCCCGCGCCCGTCCGCCGTCGTCGTCCTCGCCGCTGGCGCAGGAACCCGAATGCGTTCGGCGACCCCGAAGGTCCTCCACGAGGTGGCGGGACGCACCCTTCTCGGGCACGTCCTCGCTGCTGTCACCACGCTGGACCCGGACCACGTGGTGGTCGTCGTCGGCCATGGTCGCGACCAGGTGAGCGCCTACCTCGCCCAGGCCGCTCCCGGTGCGGTCGTCGTGGTCCAGGAGCAGCAGAACGGCACCGGCCACGCCGTACGTGTCGCTCTCGACTGCCTCGACGCCGCGGGTGTGACCCTCGATGGCACCGGGCCGCTGCTCGTCGTCGCGGGCGACACCCCGTTGCTCACCGGAGAGACTCTGCACCGCGTCGTCGAGGTGCACACCGCCGAGCAGGCAGCGTCGACGGTTCTCACCGCGGTGCTCGACGACCCCTATGGGTATGGCCGCATCCTGCGCGACACCTCGACCGGCCTCGTGACCTCGATCGTCGAGCAGAAGGACGCCGACGACGCGCAGCGTGCCGTGCGCGAGATCAACAGCGGGGTCTTCGCCTTCGACCTCGCGGCGCTGCGTGACGCGCTCGGTCGCGTCACGACCGACAACTCGCAGGGCGAGGAATACCTCACCGACGTCCTCGGGCTGCACGTCGAGCAGGGACTTGCGGTCGCTGCCGTCATCGCGGCCGATCCCGACGAGATCCTCGGCATCAACGACCGTGCCCAGCTCGCCGCGGCGCGAGCCCTGCTGCGTGACCGGATCAACACCCGCTGGATGCGCGAGGGCGTGACGATCGTCGATCCCTCGACCACCTGGATCGACGCCGACGTCTTGCTCGAGCCCGATGCGGTGATCGAGCGCAACACAGGTCTGCACGGGCGTACGAGCGTATCCGCCGGCGCGACGGTCGGACCCGACACGTCGCTCACCGATGTCGTGGTCCTCGAGGGCGCCACCGTGGTGCGCACCCAGGGCTCGAGCGCCGAGATCGGACCCGGCGCGACCGTCGGCCCGTTCACCTACATCCGCCCGGGCACTCGGCTCGGCCCGAAGGCCAAGCTCGGCGCGTACGTCGAGGCGAAGAACGCGGTCGTCGGCGCCGGGTCGAAGGTGCCGCACCTGTCCTACGTGGGCGACGTCGAGATCGGTGAGGGCTCCAACATCGGCGCCGCCACGATCGTCGTGAACTACGACGGCGTCGCCAAGCACCGCACCGTGATCGGCGACCACGTACGCATCGGCAGCGACACCATGCTCGTTGCCCCGGTCACGATCGGCGACGGTGCCTACACCGCTGCCGGATCCGTGATCGTCGACGACGTACCCCCCGGCGCGATGGCCGTCGGCCGCGCGCGCCAGCGCAATGTCGAGGGCTGGGTCGAGCGCAAGCGCGCTGGCACGTCCTCCGCCGACGCCGCCCGCGCGGCGTCCCCCACACCATCCGGTCCGGCAGCCGCCGACCGTGAGACGGCCACGCCCGAGGAGAACCAGCAGTGACCGGCATCGTCCAGACCAGCCAGAAGCGGCTCGTGCTCATCGCGGGTCGTTCGCACCCCGAGCTGGCCCAGCACGTGGCCAAGGAGCTCGGCGTCGACATGGTCGACACCCAGGCCTACGACTTCGCGAACGGCGAGATCTTCGTGCGGTTCGAGGAGTCGGTGCGTGGGTGCGACGCCTTCGTCCTGCAGAGCCACTGCGAGCCGATCAACAAGTGGATCATGGAGCAGCTGCTCATGGTCGACGCGCTCAAGCGGGCCTCGGCCAAGCGGATCACCGTGGTCATGCCGTTCTACGGCTATGCCCGGCAGGACAAGAAGCACCGCGGTCGTGAGCCCATCTCGGCGCGCCTCATCGCCGACCTGTTCCATACCGCCGGCGCCGACCGCTTGATGGCCGTCGACCTGCACACCGCGCAGATCCAGGGCTTCTTCGACGGCCCGGTCGACCACCTCTTCGCCCTGCCGCTGCTCGTGAAGTACGTCGCGGCCACGGTCGAGGACCGCAACCTCATCACCGTCGTGTCGCCCGACGCGGGCCGGGTCCGCGTCGCCGAGCGCTGGACCGACCTGCTCGGCGCCCCGCTGGCGATCATCCACAAGCGCCGCGACCCCGACGTACCCAACGAGGCCAAGGTGCAGGAGGTCGTCGGCGCGGTCGAGGGCCGCATCTGCGTCCTCATCGACGACATGATCGACACGGGCGGCACGATCGTGAATGCGGCCGAGGCGCTGTTCGACAACGGAGCCAAGGATGTCGTCGTCGCCGCGACGCACGCGATCCTGTCCGGGCCTGCGGTCGAGCGCTTCAGCGGCAGCCGGGTCCGTGAGGTCATCGTCACCGACACCCTGCCGATTCCCGACGACCGCCGCTTCCCCAAGCTCACCGTCCTCCCGGTGGCCCCCCTCATCGCACGGGCCATCCAGGAAGTCTTCACCGACGGCTCGGTCACCAGCATGTTCGAAGGCGACCGCGTCTGACCCAGCGCCCCTTCCTGGCGTGATCGTGGTCGGGTGGCTGTTTCCCACGCCGGGTGACGATCACACGACCAAGATCACGCGAGCTGAGGGGTCCCGGTTGGTTTGGGATGGGTGCTCGGGTGGCCTAGACTCTGGGGGCTCCCCGGCGAGGGTGCGCTGATCGGGTCGACCTGTCTCGGCAGGGCGTTGCAGCCCGTGAGGCGGACCGTGATCGACTCGGAACGCGCGGTAACGCGTGCCCGCAGTCTGATCTGCCGAGGCGCCGACCGCCCCCGCCGCGAGGCGCGGCACCTGTCCGTACGGCTCCGCTGCGAGGCGGGGCACTCAGACCAGACCGACCGGGCGACCTCACGCGCACCGGCGGACGAACGACGTAGGAGTAGTTGTGGCTCAGGTCAGCATCACCGCGGTGTCCCGCTCGGACTTCGGCAAGGGCGCGGCCCGTCGGACCCGCCGCGAGGGACGCGTCCCCGCGGTCGTCTACGGGCAGGGCAAGGAGCCGCAGCATGTCTCCCTCCCCACGCACGAGCTCACCCTCGCGCTGCGTCACCCGGGCCTCGTGCTCGAGGTCACCATCGAGGGCAAGACCTTCCTGGTCGCCCCGCGCGACGTGCAGCGCGACCCCGTCCGCCGCATCCTCGAGCACATCGACCTCGTTCTCATCACGGCCGCTGAGGCCACCGAGCGCGTCGAGGCCGGTATCGCCGCCGAGGCTGCTGCTGAGGCTGCTCACGAGGCTGAGCGCGTGGCGGCACTCGATGCGCCCGACATGGACCTCGAGCTGCACAACGAGGCCGACGGCATCGAGGTCAGCCCCGAGCCCGCCGAGGCCGAGGCCTGATCGGTCGTCGCCTCACGGCCGACGACCAGCTCGACCGGCTCGACTGACCACCAGCTCGATCGACGAAGGTCACCGCGCACCGCGTGCCGCGCGTGGCCGGAAGCGAACACCACGACGGAGCCCGTTCCCCCGAGGGACGGGCTCCGTCGTTCGTTCACCTCACCGACCGCGCCTGCCCGGAGCAGGGGGTGTAGGAGCCGGGTGCTGGCAGTGCTGCTCTGCCACGGTGGGCTCGTGGCGGACCACGCCCTCCGCCGTGATCAGATGAACAGCAGCTGGGCGCCTGCGGTCAGCTCGATGAAGTCGGAGGCGTTGATGATGGCTTCGACGCCGTCGTAGAGGTCGTCCATCGTCACGTGGTTCATGTCAGCGCTCATCTTGCAGGCCCAGAGCTTGCCGCCGCTGGCGACGATGTGCTCGAGGAAGTCCGGAACTTCGGGCACGCCGAGGTCGGCTATCTGCTTCTTGAGCATGTGGGTGGCCATCGGCTGCATACCGGGCAGGGGTGCCAGGGCCTGCGGGATGCGTACGTCGCCCATCGGCATGTGCATCGCGGTGTTGCCGCTCGGGCTGAACTTCAGGTCGTTCATCCGCGACTTGATGATCATGTCGAAGCCCCAGAACGTGAAGAACAGGTGCACCGTCACGCCTTCCCCGAGTGCCGCGTTGGCGAGGATGAGGCCGGGATAGGCCATGTCGAGATTGCCCTTGGAGCAGATGATGGCGAGCGTGCGGCCGGTCTCTTCCTCGTCGTCGAACCGAGGGACGATGACGTCCTGCGTTGCGGTCATGGGAACACGTCCTTGCAGAGTGGGGAGGTGCGGGTAGGCGTACGGCGACAGCGGGTCGCGGCTCAGACGCAACCGGCCGGCTTGGGCAGCCCGGCGATGTAGGCCATCTTCTTGGCGGGCTTCTTCGGGAAGAGCGCGAAGAGGCCTTTGGTGTCGAATCCACCGACCGTCGCGACGCGCCGCAGGGTCGGGGTGTGTCCCTCGGACGTGAAGTCCGCGCGCATGAAGCGGATCGGGCCCCACGCGTCATCGGACATCTCGATGCCGATGGCGGAGGCGAGGGACGCGGCGAGGGTCTCGTCCCACTCGTCGTAGACGGTCATGAAGCCTTCGTCGTCGACGTGGATCTCGTGGCCGTCGATGGTGGTGACAGGCATGGCGTGCTCTCCTCGAGCTGCAGGGACTGGGTAGGGATCAGGACACTGACGACGTGGCGACCGGCTGGTGCTTGCCGACCATCGACATCTCCGAGCCGATGGGCATCGGCCGTCCCGGCATGAGGACGTTCCAGTAGGCCCAACGGAACGCGAGCTTGCCCAGGTGGTTGACCTTGGTCTCCTTGAGCAGGCTCATCGGTCCGACACCCGGCACCGGGAACTTGCCCGGCAGCGGCTCCGTGTCGTAGTTGAAGTCGATGAGCATGGCCTTGCCGTAGCCGGTCTCGATGAAGCAGTTGGCATGCCCGTCGAACGACCCGGTCATGGGGGAGTCGGCGATGTGCTGGAGGAAGTTCTCCACGAACACCTCGATCTCGAAGTGCGCCACCGAGCCGGCCTTCGACGCCGGGATGTCGTTGGCGTCACCGAGGGCGAAGATCGTGTCGTACTTCTTCGACAGCAGGGTGTGCTTGTCGACGGGCACGAGGTTGAGCTCGTTGCCGAGCCCGGATCGTGCGACGTAGTCAGCACCCATGTTGAGCGGCACGGTGACGAGGAGGTCATAGCGGATCTCCCGCTCGTCGAAGGACACGATCGCCTTGGCCTCGGTGTCGACACGCTCGAGCATGAAGTCGGGCTCGAGGGTGATGCCCCGGTCGGAGAGCAGGTGCCCGAAGCGCTCGGAGCAGATCGGCTTGGTGAAGGCCGACGACAGCGGTGTCACGTAGGTGATCTCGACCTTGTCGCGCAAGCCGTGCTTGGTGAACCACGCCTCCGCGAGGAACGCGAACTCCAGAGGAGCCACCGGACACTTGATGGGCATCTCGACGACCTCGACGACGAGGCGCCCGCCCTTCCAGTCCTTGAGCTTGGCGGCGAGCGCGGTCGCGCCTTCGTGGGTGTAGAAGTCGAAGACGTCGTGATACCACGAGCCCTCGTCGTCCATTCCCGGGGTCTGGTCCGGTCGCGGCGTGACACCCGTGGCGATGACGAGCTGGTCATAGGGCAGCACCGTGCCGTCGACAAGAGAGACCGTGCGAGCCTCGGGGTCGACGCGGTCGATGTCGCCGTAGACCAGAGGGATGGCGTCGCTGATGAACGCGCGCCGCGACTTCGTCACCTCGTCGGGGGTGTAGGTCCCGAAGGGGATGAACAGATAGCCCGGTTGGTAGTGGTGGGCGTCGTCGCGGTCGACGACCGTGATGCTCCACTCCGCCGTGTCGAGGCGTTTGCGCAGCTTGTTGGCGGTGATGGTCCCGGCGGTCCCGCCGCCCAGGATGACGAGGTTGCGCATCGCAACTCCTCGGCCAGGCATCCGACCGCGGGCTCGGGGCGGGACTGCCCCAGGGTCGTCGACCGGGCGCCGTGGCCCGTTGGCTCCTACAGCACCAGATCCTGCTCCTGCACATGGCCGTGTTGCTCGTCGATCCGGCCGATGTGACAGGAGAGACAGGAACCCTGGGGGGTATGCGATCGGGTCCTCGTCAGGTCCGGCGGGCGAACCGTGCGGGCACCCACGGCAAGGGTGGGGGATGATCACCCTCGTGAGCACAGACACCGCCCCCTGGCTCGTCGTGGGCCTGGGCAACCCGGGGACGGAGTACGCCGCCACCCGTCACAACATCGGCTATCTCGTGGTCGAGGAGCTCGCGGCTCGAGCACGCGGGAAGTTCGCGACGCACAAGCGCACCCGGGCGCACGTGGCCGAGGAGCGCGTGCAGGGCCACCGCGCGGTGCTCGCCAAGCCGACGACGTACATGAACGAGTCCGGCGGCCCGGTCAAGGGGCTGCTCGACTTCTACAAGGTCCCGCTCGAGCACCTCGTCGTGATCCACGACGAGCTCGACATCCCGTTCGCCAGCCTGCGGCTCAAGCTCGGTGGCGGCGACAACGGCCACAACGGGCTCAAGTCGATCCGGCGCTCGGCCGGCTCCGGTGACTACTTCCGCGTACGGGTCGGGATCGGACGCCCACCCGGGCGGCAGGACCCGGCCGAGTTCGTCCTGAAGCCGTGGTCGTCGGTCGAGCGCAAGGAGCTCGAGCTGCTCGTCTCCGACGCGGCCGACTCCGTGGAGCTGCTCGTCGCCGAGGGTCTCGAGCGCACACAGAACCGCTACAACACATGAGTGCGGTGGATGATCGTGCCGACGCTGAGCTCTCGCGCGACGTCGCGCGCGAGGCGGGCGCGCTGCTCCTCGACGTACGCCGTTCCTTCGGTGACCTCGAGCACACGGATCGTGATCGCGCGAAGTCCCTGCGCGACACGGCTGATCGCGAGGCGCACCTGCTCATTCTGCGCCGGCTGACAGACGAGCGTCCCGACGACGTCGTGCTCTCGGAGGAGGGCGTCGACGACGTCGTCCGGTTGTCGGCGCGGCGCGTGTGGATCGTCGACCCGCTCGACGGCACGTGGGAGTACGGCCAGGGCCGCGACGACTTCGCCGTGCACATCGCGCTCTGGCACGACGACGGCCGGCTCACCGCAGGCACCGTCGACCTCCCTGCGTCGGGCCGCACCTACTCCGTGCTCGACGAGGTCCCGTCCTACCCCGGGCTGCCGCTGGACCGCGGCGTACGCATCGTCGTCTCGCGATCGCGGCGTCCGGCCGACCTCGACGAGGTCATCGCCCACCTCACGTCGCTGATCGCCGAGGAGGGTCACGTCGGCGTGACGGTCGAGGCGATCGCGGTGGGGTCGGTGGGCGCCAAGGCGGCAGAGATCTTCGCCGGTCGCGCCGAGATCTATCTGCACGACACGGGATTTCGCGACTGGGATCTCGCTGCGCCGCTCGCCGTCGCCGAGCACCGTGGCCTGTGGTGCTCGTCTCCTGATGGATCCCCGCTGCGTCTCAACCTGCGTCCGCCCGTGCAGCCAGGGGTCGTCATGACCGTCCCCGCCCTCACCAACGCCGTGCGCACCGCCCTGCACCTTCCCTGACCCCGAGACCTCGCGTGATCTTGGTCGTGTGGTCGTTTCCGGGGGTGTTAAACAGCCATACGACCAAGATCACGCGGGTGGCGGTGGGCTGGGAGGGACGTAGAATCATCGTGGCGCTGCACGCCGACCCCGCCCTCTCACGAGGTGCGGGGCTCTCGTCGTGCTGCTGCCCTCGCAGATCGAGCTCACCAGCCACCGCCCACCGGAAGGCACTTGCATGGCGCCCACGCTGCACGGACTCCTCGACGCGGTCGTCGCCGAGCCTGCTGTCGCCGAGGCCGTACGCCGGGCCCGCCTGACCGGCACCGTGCACGCCACCGAGGCGCTGGACCTCACGGCCTCGTCGGCGCTCTACCCGCTCGTCGTCGGCGCCGTCGCAGCCGAGCAGGTCGCGGGTCGGGTCGTGCTCGCCGTCACCGCTACAGCGCGTGAGGCGGAGGATCTGGCCGCAGCACTCGAGAGCATGCTGCCGGCGGACGTCGTCGCGGAGTTCCCCGCGTGGGAGACGCTGCCGCACGAACGGCTCAGCCCGTCGAGCGACACGGTCGGTCGCCGCCTCGGAGTGCTGCGTCGCCTGACCCACCCCGACGACGCCGAGCCCGGCCCGGTGCGCGTGCTCGTGGCGCCGATCCGCGCGGTGCTCCAGCCGCTGGTGAGGGGCCTCGGCGATCTCGAGCCGGTGCAGGTGCACCAGGGCGCCGACGTGTCGATGGACGACCTCGTACGCCGCCTCGCCGGAGCGGCCTACACGCGCACCGACCTCGTCGACAAGCGCGGGCAGTTCGCCGTCCGCGGCGGCATCCTCGATGTCTTCCCGCCCACGGAGGAGCACCCCGTGCGCCTCGAGTTCTGGGGCGACACGGTCGAGGAGATCCGCTATTTCAAGGTCGTCGACCAGCGCTCGCTCGAGGTGGCCGAGCACGGGTTGTGGGCGCCGCCGTGCCGTGAGCTGCTGCTCACCGACGAGGTGCGGGCACGCGCCAAGGCGCTGATCACCGACCACCCCGAGCTCATCGACATCCTCGACAAGCTCGCAGACGGCACCGGCGTGGAAGGCATGGAGGCGCTGGCTCCGGTGCTCGCCGACGGCATGGAGCTGCTCGTCGACCTGCTTCCCGAGGGCTCGCTCGTCGTGGTGTGCGATCCCGAGCGTGTGCGTACGCGAGCGCACGATCTGGTCGCCACGAGCCAGGAGTTCCTCGAGGCGTCGTGGCACAACGCGGCCGCCGGCAACGTCACGCCGATCGACCTGCAGGCAGCGGCCTACCGCTCCGTGGGCGACGTGCGCCAGGCCGCGCTCGAGCGGCTCATCCCGTGGTGGGGGGTGTCGCCGTTCGGTGGCGACATGTCCGAGCACGACCTCGTCTCGCTCGATCCCGACGCCATCGACCGGCTGTCGCCGGACGTGCGCGCCGCCGAGGCCTATCGCGGGGAGACGTCGCGCGCGTTCGCGCAGATGTCGGAGTGGCTGCGTGACCGGTGGTCGGTCGTGCTCGTCACTGCTGGGCACGGCACCGCTGAGCGCGTCGCCGAGTCTGCTCGGTCCGAAGGCCTCGCCGTGCGGCTGGTCGAGAGCCTCGACAGCCCGCCGGAGCCGGGTGTCGTCTCGGTCGTCACGGGTGGGCTCGAGCACGGTTTCGTCGCTCCTGGCCTGCGGCTCGCGGTGCTCACCGAGACCGATCTGATCGGCCAGAAGTCGACCACGCGCGACACCCGCCGGATGCCGACGCGACGCCGCCAGACCATCGACCCGCTGCAGCTCAAGACCGATGACTACGTCGTCCACGAGCAGCACGGAGTGGGCAAGTACGTCGAGATGGTGCAGCGCACCGTCGCCGGTGCCACGCGTGAATACCTCGTCGTGGAGTACGCCCCCGCGAAGCGCGGGCAACCGGGTGACCGCCTCTACGTCCCCACCGACCAGCTCGACCAGGTCACGCGCTACGTCGGCGGCGAGTCGCCGTCGCTGCACCGGCTCGGCGGTTCGGACTGGACCAAGACGAAGGCCAAGGCGCGCAGGGCCGTCCGGCAGATCGCCGGCGAGCTGATCCGCCTCTATGCGGCTCGTATGTCGAGCAAGGGATTCGCGTTCTCCGCCGACACCGTGTGGCAGCGCGAGCTCGAGGATGCCTTCCCCTACAACGAGACGCCCGACCAGCTCTCGTGCATCGACGAGGTCAAGTCCGACATGGAGAACCTCGTCCCCATGGACCGCCTCATCTGCGGCGACGTGGGCTACGGCAAGACCGAGATCGCCGTACGCGCTGCCTTCAAGGCGGTGCAGGACGGCAAGCAGGTCGCCATCCTGGTGCCCACGACTCTCCTTGTGCAGCAGCACATGTCGACGTTCTCGGAGAGGTACGCCGCCTTCCCCGTCAAGGTCGCCGCACTGTCGCGCTTCCAGACCGACAAGGAGGCGAAGGCGGTCATCGAGGGCATCGTCGAGGGCTCCATCGACGTCGTCATCGGCACCCACCGGCTCTTCAGCAGCGAGGTGCGCTTCAAGGACCTCGGCCTCGTCATCGTCGACGAGGAGCAGCGCTTCGGCGTGGAGCACAAGGAGCATCTCAAGGCGTTGCGCACCAACGTCGACTTCCTCACCATGTCGGCGACGCCGATCCCGCGCACGCTCGAGATGGCCGTCACCGGCATCCGCGAGATGTCGACGATCCAGACCCCGCCGGAGGAGCGGCACCCGGTGCTCACGTTCGTCGGCCCGTACGAGGAGCGTCAGGTCGCCGCCGCGATCCGCCGCGAGCTGCTCCGCGACGGTCAGGTCTTCTTCGTGCACAACCGGGTCGAGTCGATCGACCGGGTCGCGCACAAGATCCGCGAGCTCGTGCCCGAAGCCCGGGTGCAGACAGCGCACGGTCAGATGAACGAGCACGTACTCGAGCAGGTCATCGTCGACTTCTGGGAGAAGGAGTTCGACGTGCTCGTCTCGACGACGATCATCGAGAGCGGTCTCGACATCCCGAATGCCAACACCCTCATCCTCGACCGCGCCGACATGTTCGGGCTCTCGCAGCTGCACCAGCTGCGCGGTCGGGTCGGGCGCAGCCGTGAGCGCGGCTATGCCTACTTCCTCTATCCGCCCGAGAAGCCGCTGACCGAGACGGCGCACGACCGGCTCGCGACGATCGCCGCCAACACCGATCTCGGTTCAGGCATGGCGGTCGCGATGAAGGACCTCGAGATCCGTGGTGCGGGCAACCTGCTCGGCGGCGAGCAGAGCGGTCACATCGCCGACGTCGGCTTCGACCTCTACGTACGTCTCGTCGGGGAAGCCGTGGCCGAGTACCGCCAGGGCGGGTCGGGTGCGGCTGAGGAGCTCGGTGACATCAAGGTCGAGATCCCGATCGACGCTCACATCCCGCACGACTACGTCGCGGAGGAGCGACTGCGCCTCGAGGCCTACAAGCGCCTCGCCGCCTCCGTCACCGCCGAGGACGTGATCGGGGTCGAGGAGGAGCTGCTCGACCGCTACGGCCAGCTCCCGGAGCCGGTCGCCAACCTGCTGGCCGTCGCGCGCTTCCGGATCCACGCGCGCCGGGTGGGCGTGACCGAGGTGGTCGCGCAGGGCAGCTTCATCCGGCTCACGCCGGTCGAGCTCCCCGATTCCCGTGCGATGCGCCTCGCGCGGCTCTACCCGGGAAGCCTCATCAAGCCGGCGACCCGTACGATCCTCGTGCCGCGTCCGATGACCGCCCGCGTGGGCGGACAGCCGGTCCGCGACACCGCCCTGCTCGACTGGCTGCGCGACCTCGCGGACGCCGTGCTCGTCGAGACGGTGACCGCCTGATGACCCGAGAGGCCCGCCCGTGAAGCCCACCCGCCGTATCGCCCTCGCCGCAACGGCTGCTGTCGTGGTCCTCGCCCTCAGCGGCTGCGGCAACCAGGCAGGCGCTGCCTCCGTCATCGGTGGCACGAGCGTCCGGGACTCCGAGGTGGTGACCGCGGTCGAAGGCGTCCGCACCGCGGCCGGCTCGGCGAACTCCGCAGCACTCGACCAGTCCGCAATCACCCGCGCGACCGTCAACCGGCTCACCCGCCACATCCTGCTCGACGAGGCGGCAGCCCGTCAGGGCATCGTGGTCACGAAGGCACAGGTCGACGACCTCATCGCGTCGACCATCAAGGACGGGTTTGCGGGTGACCCGGTGAAGTTCCAGCAGGCGCTGGCCACCAAGTCCTATGTCCCCACGAGCGACATCAGCCAGTTCGCCCACGACGTCCTCGTGACGCAGGAGCTCACCAAGAAGCTCGCGCCAGGGGGCGACGCCGTGGCGCAGTCGGAGAAGCTCAACGCCTACCTCGGCCCGCTGGGCCAGGAGATGGGCGTCGAGATCGCACCTCGCTTCGGCACCTGGTCGTTCAAGGCCAGCACCATCGGTGAATTGCCCAACGACCTCACCCTGGCCCCGTCGCAGGCCGCGACGGCCGCGGCCACCACGCCGTAGCCGTCGTCGAGGTCATCCCTGTGCCGGGTCGTCTCGTGCTGCTCGCGACGACGCCGCGCGTCGCGCCGGGACTGCTCACCGGTGCTGCCTGGGCGCTGCTGCGCGACGCCGACGAGGTGCTGTGTGCCCACGCTAGGCATCCGCTGCTGCCCGAGATGGCCGCCATCGACCTGGCCGCTCGTGCCGTCGAGGGGTCGTTCTCGGATGTGGTTGTCGCAGAGGGTCTCTCGGTCTGGTTACTCGAGCCGGGAGAGGTGCCCGACGACGTCGCCTTCGAGGTGGTGCACGGGTCGAGCGACCTCCCGGGAGCGCACCTGCTCGACCTCGTGGCGGTCATGGATCGACTGCGCTCACCGGGCGGCTGCCCGTGGGATGCGAAGCAGACGCACGAGTCGCTCGTGGAATACCTCGTCGAGGAGGCCTACGAAGCGGTCGAGGCGATCGAGACCGCCGACGACGACGAGCTGCGCGAGGAGCTCGGTGACGTACTCCTGCAGGTGATGTTCCACGCCCGCATCGCGCAGGAGCACGACGCGCCCTGGGACATCGACGACGTGGCCGACGGCATCACGCGCAAGCTGATCAGGCGGCACCCGCACGTGTTCGCCGACGGCGACGCATCGACCGCGGAGCAGGTCGAGGCCAGCTGGAAGGCGCTCAAGGCCGCCGAGAAGGGCCGCGAGTCGGTCACCGACGGCATCCCGACAGCGCTGCCCGCACTCGTGCTGGCCGCGAAGCTGCTGCGTCGGTCCGCCGACGTCGCCGACGTCGACTGGCTCGCGCCCGAGGTCGACGAGGCGGTCGAACGCGCCCTTGTGGCCGTCGACGGTGACGTCGGCGATCTCCTCCTGGCACTCGTCGACCGCCTGGGCTCCACTGATCTCGACGCCGAGCAGGAGCTGCGCGCCTCGATCCGCACCTTCCGAGCCGCCGTCCGCCGCGCCGAAGGCCTCACCCCCTGACTCGAGTTGCCGCCCGAATCCTCGGTTGTGGGCGGAACCGGCGATTCGGGCAGTAACTCGCGGACCGGCGACGCGGTGCTGGGGGCGGGTGCTCGCGGTAGCGTCACGGGGTGACGCCGGAGTGGGAGTTCGACGACAGCAGCGGTGAGGCCGAGCAGACCTTTGCCGCGCTCACCGACCACATCCTCGACGGTCTGCTGGCGCGCGATCCGGTCGCCGCGACCTGGCTGGGTGACCATCGCTTCGACGACAGGCTGCCCGACCTCAGCGACGAGGGTGTCGAGGAGTCGCTGAGCACCGTCGACCACGCGCTCTCCGCGGTCGACCAGATCGACGACCTGGCGCTCGGCACGGCCTCGGCGGTCGATCTCGAGATCCTCCGGGCCCGCCTCGCGAGCGACCGGTTCGCGCTGGAGACGTTGCGCGAGCGCACCTGGGACCCGCTCGTCGCCAACCCGGGGACCGCCATCGACCTGCTCCTGGCGCGTGACTTCGCGCCGCTGGAGGAGCGGCTCGGCTCGGTGGTGGGTCGGCTGCGCGCGATCCCTGAATCCCTTGCGGTGGCGCGCGAGACCCTCTGCGACATGCCGCGGGTGCATGTCGAGACAGCGATCGGGCAGTTCCGGGGCGCAGCCACGATGATCGCCAGTCAGATCGAGGGCGAGCTCGATCGCGCACCGACGATGCGGCGCGCCGTCGATGCCGTACGCGGTGAGGCGCTCGGGGCGCTCGAGGCACACATCGGGTGGCTGCAGGACCGGCTCGACTCCGACCTGGCGACGCGAGACCCGCGTCTCGGCGAGGAGAAGTACGCCGCGAAGCTCTGGTCGACCCTCGACGGCAACCTCACGCCCGACGACGTCCTGCACCGCGCCGAGGGCGACCTCGCACGCATCGAGGGCGACATCGCCCGTGCCGCCGCCGCCTACCTCGGCGAAGCGGTGCCGCCGCCCGACGACGCGGGAGCAGTCGTACGTCGTGCCCTCTCCGCCGTCGCAGCGGACGGTCCCGTCGATGACTCGACAGTCCTGCCGCTCTGTCGTGAGGCCTACGACGCCACCCGCGCTTTCGTCATAGACCACGACCTCGTCACGGTCTATGACGACCCGGTCGAGATCATCGTGATGCCCGAGATCCATCGCGGTGTCGCCGTCGCCTACTGCGACTCGCCAGGGCCGCTCGAGACCGTCGACCTCCCGACCTTCTTCGCGGTGTCGCCGACACCGCAGGGCTGGACCCCCGA
The DNA here is from genome assembly GCA_025351185.1 of Candidatus Nanopelagicales bacterium. Taxonomy (GTDB): domain Bacteria; phylum Actinomycetota; class Actinomycetes; order S36-B12; family CAIYMF01; genus Longivirga. The sequence continues at coordinate 35,986 of JANXWJ010000123.1, forward strand.
TCGAGTCGCGTCGTTCTACCGCGAGTACAACGCGCACATGCTGCACAACCTCAGCGTCCACGAGGCGATGCCGGGACACGTGCTGCAGCTCGGTCACAGCAACCGCATCCGCGCGACGACCCGGGTGCGCACCGCGTTGCGCAGCGGGGTTTTCGCCGAAGGGTGGGCGGTCTATGCCGAGGAGCTCATGGTCGAGCACGGCTATGCGCCGCCCCGATCACCGGACCCGGAGCGCGCCGCGCTCGCGATTCGCCTGCAGCAGCTGAAGATGCAGCTGCGGATGACGATCAACGCCGTGCTCGACGTGCGCGTCCACTCACGCGGGATGACGGAGGAGGAAGGCATGCGCCTCATGCAGTCCCGCGGTCACCAGGAAGAGGGTGAGGCCGTGGGCAAGTGGCGCCGCGCGCTGTTGACCTCGACGCAGCTCGCGACCTACTACGTCGGCTATCTCGGGATCCGTGACGTCATCAGCGACCTGCGTGCCGCGAACCCGTCGTGGAGCGACCGTCAGGTGCACGATGCCATCCTCGCGCACGGGTCACCGCCGCCGCGTCACCTGCACGCGCTGCTAGGGGTGTGAGGCATGTCCGACTCCTCGAGCGTGCCGACCCGGATGAGTTTCAGCGGTGCCGTCCTCCGCGCGCTTCAGCAGTTCACCGTGGTGACGGGCCGGGCGTCGTGGGCGGAGTACTGGTGGTTCGTGCTCTTCCAGGTGCTGGTCTGGGGTGCGCTCTATGCCTGTGCCGCAGTGGTCGGGATTGCGACTCCCAACGGCCAGGCGACGGCTCTCGGCGCGATCATGCTGGGCGTCTCGCTCGTGCTGCTCGTCGGTGTTCTGGTGCTCCTCGTCCCGGCGATCGCGGTCACTGTGCGCCGGCTGCACGACACCGAGCGCAGCGGCTGGTGGGCGCTGCTGCTGCCCGTGCCACTGCTCGCCCTCATCGTCCTGGTGCTCTGTCTGCTCCCCGGCAACGCCGGCAAGAACAAGTACGGCGAACCTCCCGTCTGACTCCGGGAGGCTGGGGCAGACTCGACGCATGCTCCTCGCCGACGTCCCCCACCCCGAGACCCTGGCCGCCGCGACCGCGCTCGAGGTGTGCGTCGCCTACAGCTCTCCCTCACTGGTCAACCACTGCCGTCGCTCGTTCGTCTGGGCGGCTGCGTACGCGATCGACAACGGAATCGCCTACGACGACGAGCTGCTCTACGTCTCCGCGATGCTGCACGACATCGGGCTCGTCCGGGAGTTCGACAACGTCACCGTGCCGTTCGAGGAGGCCGGCGGTCACGTCGCGTGGGTGTTCGGCGGCGGTGCCGGCTGGCCCATCGAGCGCCGTCAGCGCGCAGCGGAGATCATCGTGCGCCACATGTGGGACTCCGTCGATGTCACCGAGGACGCGGAGGGATTCCTCCTCGAGATCGCGACCGGCCTCGACATCTCCGGCGGCAACCCCGGCTGGTGGTCGCCCGAGCTGCGCGCTGACGTCGTCGCGCAGATCCCGCGACTGACTCTTCCGCAGGAGTTCACCGCGTGCTTCCGCGACCAGGCAGCCCGCAAGCCCGAGAGCACCGCAGGCTCCGCCATGCGCGGAGGCATCTCCGACCGCATCGCCGCCAACATCCTCGACCAGCGCCCCTGACCCAGCGCCCCTGACCCAGCGCCCCTGACCCAGCGCCCCTAGCCTGGCGTGATCTTGGTCGTGTGCTTGTTTGCCGGGCTGGTTAACAGCCACACGACCAAGATCA
>JANXWJ010000147.1 GCA_025351185.1 Candidatus Nanopelagicales bacterium
GTCTGTGTGGCCGAGAAGTTGCCAGCCGCCGGGCGATACCCGCGGGTAGATGGCAGCGAACTCACCAGCGATGGCGACCGCGCCCGCCGGCACTCGAACCCTCGCTTCATCCCGACGGGGGACCCGCAGCCGAGGGTCTCCCCCGACGAGGTAGGCAAAGCCGGGGGCGAAACCGCAGAACGCGACGCGCCACGGAGACCCTGTGTGCGCGAGCACCACGTCGCGCTCGGGCAGCCCGGTGAATCCCGCGACCGCAGATAGGTCCTCGCCGTCGTAGTGGACGTCGATCACGTGGCTGGCCCCGGCGCGAGCTCCACGGCCCGACGGCTGAAGGTCCAAGATCCCCGCTCGCAGCGAGGCCAATGTGGTGACGTTCGGGTTCACGGCCACCAAGAGCGACGTGAGACCGGGCACGATCTCGATCACGCCCTCGAAGGACGCCTCACGGATGGCGGCGGCCCAGACGTGCACCGCTGCGTTGTCACCGAGGTCGAGCAGCCAGCCCGAGTCGCCGCAACGGCGGAGGGTTGGACGCGGCGCGACCTCCAAGGTGCTCACCGGATCGGAACGAGCTCGACTCCCGCAGCCTCGAGAGCAGCCCGCGTGCGGCGGGCGATCTCGACGGCTCCCGGCGTGTCGCAGTGTACGAGAAGCGCCTGGGCCTTGACCTCGATCGTGCTGCCGTCGTTGGCGGTGATGAGACCGTCCGTCGCCATGTGCACGGCTCGCTCGGCCGCTACGTCAGCGTCCTGGAGCAGAGCATTGGGCTGGGTGCGTGGCTGCAGCAGGCCGTCGGGGCTGTAGGCGCGGTCGACGAACGCCTCAGCGATCACCCGGATCCCCGCCTCCTCCGCCAGTCGCCACGTCTCGGTGCCGGCCTGGCAGAGCAGCGGAAGCTCGGGGTTGAACTCACGAGTTGCGTCCACCAGCGCCTGCGCCTGCTCGGTGTTCTTGGCGGTGACGTTGTACAGGGCACCGTGCGCACGAATGTAGTCAACCTGGCCGCCGGCCAGCTTGGCGAAGACCTGCAGAGCGCCCATCTGGTAGAGCAGGTCGTCGCGCAGCTCGGGGCCGGGGATCTCGATCGGGCGACGACCGAAGCCGTGCAGGTCCCGGTAACTGACCTGCGCGCCGATGGCGACACCGTTCTGCACGGACGTCGCACAAGTGCGCCGCATGATGCCGGGGTCGCCCCCGTGGAAGCCGCAGGCGATGTTGGCGGCGGTGACGATGCTGAGCAACGCGTCGTCATCACCCAGGCTCCAGCGCCCGAGCCCCTCACCGATGTCCGTCGTCAGGGCGACTGTCGTCGACACGTGTTCCTCCTCGCTCGGCTGGCTGGTGCGGTCCGAGTATGACGATCGGAGGTCATCAGGAACAGCAGTATTCTGTGCCGTCGCTCCGTCAGTCAGAGTGCCGAGTCCTGGAACCTGCTCCGGAGAGCCGAGCAGACCGCCAGTACGGAAGGATCCTCCCGCCTCGCCTTGCGGACCAGGAGGACCAAGGTTCGCGCCCATCCGGTGTCGACCCGCACGACGCTGCTCGACTCGCGCTTCGGGGGCAGGACGAGCGCCGGCAGGATGCTGGCGGCAGCGCCCTGGTGCACGAGTAGGAGCAGGAGGTCGAGATCCCAGGACTCGTACTGCACGGAGGGCGCGAAGCCCAGTGCAAGGCAGTGCTGCACGGTCCAGTCCCGGGACGGCGAACCCAGCGGCTCGAGAGCCCAGGGGAGCTTCCCCCCTACCCGGACGGGATCACGGCCCTCCAGCATGTGGGAGGCCGCGACCATTTCAAGCGGGTCGTGGGCAAGCACCTCACGATGGAGGTGCCGGGAGGGAGCTGTTTCGGTACCGGGGTACTCCTCGCTGACCACCACGTCGAATTCCCCGCTGAGCAGAGCAGGAATGGCCTCCTCGGGCTCGGACTCGACGAGCTCCACACGCAACCCGGGATGCCGTTGCTGACACTCGAGCAAGGAGGGGACCAGCGCACGGGCGGCGCTGCCGAACGCTGCCACCCGGCACGTCCCGGCCACGACCTGCTCCCAGGAGCGCAGCTCGGTTCGGGCCGCCTCCAGCGCGTCGAGGATGTCCGCTCCACGCTCGGCCAGCATGCGGCCAGCGTAGGTGAGCTGTACCCGCCGCCCGACACGCTCGAGCAGCGGCGTACCCGCCTCCCGTTCGAGCATTGACAGCTGCTGGGAGATACCGGAGGGGCTCATGTGCAGCGCGTCCGCGACCGCGGCAATGGTCCCGCGGCGGCTCAGCTCCACGAGGAACTGAAGGCGTCGGACGTCCAGCATGCGGCTGATCCTACGAACACCTCAGCCTCACTGCTCATTCGAGGGCACAGATTGGTCGTTTTCCCGCGACCCTTGGCTGCCTAGGGTCGCGGCCAGGAGGTAGTCGTGCCGAGCCCAGAGCCGTTCCTGTACAACCAGCACTTCCGCCCGTCGACGTCGGTCGCGAAAGGGTCGACTACCGAGGTGCGCGAGTTCCACTGCAGCCTTCCGGGCTATGCCCGGACCCCGCTCGTCTCCCTGCCGGACGCAGCGGAAGCCGCAGGGGTGGGTGCTGTCCTGGTCAAGGACGAGTCGTCGCGACTCGGGCTTCCCGCCTTCAAGATGCTCGGCGCGTCATGGGCAGTGCACCGTGCTCTCGCCGCGCGCGACGAGAAGGCGGCCCCGCCGAGGTTGGTGACCGCGACCGACGGCAACCACGGACGTGCGGTTGCTCGCATGGCTTCCTGGCTCGGACTGCAGGCCACGATCCTCGTGCCGCGTGGAGTCTCGGAGGCTGCGATCCAGTTCATCCGCGACGAGGGAGCCACGGTCGAGGTGCTCGATGCGAGCTACGACGACACAGTGAACGAGGCCGCTCGCGTCGCAAATGCGGACCCCGATGCGCTGCTCATCCAGGACACCTCCTGGGTCGGCTACGAGGACGTCCCCCAGTGGATCGTCGACGGCTACGCGACGCTCTTCGACGAAGCGGCCGAGCAGGCTGCCGAGTCGGGTCTGAGCATCGACGTGCTGATCGTGCCTGCCGGTGTGGGCTCGCTCGCCCATGCCGCGGTGGCCTTCAGCCGCACGCAGCCCGACTGCCGAGTCATCAGCGTGGAGCCGACCGTCGCCGCCTGCATCAGCGCGAGCCTCCAGCGCGGCGAGCTCACGACCGTGACCACCGGCGAGACCAGCATGGCGGGGCTGAACTGCGGCACACCCGCATACCTGGCGTGGCCCGACCTGCGCACCGGTCTCTCAGCCGCGACCACGGTCGACGAAGCGCAGGCGACGGCGGCCCTCGAGGAGCTGTCCTCGTTCGGTGTCGACAGCGGGCCTTGCGGGGCCGCCAGCCTGGCAGCCCTCCACCTGATCGCCGAGGAACCAGCGCGCACCGATCTCAGGCTCACGCCGACGACTACAGTTCTCCTGCTCAACACCGAGGGATTCAGCTCCGCCCGCTGATGACGGGACCACGGATCGATCGAACACCGCCGTGCGGTTCGAAACCGCTGCTGTCCCGGGCCCGGGCGAGGCAGTGCCCTTCGATCAAGACGACATACTCTCGATCACCGCGCAGCAGTACGCGATGCGCTCACGATATGGAGCCCGACGTCCACCGCGGGCACGGCGGCGGGCGCAGTGCTCCGGGGTGGCTGGAGGTGGAGGACATCGGCTACCGACGGTTCCGGCGTGGCGAGGTCACGAAGGCCGAGCACCGCCGGGCCGGCGCACGGGACTTCCCTGGATGCGCTCACGATCACCGACCACGACGCCGACGCGGTGTTCGCCGAGTTCTGCGAGGTCTACGCCGGGCTCCGTAGGCTCGGTGCCGGGCTGAAGGTTGGCTTCCGCGCCAACGGCGCTGCGGCTGATCCGGCCGGCAAAGTGCAGAGGGCCGGTTCGGCGCCCTTGGCGTCCCCATGTTCGCGTCGTCCGAGCTACCGGCGGCCGAACCGGAGCCGCGGGCGTTCGCAGCTGCGTCCAGCTCGCTCGACGTGGCTCCGCAGGCTGCCTTATGGTCGGCGACTCGTTCGGGAGCGACGTGGACGGGTCGTGGCCGCAGTGTTTCCGGTCGTCGTCACCGACCGGTGGAGGTCGGCGACCACCGCAGACCTGCCTTCCGGCATACCGAGGGCCCACACGCTGAACGAGCTCACGTTCTCGGTACCGCGTTCGGCGGCGGAAAGAGTCTCATGAGCCGCGGGCCTAGCCTCGGTCTTTCACGCGGCGGCTGGTCGGGCCTGTTTGATCTTGGTGCGCGGTGGCCGTTGTCGGGGCGTGCGTGGAGGTCCGGCGTGGGGGCCGGTGTCTCCGTGGGGTCCTGGGTCGTGGTGGTCGGGGTGGGTGTTCTCAGTCTGGCCAGGGGGCTGCTCGTAGGGACGCCCAGGCGGTGGCGATGTGGACGGCCCAGGCCCTGGTTGTGTCGATGCGGAGCCGGGTTGTTCGTGCGCTGCGGGTGACAGCACGGTCACCGAGCACACCGGTCCCGCTGATCGCATCCGCACCATCAGCGGACCGCGACCGCCAGATCGGTGAACACCCGCCTCGGCGTGTGCACCGGGATCCCCCGGTAGGTGTCGATCAACGCCGCGCTCACCCCGGCGACCAAGCCCGCGAACTCCGCGGTCTCCCGCAACAGGCCCACCCCGGCATGCGACACCACACCGGCCCCGTCCGCACTGACACGGACCCGTCCTCGGACACTCTTCACCTACGGAGTGCCTTCCTGTGACGACTACTGAGACCTTCAACCAGCCCAGTATCCGTTGCAGGACAGGCATTTCCGTGCATTCAACCCCGTGTCAAACCCCACACCCGTGAAAGACGAAGGCGATCCCGGCGTAGGCGATCCAGCAACTCAACCTTGGCGGTACGCCAGGTCCTTCTGCATCTCCATGATCTGAAGCGCAACGGAGACCTGCATGGCGACCGCAGCATTCGTGCTGAACTCGCCCAGCAGCTTCTCTAGCTTCTGGAGGCGGTAACGAAGCGTGTTGTAGTGGTAGTGGAGGTGACGCGCGGTCTCGGCCATGTTCATGTTCCGCTCCACCAGCGCTTCGAGCGTCGCGAGCATCTCGGACCGCTCCGGCTCGCTCAACGCGAGCAGCGGTCCCAGGGTCTCGTCCGCGTAGGCACGCAGCTCGTCGTCGCCGACCTGCGCGAGCAGCCGGAAGAGCCCGAGGTCGCCGTAAGCGGTGACCGATCCTCGGCCCGAGACTCGGTACCCGAGTCGAAGCGCCGCCCTGGCCTCCTGGTAGGCGTTCGAGATCTCTCTCGGCCCGGGGTAGGGGCGGCTCACACCGATCGCGTACTCACCTCTGGCGAACTGCTGCACCTCGGACTGGATCGCTTTCGCCGCCACGGACGCGTCTCGATCTGCACCCAGCACTGCTACCAGCTCCGACCCCAGGCCGGCGGCTGCGGCCGCACGATCCTGGTTACGCACCGCAGACGCCCAGAAGTCGATCGCGCGCTCGTCCGTCAGCTGGGATTGGCGGACTGTGCCCTGGACTTCGTCCCGGTCGGTCTCGCGCCGCCCGACGATGACCACCACCTCCCGGTTGAGGTCCCAGCCGAAACCCATCCCCCGCGATGTCGACTCCGCGAACTCCGACTCGCCCCCGGTGATCAGTTCGAACAAGGCGTTGGAGGAGAAGCGACGCTCGACCGCACCTACGGCCAGGTCACGAGTAACCTCGAGCGCTGCAACGATCGCTGCCTGGTCGACGGCCACCATCCCGAACTCACCGAACGGTCCCGACGCCTCTACCGCCACGACGAACCCGTGATGCAGCTGTCCGGCACGGATCTCTCGGACCGCCCAACGCTTCCCGCTCTCGGCGTCGAAGTGGAGCCCTCCGTCGCGTAGCCGCGCGATATCAACGCGCTCGCCCTCGATCAGCCCAGCCTGCGTGAGGGGGCCGCTGTCTCCCCAGTCAGCGAGCAGTGCACCACGTGTGTCGGTGAAGGCCACGCTGGCGTCACCGAGGAGGGAAGAGAGCCTGCGGGCGAGCTCGCCAAGCCCTCCCCCCGACAATGAGATGTCGAGGAACGAGCTGTGGATCTCCTGCGCACGGGCAAGGGCGGATGCCTGTCGGTTCACGATGGTGGTGAACGCTCGGGTCAGGATGTCGTCGAACCTGACCTCCTCCGGGATGACGACGAGCGGGAGGCCGAGTTGCTCTGCGACGGCGACAATCTCGTCGCTCAGTTCGGGCATGTACCGATCGAGCTTGATGCCGATGCCTGCGAGCCCCACCTCGTGCAAGTCACGGAGGAGCTGACCCTGTCCGGCGTCGTCGCGTGGGAGGGGAAAGCCCGTCGCGAGCAGGAACTCGTCCCGGCGTACCCATCGACTGATCTCGGGCACCGTCATCACGTTGACGGCGCTGATCGGGCGGGCGAGCCCCACCCGTCCTGCCCTGATCTCCGCGCCGGCAAGCACGTCATCGGCCAGCAGCTCGCCGACCGTGAGCGCCCGCTCCAGGGCGGCGCCTCCGACGTGTTCGTCGTCCATCGCTCACACGTTAGCGCAATCTCACAACGATCACGCCGATAGTTCGTACATATCGCCGTGGGTCATTCCCACTTCCAATGTCTATCGTCCTCGCACCGCGCCGAACCAGCGCGCACATCGAGGAGGACCGATATGCACCCGCTTCGCGCTCGGAGAACGCAGGCCCGTCGTGGCTGAGACCATCGCGATCCTCGGCGGAACGGGCAATCTCGGTTTCGGCCTCGCGCTGAGGCTCGCCGATGCCGGATACGCGGTGTGCATCGGGTCGCGTGACGCCGCCCGCGCCGAGCAGGCTGCGTCGTCGGCTCTCGAGACGGTGCAGGGCGGCAGGATCACCGGTCGAACCAATGAGAACGCGGTCGCCAAAGCCGACCGTCTGGTCGTCGTCACGGTCCCGTTCGCCAGTCAGGCCGCGGTCCTCAAGTCCGTGGCGGGCAGCTGGAAGCCCGGGCAGGTCGCCCTCGATGCGACCGTCCCGCTCGCGACTGTCGTGGGTGGTCGGCCCACGCAGCTCTTGCAGCCATGGCAGGGCTCTGCCGCGCAGCAGGCCCGCTCGCTCATCGACCGCCGTGTCGAGGTGGTCTCGGGCCTCCACACCGTCAGCGCGGACGAGCTCGCGACCGTGGGAAAGGCGCTCGACCAGGACACGCTCGTCTGCGGCGACAGCAAGGAAGCGAAGCAGCTGGTCGCGGAGGTGCTCGGACGGGTCAGCGGCCTGCGCGTCATCGACGCGGGGAGCCTGGAGGCGAGTCGTCTCGTCGAGGGCATCACGCCCCTCCTGATCGGCATCAACATGCGCTATAACACGCACGTCGGGTTCCGCGTCACCAACCTCGAGCTCTAGCAACCTCGCTGGGGCAGGGACTGCGGGATCGGACCGACGCTGATTGGCGTTCTGCGCGAGTCGCAGGCTGGAGCGGATGGCGGCGGCCACCGCGAAGACCGTCGCTGCCCTGCGTGGACTGGGCTACGACGTCGTCATCGACTCGGTAGCCGCGTTGAACGCGGCCAGCTTGGACGAGGAGCTGTCCGGCGCAGGCGCGCGGATCACCACTGATCGCCACCCGGCCTGCGCGGCGGACGTCGTCGTCAAGGTCCAGGCACCGAGCTCTGACGAGGTCTCGCTGCTTCGACCCGGCGCCTTCGGCATCGCCCTCATGGGGTCGGCGTAGAACAGCGAGCTCGGACCTCCGCGCGGCAGGTGTCACGGCACTGGCGATCGGCGCCGCAAGGGGCCGACTCGACGAGGTGGCTGCCCTCATCGGCGGAAGACAGACGCAGCCGCCGCCGTGGGCTCGAAACAGGGATCGCGGATTCGGGGGCCGGGCGAAGCCCCGGATGGACGCCGACATCTAGCTGGCGTCACAAGCGGCGCCTGCCCTCGCCCTGGGTGTCCCTCATCGCCGAAACCAGGCCTCCGGTCTTGGCAATGTGTGACATGTAGGAGATCCGTGGCGCCGTACTAGCGTCGGGCACCACCACCTGCCAGGGGTCGTGAGTTGGCGCCGCACCGCAGGACCAGACGTTCAGGAGGCTCGAATGTCCGAGACCATCGTCGTTGCACTCGACCAGACCGAGGCAGCGCAGCATGCCATCACGGCAGCCGGGGATCTCGCCGCTCGGCTCGGTGACCGCGTGCTCGTCGTGCACGTCGTCGAGGAGGTCGTCACCGGCCGCGGCTCCGTCGGTGGCGAGGACCTGCACGCGATCGACGACGTTCTGGCTGCGGCGGTCAAGTCGCTCGAGGACCGGGGCATCGAGGTCGAAGGACGCGCTGTTCCCGGCGTCGCCGGCACGCAGGACGTCGCCGAGTCGATCGTCCAGCAGGCGACCCGGGCAGGTGCCGCGTACATTTTCTCGGGCACGCACGGTCGTTCCGCCGTGGGCAAGCTGGTGCTCGGCAGCGTTGTCAACAAGATCATCCGGACGGCTGAGTGCCCTGTCGTCGTGGTTCGCTGACGGCCTGACCAGGAACTCAGATGGACCTCACCAACACCTTCGTGGTTCCCGCCGACATCAACACCACCTGGCGGGCTCTCCAGGATGTCGAGGCTCTGGCGCCGTGCATGCCGGGCGCCACCCTCGAGACCCATGATGGAGACGATCTGACGGGGAAAGTGAAGGTGCGCCTGGGCCCGGTGAGCCAGGTGTATGGCGGCAAGGCAACCTTCGTGAGCCGCGACGAGTCGGAGCACCGCCTGGTGATCGAGGGCACCGGCAAGGAGACACGTGGCGCCGGAACGGCTCAGGGCAAGGTCGTCGCCACCCTGGTGGCAGAGTCACCCGACCGGACGCGTGTCGACGTGGTCACGGAGCTCGCCATCACCGGCAAGGCAGCCCAGTTCGGTCGTGGTGTCATGCAGGACGTCGCCAGCCGGATCATCGATCAGTTCTCCGCCAACCTGGCGGCGTTAATCACCACCGTGGCTGCCGCCGGGGCGCCGAGCCCGGACGAGACTGAGGGGGCGGCAACGCCGGTATCGCCGGTCACCGCTCCTCGTCCCTCGGTGAAGCAGGAGGACTCGATCGATCTCCTGGGCACGGCTGGGGCACCGGTGCTCAAGCGTGCGCTACCGCTCGCGATCGGGGTCGTAGTCGTTGTCGTTGTCATCGTCTGGGTCGCAAGGCGCCGATAGGACCGCCCCAGCGGCGACCGGGCTTCCCAGGTCGCCGCTGGGGCGGCTCACGCAAGCCGAGGAGCCGGACGTTCGCGAGGTGCTGACCTCTACTTTTGGCCCGTTCGAGCGCGGGGAGTTCGCGGCAATGGCCACGGTCGTGCGCACCTGACACCGGGGCCCCGGCCGCCGGGACCTCGATGCTGGTGACCGAGGGCGGCATCCTCGAGGTGTTCGTTGAGCGGGTCTCGCACGAGACCTGGCCCGAGCTCCCCGGCATCGCAGCCAGCGGCGAGGCCGAGGAGCCGGTCGCCGTCGCGACCTTCGTGCGCGGCCCGCACTCCGCCGTGCGCCACCTCGTCATGCGCGAGTCCGGCGTCGAGGGCTCGCTCTGTACGTCGCGCCTCGACGTTGCCGTCCCTCACCGACGTCCTGGGGCTGCTGGTGTCCGAGACCACCGGCTTCCTGCACCTGGACGGCCCATGTCCTCGTCCGCGCAATCGCGCCGGTCGTCCTTGTGAACTTCCGACAGGACCCGTCGTACCGCGCGGGTCGTCGGCGGGACGTCCTTCGTGCCGGCCGACGCCGCGTTGGATCACCCGATAGAGACGCCTGTCTCCGCGTTGAAGCTCTCGATCATCGCGTCCCACGCGGGCAGCAGCTCGCGCAGCTCCTGCCACCACGCCTGGCTCCTCCGGGCCTCGAACTCCTCGACCGGGATCCCTTGCTGCTCGACCCAGGTGTAGTAGCCCAGGTTGAAGATCCGGTCGCGCTCACGACGGTTCAGCTCGAGGAGGTGGTCCTCGCCGGCACCGAGGACGTGTCGTCCGAACGCCTCGGCCGCGGCTACGGCGTCGATACCGCCGGGGTAGTCGCGCGGGAGGATCTTCGTGGCCAGCTCGGAGCCGTACATCGCCGCACCGTCCGTCGCGACCGTCACAACAGCCTCGTCCGGCCCGAGCCGCAGCAGCTTCGCCACCTTGATCGCGGCGACAATGTTGGCGATCGACGAGATGCGGAGCGCGTCGAGCGACGACACGACGTCGTCCGGGACTCCGCGCCGATCACGGAGGTGCGATCGGCCGACGTCGGTGTTGAAGACCGCCAGCAGCTGGTCGGTCGCGACGTCGGAGACGCCGACGACTAGGTCCGTGTTCGTCACGTTGTGGATGAGCGGGATGTGCTTGTCGCCGATCCCCTGGATGTTGTGCTCCCCGAAGCCGTTCTCGAGCATCGTGGGGCATTCGACCGCTTCTACCGCCACGATCTTCGTGCCGTACCGGTCCTTGAGCCAGTCGCCCGCCGCGATGGTGCCGGCCGAGCCGGTCGCCGACGTGAACGCCGCAGGGCGCAGGTTGGGGTTCGCAATCCGGTTCGCCTCCACGACCGCTTCGATCGCGCGACCCGTCACGGCGTAGTGGCCGAGGTGGTTACCGAACTCCGCGAACTGGTTGAGGATGACGTTCGACCCGTCGCGCTCGAGCTGGGCGCACGCGTCGTAGATCTCCTTGACATTCGACTCCGTGCCGGGCGTGCGGATGATGTCCTCGACAGGCGAGGCGCACCACGCGTTGAGCCAGTCGAACCGCTCGCGGCTCATGCCCTCGGGCAGGATCGCGACGCCGTGGCATCCCATGATCCGGCTGATGGCGATGCCCCCGCGACAGTAGTTGCCTGTCGAAGGCCAGATCGCGCGCTGCGACTGGAGGTCGAACTGGCCGGTGACGATGCGAGGAGCCAGGACCGAGTAGGCGGCGAGCACCTTGTGAGCCGCGATCATCGGGAAGCGGTCGCCCAGAATCACGATGATGGGGGCATCGACACCGGTCAACTCGGTCGGCAGCACGAGGTGCTGCGGTACGGCGACTCGTTCACGACTGTCAGCCCCGTTGAACCAATGAACGCGAAACAGGTTCAGCGGGTCCGGTGTGTTCGGGTCGACTGTCGATAGGGCGGCAGTCACGGCGCCGGGGATGGTGAACGGATCTGCGAGCTGCGCGAACGTTGGCAATAGCACGCCCGCTTCACGCACCTGCTCCACGGCGTTGCTGTAGGTCCCGCTATCCACAATCTCGCGCTCGAGTCCCTGTCGCCCCATTGTTCCGCCTTTGTCGTGAGCGTCGGCATCCGAATGATCGTGGGGGGTATGACGTCGTCCAGTCCAGTAGATGTCGGTGACGAGTACTCGTCAGGACTACCGAAGGGTGACGCCCAGACGGTGGGCTTGTGAACATTCAGCTCCGGCTCGCGCGCGACCCAGGAGGGCGGCTGCGACACCGGTCTTGGCGCAAACACGCTCGCCGGGCGCGAGGTACCCGCAAGATTATGTGGCGCTGAAACGTGCGTCCGGTGTCCTGTCTGGGTGCGCGATGCCGGCCGAGTGGTGCCAGGTGTTCTGCTCGCGTGGGAGAAGCGCGACGTGACGTGGTAGGCCCCCGTCGCGTGGGATGCCGGCCGCGGCCGGGAGCATTTGTGGCTGCCCGCCGGTCGACTCAGCCCGATCCAGCCCC
>JANXWJ010000155.1 GCA_025351185.1 Candidatus Nanopelagicales bacterium
GGCGCGGCGCTGCCCCACTCCGTCCTCACCGATGCGCGCGCGGCGCTGTCGGCCAACTACCGCCGGGAGCTCGGCGAGCCGTTCACCACCGCCGGGTGCTGCCTCTATCGAGACGGCCGCGACTCGGTGGCCTGGCACGGCGACACGATCGGCCGGGCGGCACGTGAGGACACCCTGGTGGCGATCGTCTCCTTCGGGTCGCCGCGCACGCTGCTGCTGCGACCGCGCACCGGTGGGTCGAGCACGGCCTTCGCGCTCGGCCACGGCGACCTGCTCGTCATGGGTGGCTCCTGCCAGCGCACCTGGGAGCACTCGGTACCGAAGACGAGCAAGACGGTCGGGCCGCGCGTCAGCGTGCAGTTCCGGCCCCACGGCGTCGCCTGACGCGCTCGCCGGGCGACGGGAGCAGAGCGGGCGCCAGCCGGTGCCGGTGACACGCCTGCCCACGGCCCGACGACCTCGGACCCACGAAGGCCAGTGACCTCCAGGGTCACCGGCCCTGGTGCTGTGGTCGTTCGGCGGGCGTCAGCCCATGTGCGCCACCGGAGCGTCCTGGTCGTCGCCTTCCTTGACGGCGTCCTTGCCGACGGTGAAGAGCACCGCGGCCAGGACCGCAGCGAGCACGAGAAGGGCGGCACCGACCGTGAACGCGCGGGTGTAGCCGGCGGTCAGGGCCGGGTTGATCCCGGCGGGGCCGGCGATGCCGTTGGCCGCGATGTACGCGGTCGTGGCAGCGACGGCGACGGTGTTGAGCAGGGCCGTGCCGACGGCTCCGCCGACCTGCTGCGAGGTGTTGAGCATGGCGGAGGCGACGCCGGCATCAGCCTTGCCGATGCCGTGCAGGGCGGTGGTCGACACCGGGATGAAGTTGAACGCCATGCCGACGCTGATGAGCATCATCGCGGGGAAGATGTGCGCCCAGTAGGTCGAGTCGTACTCCAGCCGGGAGAGCCAGGCGAGCCCGGCGGCGCCCATGAGCAGACCAGGGACCATCAGCGGCTTGGGGCCGACACGCGGCAGCAGCTGGCTGGCCACACCCGCGCCGAGGATGATCCCAACGCTGAACGGCAGGAACGCGAACCCGGCCTTGATCGGGGAGTAGCCCAGCACGACCTGGAAGTAGAGCCCCAGGAACAAGAACATCCCGAAGAGACCGATGCCGACGACGAGCGACACGAGGTAGGACGCGCCGCGGTTGCGCTCGAGCAGGATCCGCATGGGGAGCAGCGGGTTGGCGACGCGGTTCTCGATGATGAGGAAGCTGCCCAGCATCACCACGGCCACCGCGAACCAGATCAGGGTCGAGGGCTCGGTCCAGTGTGCCGTCTCGGTGAACGAGTGCGGTGCGGCCTTGGTGAAGCCGTAGACGAGGGAGACAAGACCGACCGAGACGGTGATGGCACCGAGCACGTCATAGCTCGCCACCCCGTCGGCGCGGCTCTCCCGGACGAACGGGACAGCCAGAGCAACGGCCGCGATCGCGATCGGGACGTTGACCAGGAGGCACCAGCGCCACGAGAAGTACTCGGTCAGGATGCCGCCCAGGAGCAGACCCAGCGCTGCTCCGCCGCCCGAGATGGCGCCGTAGACGCCGAACGCACGCGCGCGCTCCTTGGGCTCGTGGAAGGTGACGGTGATCAGCGACAGCGCGGCCGGTGCCAGCAGTGCGGCGAAGGCGCCCTGGAGCCCGCGAGCCGAGAACAGGAGCGGCCCGGTCGACGCGATGCCGCCGAGCGCGGAGGCACCGGCGAATCCGAGAAGGCCGATGATGAAGGCGCGCTTGCGGCCGATGTAGTCAGCGATGCGACCACCGAGGAGCAGCAGTCCACCGAAGGCGAGGGCGTAGCCGGTGATGACCCACTGCTGGTCGGCGTCGGCGATGCCGAGGTCCTTCTTTGCCGACGGCAGGGCGAGGTTCACGATCGATGCATCGAGGATGATCATGAGCTGCGCGATGGCGATGACGCCGAGGGCGCGCCAGCGCAGCGGGTCGAGCGGCAGCCCGGCGGCAGAGACCGCCCAGCTGCGCTGCTCGTCGGTGATGACCGCGGCGGCCGCAGTCTCCGGCTGGTCAGGTGAGGACGACATGCGCATAGCTCCGTCTGTTGCAGGTTCTGCGCGACCCTGAGGTCGAGCTCTTGGCCGTGCGAGGTGACGCACCAGGGCGCCACGAGCGCGGTGGGTGGCCCCTAGGTGCAACTCGTGCGGCGGGGCGGACACCTCGACAGTGAGGAGAGCCTGCCCTCACCGAGAGTCTGCCGGGGACAACCGACAGTCGACGAGCAGGTATTCCCGGCGGAGACGATCGTGAGTTCCCGGCGGGGTTTCCGGAGCGGCCCGGGCCAGTGACCGTCCGCCACCGGACGTCTTCGTGTAGTCGCGCAACCCGCGTCGTCGCAGGTGGGCGGCCCGATAGCCTGCAGGCCATGACACCGAGCGTCCAGACCGCGCGGGGCCTGCGGATCGTGCGGGCCACCCGCTATGTCCTGGCGCTGCGCGAGGGCGGCTCGCTGCCGGGGATCGTCGAGGCCGACGACCTCGGGATGTACGTCGTGAAGTTCCGCGGCGCGGGCCAGGGTCGCAAGGCCCTCGTCGCGGAGGTCGTGGTCGGTGAGCTCGGTCGACGGCTCGACCTCCCGGTGCCCGAGCTCGTCGTGGTCGAGCTCGACTCCTCGATGGCCAGCGCTGAGCCGGACGAGGAGGTCCAGGACCTGCTCCGGGCCAGCCACGGCACCAACCTGGGCATGGACTTCCTGCCCGGCTCCCTCGGGATGGAGCGGCCCGACGGCGTCGACCCCGCGCTCGCCGCGGACGTGGTGTGGTTCGACGCTCTCGTGCAGAACGTCGACCGGTCCTGGCGCAACCCCAACCTGCTGCGCTGGCACGGCACGCCCTGGCTCATCGACCACGGCGCCGCGCTCTACTTCCACCACGACTGGTCGAGCAGGGCCACCGCAGCCACCCGGCCCTACCGTGCGGCCGCCGACCACGTGCTGCTGCCCGTCGCTGCGTCGCTCACCGCGGCGCACGACCGGCTCGCCCCACGCATCACCTCGGCACTGCTCGACGAGGTGCTGGTCCTCGTGCCCGACGAGTGGCTCGACGCCGAGCCCGGGTTCACCTCACCGGACGATGTGCGTTCGGCCTACGTCGACGTCCTCACCGAACGCCTCGCCGCGCCTGCCACCTGGCTCGACGCCGTGGAGGTGGCTCGTGTCGCACGGGTATGAGTGGGCGGTGCTGCGCGTGGTGCCGCGCGTCGATCGATGCGAGTCGGTCAACGTCGGCGTCGTCGTCTACTGCCGCGCCCTGGACTACCTCGCCGCGTTCATCACCGACGACCTCGGTCGCGCCCAGGCGATCGACCCCGATCTCGACGTCGACGGCGTACGCCTGCACCTCGACGCGGTTGCCGCGGTATGCGCCGGCAGCCCCGCCGCCGGCGACAACGGACGGCGCTCACCGGGTGACCGGTTCCGGTGGCTCGTGGCACCGCGCAGCACGGTGGTGCAGCCGTC
This sequence comes from Candidatus Nanopelagicales bacterium, assembly GCA_025351185.1. Lineage (GTDB taxonomy): Bacteria > Actinomycetota > Actinomycetes > S36-B12 > CAIYMF01 > Longivirga. The sequence goes on from JANXWJ010000155.1 coordinate 3,519, forward strand.
ACCGGTGCACACCGGCATCACCGACGACCCGGCGGCCGAGCTGGTCGACCTCGCGGGTCGCATGGTCACGTGGCCTCCGACCCGTCCGCCACGCCGTACCCCGAGGAGCGACCCGTGAGCGACGCATCCTGACCCGCTCTGCAGATCAGCGGTCCGGACTACCTCCGGCTCATCGCGATCGGCGCGGCCATCGGGGTGCCGACCGCCGTGGTCGCCCTGGTCTTCCTCGAGGCCGTGCACGTCATCGAGCACTGGCTCTGGCACACCCTCCCAGCGGCGATGGGGTAGACGACCGCACCGTGGTGGCTCGTCCTGGGGCTCCCTGCTGTCGGTGGCCTGCTGGTGTGGGCGGCGCGCACCTTGCTTCCTGGCGACGGGGGCCATGAGCCGCTGACCGGGATCAGCCTCACCCCGACCGCCGTGGCGTTCCTCCCGAGCGTGGAACTGGCCGCCATCGCCTCGCTCGCATTCGGCGCCGTGCGAGGCCCGGAGGGTCCGCTCATCGCTCTCGGCTCCGGGGTCGGCATGTTCGCCATGAGCACCTCGAAGGTGACCGGGGCCGGCGCCCAGGTGCTCTCGACCGCCGGCGCCTTCTCCGCGGTGTCTGCGCTGTTCGGCGGGCCGATCGTGGCCGGTGCGCTGCTGCTCGAGGCCGGGGGCTGTCGGCACTGCCGTCGCTGCTCACCCAGACCAGCGGGTGGCTCGTGCTCGCGATCCTGCTCGGCAGGGCGATCGGGTACGCGATCTGCCTGGGGGTCGGGTTCCGTGGCGGGCCGGTGTTCCCCGGGGTCCTCATCGGAGTCGCCGTGACGATGCTCGTGGGCCAGCTGGCCGACATGTCACCGACGGCGGCGCCGGCGATCGGTACGGCGTGCGGAATGGCTGCCTTCACCCGGCTCATCGTCTCGTCACTGGTCTTTGTGCTGCTGATCAGCGGAACAGCCGGGGTAGGTGCCATCCCCGCCGCCGTCCCCGCCGCAGCGACCGCCGGGTCGTCGGCCGGATGCTCGACGAGCGCCTTCCGCTTTCCGCGGCCGCCCCGGCACCGGCCGGCTGACCGCTCGCTGCTGTCGCGACTGTCGCGGTCGCGGTCGCGGCCACACCGGCCGCAGCAGCGGCCGCGGGCGCTAGCCTGTCCGCCATGACCGGATCTGACACCGCCCCCAGCTCCCACGACACGCACCCGGTTCACCCGATCTCCGCGACGATCGTGCTGCTGGCGTTCGTGGCCCTGTTCTCCGCCTTGTTCGCGAAGATGGCGAGCGTGTCCTTCGACGCGTCGATCGCCATCGTCGCGGGACTCTTCGCCGTCTTCGGGCTGCTCTGGATCTGGGTCCTCGACCGCGACTGATCCCGGCCTGACCGTCGCGGTCAGCCGTCAGCGCGGTCAGCCGTCGGCGCCGTCGCGACGACCCAGCGAGGCGAGATAGGCGTTGTAGTCAGCCAGCTCGTCCGTGCCCTGCCCGGTCGACGACGCCCGCTCCTGCGCACGGTCGGTGCGTCGCGCCTCTCTCTCGTCGGCGCGCACCCACTGCCAGAACATGGCCGCCATCACCAGCAGCATGGGGATCTCGCCGGTCGCCCAGCCGATCGCCGCGCCGAGGTGCTGGTCGGCCAGCAGATCCGTCGCGAAGGGTCGCTGCAGGGTGGAGTAGAAGTCCTCGGCGATCACGGTCGAGGTCATCATGAGCGCGATCGAGAAGAACGAGTGCAACGGCATGACGATCAGCATGATCACCATGCGTACGAGGAACGGCGGCCGGTGCGGGCCGGGATCGATCCCGATGAGGCTCCAGAAGAACAGCGAGCCGGCGAGCAGGAAGTGCACGTCCATCGCGACGTGACCCCAGTGCCCGGTCATGAGCCACGGGAAGAGCCCGGTGAAATAGAGGCCGTAGAACCCGACCACGAAGATCGTCGAGGCCACGATCGGGTTGGAGATGAAGCCGACGAATCGCGAGTGCACGACCGCGGACAACCACTCGCGCGGTCCGACCTCGCCCGATGCTCGCGGCAGCGTGCGCAGCGCCAGGGTGATGGGTGCACCGAGCACCAGGAAGATGGGCACGACCATGCTCAGCAGCATGTGCTGCACCATGTGGGCGCTGAACATCACGTGGCTGTAGGTCGCGAGGCCCGTGCACGTCGACAGGAGCAGCAGGACGACGCCGCAGCCCCACAGCACCGTGCGGCCCCACGGCCAGACGTCGCCGGAGCGACGCATGGTGCGCAGCCCCATCGCATAGAGCGCCGCGAGCAGCACGCAGACCGCGATCCAGAGTCCGTCGAGCCGTGCCTCGCCCCACAGCAGACGCCCGAGATCCGGGGCAGGCGGGAGGTCGAAGCCGAGCAGCAGCCGGGCCGGCGACAAGGACTCGAGCGGTGCGTCTGCGGACACGGGCGGTGCCGTCCGGGACAGCGCCACCGCGACGCCGACGGTCGCGGCCATGACCACGACCTCGACGGCCGCGACGCGGAGGAACAGCAGTCGGCCCGGCTCGGCGTCCAGCTTCGGCAGGGTGACGCGACGATGCGCGAGGCCGATGCCGGAGAGCACCGCGAGCAGCGCGATCTTGACGAGCACGATCCGGCCGTACGACGTGGTCACCAGATCGGACGGCGCGGCGAGACGCACCCAAGCGCTGGCAAAGCCGCTGGCAGCGACCGCCACGGCGCACCACAGGGCGAGGGCGCTGAACCTGCGCACGGCATGGGGCAGCGGGCGGCGGTCCGACGTACCGAGCAGGACGAGCGCTGTGATGCCGCCGCACCAGAGGCTCAGCGACACGACGTGGACGATGAGACTCGAGACCGCGATCGAGTGGTCCGCCGACGCGCCGGAGTGGCTCGACAGTGTCGGTGGCACGACGGCGATCAGCGCGAGGAGGCAGGTGAGCGCGGCACCGGTGGTAGTGCGCACGGTATAGGCGGCGGCCGCGACGCAGAGCACCAGGAGAAGCTGCGCGAGCAGAGACCGACCGAGGTCCAGGTCGTTGACAAAGCTCCACAGCTGCGTGATGTCGAGGGTCTCGGAGACGGGCGAGGCGATGACGTCGGAGTAGGTCAAGACGATGAGGACCACGACGAGAGCAGCCCACACGACGGCCGACCAGCGGGCGGCGCGGGTCCACATGAGGCGGGCGCCGCGCAGCTCGCCGGCACGCGCCGGAACGAGCACCGCACCGGAGAGGAGCAGCCCGACCGTGAGGATCGACGCGAGGTCGGCGAGCGTACGCACGAGAGGCAGCGCCCACAGCGTGCCCAGACCAGGATCGGGGAGACCGTCGGGTGCCGCGACGGGACGGCCGTCGCCGACCCAGAGCAGCAGCGCCGTCGCCAGGACGCCGATGACACAGGCAGTCCCGAGCAGGACGCCGGGCCGCACGCTCGCCGACGTCGAACGCCCACGGGCGGGTGACTCCACCGCGGCACTCACCGGACGTCTCCTGTTGATGGTCGACCCGCCGAGGCTGGGCCCGGTCTCGTGACGCCCGCAGGGTCAGAGGGATCGGGGCTCGGAGCACCATCATCGTAGGCGGCACCAGGTCGCACAGCCCGTCGGCGGTTGTGGCGAGAGCGCGGGCCGTCCCTCACTCGCCGCCATCCAACCCGCGCCACGAGCGCGCTGGCAGAGGAGGATCGATACCGACAGCCCAGCTGGCTCAGGGTGTGCTCACCGCCCGCTCACCCGCCTCGACTCAGCGCGCGCGGCCTGCCGAGACTGAGGGCATGACAGCGACGAGAGGGAGCACGATGACCGGCTCGAACGCGGTGCTCGACATCGAACGGATCGAGGCGCTCGTCGAGGAGATCGGTGACCGCGTGCTCGTCCGCGAGGCCCTCCAGACCTTCGTCCACGAGGTGCCCGGGCGGCTCGCCGCCATCCGCGAGGCACTCACCGGAGGCGATGACCCGGAGATCAAGTCCGCGGCGCACGCGCTCGGCTCCCCCGCCGCGATGCTCGGCGCCGTCGGCGTACGCGGCGCGACGCGGGCGATGCAGGAGGCGGCGACCGAGGGTCGCACGGAGCACTACGCCGCCCTCCAGGTCGCCATCGAGACGGTGACCGCCCAGACCGTCGTGGAGGTCCGCGCCTACCTCGCCGCTGGCGCCGTCTGATCGCTGTCGATCTGGTCGCGGTCCAGCCACTTGCGTGACATCTGCGCCAACGCGTCGATCCCGAACGGCTTGCTCAGGTAGTCGACCATCCCGGCCTCCCGGCACAGGTCTCGCTCGGTCTGTCCGACGTGCGCGGTGAGGGCCACGATCGGCACGTCGACCGATGTCGCCCCGTCGGTGACGGTGCGCCACGTGCGGGTCGCCGCGCGACCGTCCATGTCGGGCATCTGCACATCCATGTAGACCAGGCCGTACGGCGTGGTCCGCATCGCCTCGAGTGCGGGGGCGGCGCCACTGACGACGTCGGTCGCGAGACCGATGCGATCGAGCATCGCGGCCGCGAGGCGACGGTTGATCTCGTTGTCGTCTACGAGGAGCACCCGCTGGCTGCGCACCGTCCACGCGGCTGGGCCACCGGAGCGAGCCGCCACCCGCGCGCGTGCCAGGGTGCCGCCACCCGGCTGTGCCGTGATCGTGAGCGAGCCGCCCAGCGCTGCGGCCAGACGAGCCGCTTGGGCCAGGCCGCCACCGCCCGAAGCGCGGATCCCGTTGCCGTCCCAGGTGTACCCCACGCCGAGGTCGCGCACGTCGATCGTCAGGTCCTGCGCGCCGACCGTGGCGCGGACCTCGACGCGCGCACCTCCGGCGTGCGACAACGCGTTCGAGACGAGCTCGTCAATGATCCGCTCGACGCTGGGCCGGTGCAGCATCGTGACGAAGTCCTGCGCAGCACCACTCGCCACGACGTCGATGGGCACCGGGCCGTCGGCATACCGGGCGACGACCGACGCCACGACTTCGTCAGGTGCGCACAGCAGCCGCTCACCGAGGATCCGCTTGCCGCTGCCGTCGGCGGCGGCAACCAGGCGGGTCACGACCGCCTGGAGCGACTCGACCACCCCACGGTCGGACCCGTCGTCGCGAGCCGTGAGGAGCCTGATCGAGGACTCGGCCTCGTGCACGAGGAAGGCGAGGTAGGCGGCGCGTGTCTCGTCCGCGGCACGCGTCTCCCGCTTGAGTCCCTTGATGTCCTCGTCGCGCTGGGCGAGGAGATCCTCGAGCCGGGTGCGGTCCGCATCCTGCTTGTGCCGCATGCGCTGCCATTCGAATGCCCTGCCGAGCTGGGTCGCGATGGACGGCGCGAGCTGCAGCATCCGCTCGTCGGCCGCTCGCGGCGTCGGGTGCACGAACTCGAGGACGGCGACGACGTCGATGCCGGTGATGACGGGGAACGCCCAGGAGGCCCCGCCGGTGATGACGGCGTTGCGCGGATAGTTGGCCGCCATCGACAAGTTGGGGAGCCAGAGGGCCAGGTGCGACGCGGCAACCTCGCCCGGAAGCCCGCGCGGCGGCAGGAATCGCTCGTCCACTGTGGCCGAGACGACTCGGTCGAGGAAGTCGAGCTGGGTCGGATCGGCATCCCAGATGTCCGAGGTGACGAACGCACCGTCATCGTCGGGCACGAGCACGTGCGACACCGCGAAGTCACAGTGCCTGCGCAGCACCCGCGCTGCCGCGCCGAGTGCGGCGAGCGCGTCAGAGCTGTCGTTGACGATCACTGCGATCGCGGCGAGGAGCTCGACCTCGCGTGAGCGCTCATGGGACCGTCGCAGCTGGTTCTCGGCGATGAGCTCGACCTCGAGGCGCGCAGTCCACTCTCGTGCCGCCCGCCGCTCGAGGCGCGAGAGCTCGTCGCGGTCGATTCCGCTGGGCTCGGTCATGAGCACGTCACCCGAAGCACGCAGACATCGTCACCGCGGTGCAGGCACGACGTCTGCTCGACGTGCACCCGCTGGCCGTAGTACTGCCCGGCACCGATCACGAGGCCCTCGGCCAGGTCGCAACGACCACGCTCGGACGTGTAGATCATCTCGAGGACCTCGTCGGACTCGATGCGATAGACGAACTCGGGCACGTGCGCGCCGGGATAGAGCCGGCGGACCTCGGGATGGATGATCTCGTTGCGGTCAGCAGGAAGGACCGCACGTCGTCGTGCGGCCAGCAGGACTCCGGATAGCGCGTCACCAGGATCGCGATGCCATGGTGGCCGACATGCCGGATGACCGAGTTCGGGTCGGTGCCGACGTGCGCGGCCACGGTCTCCGCCAGGTCGACGAGGTCGCTGTCGGGATAGCTGCCGAGCGAGGTGTAGGCACCGGACACTCCCGCGTCGTCGACGATCTGGTCCCATCTGACGTCACCGCGCTCGGCGCGAACGACCTCCTCGACGAGGTTGAAGATGACGCCTTTCACCGTGGTCCTCTCATCCAGGTGGCCCACTCACCACCGACGTCTCGCTGTTCCTACGGTCGACCACCTGTGGCGCCGACCGCTCGTGCTGCATGACCGCGAGCCGCGGTCATGACCGTGTGGTGCCTAGCATCGCCTCGACGACCCGTCGCAGCTCGGCGAGGTCGACCGGCTTGCCCACGTGCCCGTCCATCCCGCTGTCGCGGCACCGGGCCAGGACCTCCTCGTCGTCATCCGCGACTAGTGCCACGACGGGCACCGTCGAGATGCGACGGTCGTCATAGGCCCGGATGCGTCGCGTGGTCGCCGGCCCGTCGAGGTCGGGCATGTCGACGTCGAGCAGCACCAGGCCGATGGAGCGCCGCTGCTCGAGGACGTCGAGGGTCTCCTCTCCGCCGCCGACAGCGACGGCGGCGACGCCGAGCCGCGTCAGCTGTCGTACGAGGAGGTTTCGGCTCGCGACGCTGTCGTCGGCCACCAGCACGGTCGGCACGTCGTCGCCGGCGGAGTCGATGACGGGCGAAGGCACATCATGCTCGGACGTCTCGGGAAGGCGGAGCGAGAACCGGAACGACGAGCCCTCCCCCACGATGCTCGTCACGCGGATGTGGCCGCCCATGAGGGTGACGAGCCGCTCGGAGATGGCCAGCCCGAGACCCGTGCCCTCGTTGCCGGTGCGCGCCTGGACGAAGGGGTCGAAGATCGCGGAGAGCCGCTCCTGCGGGATGCCGGCACCAGTGTCACGGACCTCGAAGTCGACCATGACCGCGCCGGCGCGCCGCTCGCCCACGGAGGCACTCAACGTGACCGACCCGGCGCTGGTGAACTTCACGGCGTTGCCGGTGAGGTTGACGAGCACCTGCCGGAGACGCAGCGGGTCGCCGACCACGAGGGCGGGCATCGCGGGGTCGACGACGAGCCGGAGCTGGAGGCCCTTGGCATGTGCCTGCGGCCCGAGCATGTCGGACACCCCACGCGCCGCCGCTTCCGGTGAGAACGGCTCGCTGAGCAGGTCGATGCGACCCGCCTCCACGCGCTGGAGGTCGAGGATGTCGTTGATGATCGCGACAAGCGTGGTCGCGGACGAGTTGACGACGTCGACCAGCTCGCGCTGCTCGCTGTCGAGCGACGTCGTCCGCAACAGCTCCAGCGTCGCGAGGACCCCGTGCATCGGAGTACGGATCTCGTGGCTCATCGACGCGAGGAACTGCGTCTTCGCGTCGGACGCGGCGATCGCCTCGTCGCGCGCACGCGCGAGCGCCTCCTGATACTGCACCCGGTCGGTGGCATCACGAAACATCCACACCGCGCCGAGGTCGTCGCCCTCGGCAGCGATCGGCTGGAAGTCGAACTCGAGCACGCGGCCGTCGGCGAGGCCGAGCGACTGGTTGACGGCCGGCCAACGCCGGTGGATGAGGTCGTCCTTGCGACGGAGGAACGGCGCCGGATCTGTCGTGACGGAGAGCAGCTGGCCCACTGCAGCCGCTGCTGGGAGACCAACGAGATCTTCCGTGACCGATGGGGACTTGAAGACGTCGAGCAGCATCTGGTTGGCCATCACCACCCGGCGCTGCGCGTCCTCGACCAGCACGCCGGACTGCATGTGGGCCAGCAGGGTCGTGAGGCGCGACATGGTGTCGTGCAGCTCGAGCTCGGCGGTCTTCGCCGACGTGACGTCGAGCATGAAACCGATCCGACGCGACGCGCCGTCGTCATCGACGACGACCGAGTCCACTGCCCGGGTCCAGACGACCTGGCCGTCGGCCGTACGCAGCCGCATCTGCTCGTCGAACGGCGCGTTGTGCCGCTCGCTGTGCAGGTGCGCGGCCCAGCCACGATCACGGTCGACCGGGTGGACGACGACGTCGAAGAAGAAGCCGGGCTCGTCCATCCAGCGTCGCACGGGATAGCCGAGCCAGTCCTCCACCCGAGGAGAGACGAACTCTGCGACGGGGAGCGATCCGAGGATGTCGACGTACATCACCAGCGGCTGCAGCTCGACGAGCCGACGGTATTGGGCTTCGGCAAGGGTGAGCATCTTGTTGGCCCAGCGCAGCTCGCTCGCCGAGCGCTGCAGCTCGGTGTTGAGGGTGCGCAGGTCGGCCAGGCTGCGCTCCTGCCCGCGGCGCAGCAGCAGCAGGTCAGGTGTCTGGTCGATGGGAGAGAAGTCACCTGCGGAGAGGCCGAGCTTGTCGAGCTCCTCCGACGATGCGACCACCGGCGACCCGATGAGGAGCACGCCGGACGGCTCGGTGATGTCGACGACCTGGAAGTGCAGACGAGGGCCGTCACCACGCAGCCGCAGCAGCACCATCGAGTCGCGGTGGCGGCGGACGGCGGAGATCGTGGTCAGGCCGGTCGGGCGCACGACATCGAACACGTCGAGCAGCGATCTCCCGACGAAGTCTTGGGTCAGCCGGTTCCACGAGCTGCCGGTGCGCACGACGACCAGATCCTCGTCGCACAGGACCCCGAAGGGAGCGACGCGATCGAGGTCGTCGCCCTCGATGCGGATGCTCATCAGGTGGCCAGGGTCAGGCCGGCTCGAAGCGGTAGCCGACTCCGCGCAGCGTGCGGATGTGGCGCGGCTGCGACGCCGACTCGCCGAGCTTCTTGCGCAGCTTGCCCATGTGGACCTCGATGACGTGGTCGTCACCGAACCACTCGCCCCACACCTGAACGAGCAGCTGCTCGCGGGTGAAGGTGCGACGCGGGCTGCCGGAGAGCAGGTCGAGGATGTCGAACTCGATCTTCGTCAGCTCGACGTTCTCCCCGTCGACGATGACCTCGCGGGCCACCGGATCCACCAGCAGCCGGCCGAAGTCGCGCACCTCCTGCTGGGCTGCCGCACGCGGCCGACGGCGCATCGCACGGATGCGCGCGGCCAGCTCGCGCGGCGAGAACGGCTTGGTGACGTAGTCATCGGCGCCGACGGTGAGACCCACGATCTTGTCGACCTCGTCGTCGCGTGCGGTGACCATGACGACGTAGGCGTCGCTGAACCCGCGTAGCTCACGGCACACCTCGACACCGTCGCGGTCCGGCAGCGACAGGTCGAGCACGACAAGCTCGGGACGCTTCGCCCGGGCCCACTCCAGTCCCTGGTTGCCTCGCGGCGTCGCCACGACGGAGTAGCCCTCCTTCTCGAGGAGGCCGCGCACGAGGAGGGTGATCTCAGGAGAGTCCTCGATGACGAGAGCCTCAGGTCGCTCCAGTGCCATCTCGATGTCCTTTCAACCCGGTCAGTTGGTTGTCCTCACTCACTGTGACACCACAGGAAGCGGGATGCCGCCCCAGTGGATCCTCCGTACGAACGAGGTCCGTGAGGTCCGTCTCAGCAACGTGGGCGGCCGGTCATGCTCACCTCCCGTGACCCTCTCCTCGGCCTCATGAGAAGGACCGCACAGTCGTCCAGACCGCCCCATGCCCTTCGTGAACCCCCCCCCGGCAGGTGCCGGGCAGCCGCACGTGCGGGAGCGCCCCGGTGGTGCGGCTCATGGCGACCTGTCACCCGTGCGGCGCAGCGATGTCTCACGGCTGTGTTCGTCGCGCGCGGTTCGGGGCGCGTCCGCAAGATCACAGCACCCAACCTGTCGACGACCCGGCGAGGACCGGCTCCGGATCGGTAGCGTCACCACCGTAGGGATCCCAGAGGACAGGACACGGACGCCATGCGCACGATCTCGATCGAGGAACTCCCCTCTGTCCTGGGCGGCGTCCCCGCGCACCCACGTGTGGTCGTGAGCGGCAACTTCGCCACCCCGCACGTCGTCCTCGCCGCGCTCGACGCGGTTTTCCCGACCTACCGCCTCAACGCACTGAACGCACAGCCGGGCCTGCCCGACCGCGAGGGGGTCGAGCTCGAGACGTCGTTCGTGGGTCCGGGCATGCGCACGAGCCCACGCCTGGTCTACGTCCCGTCGCGGCTCTCGCTCGTGCCGCGCCTCTTCGCGACCACGTGTCCGCCCGACGTCGTGGTCGTGCACACATCGCCCGCGACAGCCGGCAAGGTCTCCCTCGGCATCGAGGTCAACATCCTCCCGGCCGCCATCGAGGCGGCGCGAGCGCGCGGCGGCATCGTCATCGCGCAGGTGAACCCCGGGATGCCTTACACCTTCGGCGATGCCGAGATCAGCGTCGACGACATCGACGTCGCGATCGAGGTCGAGGCGACGCTGGCATCGCCGCCGGCCATGGTCATCGACGACGTGTCGGCCGCGATCGGAGACCGGGTGGCGACCCGGGTCGGAGACGGCTCGACCCTTCAGCTCGGCATCGGTGCAGTGCCGGACGCCGTGCTGTCCGGGCTCACCGCACGTCGTGGCCTGCGGGTGTGGAGCGAGATGTTCAGCGACGGGGTTCTCGACCTAGAACAGGCGGGCGCGCTCGACACCAGCACGCCGCTCACGTCGTCCTTCCTGTTCGGCTCCCCGGAGCTCTATCGCTGGGTCGACCGCAACCCGCGGGTTTCGATGTTGCGGACCGAGACGACCAACGAGCCCTCACTCATCGCCAAGAACCCGGCCATGACCTCGGTCAACACCGCGCTCCAGGTCGACCTCTATGCCCAGGCCAACGCGTCCCGTGTCAACGGACGCATCTACTCCGGTTTCGGAGGACAAACCGACTTCATCGTCGGCGCCCTGCACTCCCCCGGCGGTCAGGCCTTCCTCGCGCTCCGCTCGTGGCACCCGCGGGCCAACGTCTCCACCATCGTCCCGATGATCGACGAGCCGGTGACCTCGTTCCAGGCCACCGCGATCGTGACCGAGCAGGGCACGGCCACGATCTGGGGCTGGGACGAGCGCGCGCAGGCCCGCCACCTCATCGACCAGGCTGCGCACCCCGACGCCCGCGACGAGCTGTGGGAAGAGGCGCGAGCCCTCAAGCTCGCCGGCGCCTGACCAGGATCCGCCGACGCGGACGCCACGCACCGGACCGACACACGACGGGTGACCAGGTGTCCTTGCCCCGAGAGGGCTCGACGAGCACGATCACCGAAGCACCTCGCCGACTGTCAGGAGACGTCGTATGACCGACCACCGGCTCGCCCTCATCGTGGAGTTCCAGCCGGCGCGAGGGAAGGCTGCGGAGCTGCGCCAGGCCTTGCTCGACGTGGTCGGGCCGACCCGCGCGGAGGACGGCTGCCTGCTCTATGACCTCCACGAGGACGTCGAGGACAACGACGTCCTTGCCTTCTACGAGATCTGGGAGACGCCGGCGCACCATGCGGCGCACGACGCCACACCGCACATCATCGACCTCGTCACCCGGATGCCCGAGCTGACCGCGGAGCCGCCGCGGATGCGCAAGCTGCACCGCATCGAGCCTGGCGACTGAGCGAGTCCCGGCACCGCGTCCCCGCGGGACCCACCGCGCAAGCCTGCAGCGCGTGTGCCAGGCCGACACGGTCCTCGCCAAAGGTCAGCCGGTAGGGCCCGGCGCCCCGATGTCGAGACCGTCCTTGCGGCGCTTGGCCATGCCCGAGAGCGCCTCCCAGACGACCCGGTGCCCGTTGTTGGCCGTGATGTCGGCGTGGTCATAGGCCGGTGCGACCTCGACGATGTCAATCCCGACGAGGCGGGTGTCGGTCGCGATCCGACGCACCGTGCGCAGCAGGTCGATCGGAGTCATGCCACCGGGCTCGGGGGTTCCGGTGCCCGGTGCGAAACCGGGGTCGAGCACGTCGATGTCGACCGAAAGGTAGATGTAGTCCGGGCCATCGAGTGCCTCCGCGATCACCCGGTCGATCACCGCGTGGATTCCCTCCTCCCAGATCTCGGTCATGAAGTGCGTGCGCATCTCCTGCTCGCGCATCCACGCGACCACGTCCGCCGGTGGCCAGTAGCCGCGCAGCCCGACCTGGACGAAGTTGCGCCCGGGCACCGCGCCGCTCTCGATGAGGCGACGCATCGGGGTGCCGTGGCTGGCGAGGTTGCCGTCGATCGAGTCCGCAGTGTCGGCATGCGCGTCGAAGTGGATGATCCCCACCGTGCCGTGGCCATAGTGGTCGGCGACCGCCGAGGCCGCGGGCCAGGTGATGGCGTGATCACCTCCGAGCACCACCGGGACGATCCCCCGTGAGGCGACGGTGTGCACGCGGTCATAGATCGCCTGACGTGAGGGCTCCCACTGCCCGTGGCGGCAGATCGCGTCGCCGAAGTCGACCACCTCGAGGTGGTCGAAGATCTCCAGCTGGAGGTCGAGGTGATACGTGCCGGGGGTGTGCGCGGAACGAAGTGCGCGCGGACCGAACCTCGCACCCGGCCGGTAGGTCGTGCCCCCGTCCCACGGGGCACCCACGATCGCGACGTGCGGTGCCCACTCGTCGAGCTCCTCCGGCTCGGTGAGGAACGGACGGTGCCCGAACGTGGCGGGACCCATGTAGTCGTCAGCCTCGAGCTGCTCGCGCATGCCGGGCTTCATCCGATCGGACATGGCGACAACCTAGGGGTTCGCGGCGGGCCGGGTGGCGCGGTCGGAGAACCGCACCTGCCACCCGTCGACCGCACGTCCCGATCTGGTCGTGCACGTGCTGATCGATCACGGCGCTGAGGGCGTCGAATGCGGTCATCATGGCGCCGCTCGCGTCGAGGTTGTCGACGGTCGCGACCTTGGTGCCGCCCTTGATGTGTCCGGCCTCCACCCGGGAGTGCGCGCTCTGGGAGGACCCGTCATAGACCGTGAGGGTCGCCATAGCGGCCGTCGCCTTCGCGGGCCCCCGTCGATGCTGCTGACCGTGAGCTCGGTCAGCGCAGCCATGCTCCCGTCGCGGCCCGCCATCGCGGCGTCCCACGCGTCCTTCTGCAGCTTCGCCTGAGCCGGGTCTCCGAGTGCCGCGACCGCGACGTACATGTTGGCGACACCGGCGTCGGCCAGCCAGGCCGACAGCGCGTTGCTTGCGGTGTCCTGCTGGTGGGTCGCGGACACGATCTCGTCCGCTGCCGCGCGGGCCTGCGACAGGCCGTACGTCGCCGCACCGACCCAGATCTGCCACAGGGAGCAGATCGCTGCAACGAGCGTGAAGAGCCGTTGCTTGACGGTCATGGAGCGACGCGTCGTGCGTGAGGAGGCGCTGTGGTCGCTGGAGGACGGACGGTGGTCGGTCATGGGTGATGCGCTCCGTCGGGTCGTGGGCGAGCGGGAGTTGCTCGGCCACCCATCGGCAGCGAACCGGCAGTCCTGAGGAATCTCAGCCCGGCATCACGCCGACGCCGCCCAGTGACCCGGCGCGCGCAGCGGTGGTGCCACCGATGTCGCGGTGTCGCCTCGCGCAGAATCGAGCTGCGACTGGAGCAGGAACAGTGCTCCGCGCAGGTCGGCTGCGCCGAGATCCGCTCCACGCAGGTCGGCTCCGATCAGGTCAGCGCGACGCAGGTCCGCGCCAGTCAGGTCCGCACCGACGAGCAGCGCACCGCGCAGGCTCGCGCCACGCAGATCGAGGCCTCGCAGGTCTTGCCCGACGAGGTCGGCACCCCGATGGTCGACGGAGTACGCCGGTTGGTCTCTACGGACCACATCGCTGGCCCGCAGCAGCAGCGCGTTGACCACACTCCGCAGCCCGGCCACGTCGAGCGCCGCAAGCACGTGGGGTGCCTCGTCGGTCAACCGCAGCACGTCGTCGTAGGCCGCGCCGAGCTCGTCGTGCAGCGGCAGCGCCCGACTCCAGGTGAGGGCCTCGGCGGTGTAGCGCAGCAGCTCGTGCAGAAATCGCATCGCAGGGAAGACCTCGCCCATCAGGTCGGCGACCTCGGGCGAGCTGCGCCAGTCATGTCCTCCGAACGTCACCTGCGTGACGTGCTGCCCTGCCCCGAAGCAGTCATAGACCGTGCAGCCGACGAATCCGCGGTCTCGCAGCTCCAGGTGGATGCCGCAGCGAAAGCTCTGTGCGAGATGCGGGCAGGGGTGACCCGCGGCCTTGTCGATCGCGAACTCGGTCGATGCCGCGAACGCAGGGACCACACAGCACAGCGCAGCACACTGCGAACAATCGGCGCGAAAGCGCGGTGACGTCACGGCCAGCCGCAGGAGGCGTCGACCGTCGACGGCGCCATCGGGGGCGACGCGCGGATCCTCATCGATTCCGGACATGGAGCCTCCGCGCGCACCCGCGGCTCAGGTGGCCACGATGGTCGCCCTCTATCCTCCTCCCGAACCGTCTGTGCAACGACGCGCGACGGCACGGCAGCAGGGACGGACGATGCAGGTCGACGGCAGCCCGCTCGAGGTGGCCCCACGGCCCACCACAGACGCCGAGCTGGCAGTACGCCTCGCCCGCGAGATCTACGGCGTCGAGGGCTCGGTCCGCGAGCTCGGCAGCCAGCAGGACCGCAACTTCCGGATCGACTCCGCGGGTGGTCGCTACGTCGTCAAGGTGGCCAACCGCGGCTGGGGCCGATCCGCGATCGAGGCGCAGAACGCTGCGCTGCTCCTGCTCGCCGCGATCGGCACCGGGTTCACGGCACCGGAGCCCGTCGCCGGCCTCGACGGTGGCCTCCTGCACGAGGTCACCGACGGGGCGGAGCAGCTCCCTCTGCGGCTGCTCACCTACGTCGAGGGAAGCCAGCTGTCCGACACCCGGCACCTCGCACCCGTCGTCGTGGCCGACCTCGGTCGGCTCGCCGGGCGCGTCTCGGCCGCTCTCTCCGGCTTCGACCACCCGGGCCTGGACCGAGCCGTGCAGTGGGACCTGCGTCGCGCCGACGAGGTCGTGGCGCTGCTGCTCGGGTCGATCTCGGACCCCGACCGGCGCGCACTCATCGCCGATGTCGCGACCCGGGCATCCCAACAACTCGAGACGGTCTCGGCCGGGCTGCGGGTGCAGGCGATCCACGGTGACATCACCGACGACAACGTGGTGGGTGACCGCGACGACGCGGGCCGCGTGCGTCCGCACGGTGTCATCGACTTCGGTGACCTGTGCCGCAGCTGGATCGTGGGCGACCTTGCCGTCACCTGCTCCTCGGTCCTGAGACACGACGGTGACGACCCCTTCAGCGTGCTTCCGGCGATCCTCGCCTTCCACGACGTGGTGCCGCTCACCGACGACGACGTCGCTGCCCTCTGGCCACTGATCGTGCTGCGTGGTGTGGTCCTGGTGGCGAGCAGCGAGCACCAGGCCGCACTCGACCCCGACAACGACGGCCTGCTCGGCCCCCTCGAGGACGAGTGGCGCATCGTGCACGCGGCACGTGCAGTCGACTTCGACCTTGCGGAGGCGGTGATCCGATCGGCTCTCGGCTGGGGCCCCACCCCTCGCCACCGGGCCGCTCACGAGGCCATCGGCCGTGCCGGTCTCCTCCTGCGCGAGACCCCGGGCGTCGTCGACCTGTCGGTCACGAGCACCGCCCTGCACTCGGGGCGCTTCCTGGCCGCCGGAGCGGAGGTCGCGGTGCTCACGGAGGCTGCAGCTACCGGCGCGGCGAGCACGCGCTGGGCAGAGCCGCGCCTCACCCGCACCGTGCTCGACAGCACGGACGAGCCCGAGACGGTCGCTCTCGGGGTCAACCTCGCTCTTCCACGCGGCAGCGCCGTCCTCGCGCCGTGGGACGGCGTCGTCGCATCCGTTGTCGGACCTGCCGTCGCGCTCGAGCACGAGAGCGGTGCACACCTGGCGTTGCGCGGGATCCGAGCGTCGGTGGCACAGGGTGATCGAGTCGGCCGGGGCTCGCTGCTCGGCACTGTCGCCGACAACGCCCTGCGCGTGCAGCTCTGCGTCGACAGCGCGCTCCAGCCTCCGGAGTTCGCCACGCCGACGACAGCCGGCGGATGGCTGACGCTGTGCCCGGACCCGTCGCCGTTGCTCGGCACCGATGTCGCCGCACCCACGACCGACCCGAACCACCTGCTGCGCCGCCGTCGGGAGGCGCTGGCCGCCGTCCAGGAGAGCTACTACGACTCTCCGATGCGGATCGAGCGCGGCTGGCGTCACCATCTCGTGGATACCGATGCGCGGGCCTACGTCGACATGGTCAACAACGTCGCGGCGATCGGCCACGGTCACCCACGGTTGGCCGACGCGGTCGAGCGCCAGCTGAGGACCCTCAACACCAACTCCCGGTTCCACTATGCCGCGATCGCCGAGTTCTCCGAGCGGTTGGCCGCGCTCGCGCCGGAGGGGCTCGACCAGGTGTTCCTCGTCAACAGCGGGTCTGAGGCGGTCGACCTCGCCCTGCGGATGGCGCAGGCCGTGACGGGCCGCCAGGACGTCGTCGCAGTGCACGAGGCCTACCACGGCTGGACCGCGCTGTCGGACGCCGTGACCACGTCGCTCTACGACAACCCCGCGGCACTGGAGAACCGGCCGGACTGGGTGCACCTCGCCGCGGCCCCCAACTCCTTCCGCGGCCGCTTCCGAGGTGCGGAGGTCGGGGGATACGCCATCGAGATCCGTGAGCTCATGGATCGCCTCGCGTCCGAGGGTCGTCCACCGGCGGCGTACATCTGCGAGCCGCTGCTGGGCAATGCGGGTGGCGTCGTGCTGCCCGAGGGCTATCTGGCCGCGGCCTACGACGCCGTCCGCTCCGTCGGTGGCCTCGCGATCGCCGACGAGGTGCAGGTGGGCTATGGCCGCACCGGTCATCACTGGTGGGCCTATGAGATGCACGGCGTGACCCCGGACTTCATCACCATCGCCAAGGCGATGGGCAACGGCCACCCGCTGGGCGCGGTCATCACCACTCGCGCGATCGCGGAGTCGTTCCGGACCACCGGCTCGTTCTTCTCCTCCGCCGGCGGCAGCCCCGTGTCGTGCATCACCGGCCTGACGGTGCTCGACGTGATCGCCGACGAAGACCTGCAGGCCAATGCCGCGACGGTCGGTGACCGCATGATCGCCCGTTGCCGGGAGCTGATGACCCGCTATCCGATCATCGGCGCCGTGCACGGCATGGGGCTCTACCTCGGGGTCGAGCTGGTGCGGGACCGGCAGACGCTCGATCCGGCGACTGCCGAGTGCTATGCCATCTGCGATCGACTTCGCGAGCTCGGGATCATCGTGCAGCCCACCGGAGAACGCGCGAACGTCCTCAAGCTCAAGCCGCCGATGTGCCTCACTGTCACCAGCGCCGACTTCGTCGTCGAGTCCCTCGAGACGGTCCTGCGTGACGGCTGGTAGCCGAGCCTTCCGAGTGCATACGTCGCGGCTGCGACCAGCCGTCGTTCAGCGCAACGGCAACGGCTGCGTCGGGCAGCGCGACAGCACGCGGCGCATCTCGTCGCGCTCACCGGCCGTGACCCAGATGCCATACCTGACCTTCACTGCGATCTGGCGTGCGACGTAGGCGCAGCGGTAGGCATGCCGTGGCGGGAGCCAGGTGGCGGCGTCGCCGTCACCCTTCGCCTGGTTGGCCGCTCCCCCGACCGCCAGCAGGTTGAGCGGGTCGTTGGCGAACTCGGTCCTCCGGCCGACCGAGAGCTGCTGCGCACCCTTCTGCCAGGCGTCGCCGAGCGCGACCACGTGGTCGATCTGGACAAGGGCGCTCGTGGCGACACCGCGGACGAAGTCGATCTGCTGTCCCGTGTAGGGATCGGAGATCACCCCTGAGCTGACGACGCAGTTCGGCGACGACGCACGGAAGACGACGCGGCTCAGGTCACGACGCAGGATGTCGTTGCGTGTGTCGCAGCCGTTGTGATCGACATCGGGCCAGCGCGTGCCGAATGCGGAGCGGCGATAGCCCGTCATCGGCGCCCGACCCTTCACCGGCAGCCGGGCGAGCGCCGCCAACGCCGCACCACCGGTCGGTGGCGCTGCGGTCGGGATGGCGCCCGTGGGAGGCGCGAGCGACCTCGACGGCTCGGGTGCCGAACTGCTCGCACTCGTCGGGCCCTGCGGCGTGCGACTTGGGCCCGGCCCAGCCGTGCATGACGCACACGTCGCCACTACGAGCATCATCGTGAGAGCAGTGCGGGCGACGACTCTCACGGCAGCAGAGCGGTGGCCAGCGGTCCACGCATCCACTCGACGTCGTCGTCCAAGGGCATCGGCCGGGCATAGAGATGGCCCTGGCCGAAGTCACAACCCATGCCGCGCAGCAGGTCGGTCTGCTCCACGGTCTCGATGCCCTCGGCGACCGCGCGCAGGTCGAGAGCGCCTGCAGGTCCGGGTCGGCTTGCGGGCTCGATGCCCCCCAGCGTCATGTGGCTCACCGTGGAGCACCTGATCGAGCGTGTCCGGCCGACCTGCGGCCCTGCCGCGGCAGGTCGCGCTCAGGTGGGTGGTCAGGGCCGAATCTTGAGCCTGCGGTGAGCCTGGGACGTTTCCCGTCGTGCAGCACGGAGATCGCGACCTCCGGCGGTCAGCGCTCGACCCGATAGCGCAGAGGCACGAAGTTCTGGCTGTCGATGGGCGGTCGCACATACGCCCGCTCCTGCTTGGGCGGCAGGACGATCTCGTCATGGTCGATCGGCTGGTAGGGCACGAGCGAGAGCAGGTGCGAGATGAGGTTGAGCCGCGCCGTCTTCTTGTCCTCGGCGTCCACGACGTACCAGGGGTTCTCCCTGGTGTCGGTGTAGGCGAACATCTGGTCCTTCGCCTCGGCGTAGTCGACCCACCGGGCCTGCGCCTCGACGTCCATGGGCGAGAGCTTCCAGCGCCTCGCCGGGTCGTCGATGCGCGACTGGAACCGCTTGCGCTGCTCCTCATCCGAGATCGAGAGCCAGTACTTCACCAGCATGATGCCGTCACGGACGAGCGTCTTCTCCAGGATCGGGCACACCCGCATGAAGTACTCGTACTCCTCGTCGGTGCAGAAACCCATCACCCGCTCGACACCGCCGCGGTTGTACCAGGAGCGGTCGAAGATGACGATCTCACCGGCCGCCGGCAGCTCGGCGACGTAGCGTTGGAAGTACCACTGGGTCCGCTGGCGCTCGGTGGGAGCAGGCAGTGCGACGACGCGGCAATAGCGGGGGTTCATCTCATACGTCATCCGGCGGATGATGCCGCCCTTGCCTGCGGTGTCGCGGCCTTCCATGATCACGACCAGCCGCTGACCGCTCGCCCGGATCCACTCCTGCATGGCGACGAGCTCGGTCTGCAGCCGTGAGAGCTCGCGCTCGTAGTCCTTCTTGCTGATCGTGAGAATCCCGTCGGCCTCGTCACGCACGGGCTTCCTGGCCGGCTTCTTGCTCGCGTTCTTGGTCACGCAGGCAACCTAGTGGCCGCGCCGCAGGCGTGGCGGGGGTACGCCGGAGCACCGGTGCCGGTGGTCACACGGGCCCGGCGACGTAGTCGTCGTCGTCCGCGGGACCGACGAGCTCCATCGGACGGTAGGTGTAGAAGAACTCCACGCCATCGGGGCCGACGTCGCTCACGGCATGGGCCGCACCAGGAGGCACGTAGACGTAGGAGCCCTCGTCGACCCGCTCGCCGAGCATCACGCAGGACCCGCGGGTGATGAACATGTGGTGATGTGCGCCGTGGTGGGTGTGCTCGGGCTTCTCGCTGCCAGCCTCCACCTGGATGAGACCGATCACGACCGCCCCGTGCTGCCACAGCACCTTGTGGGTGGCGCCGTCGATTCCGCGCAGCTCTTCCCACGGCTCGGCGGCGAGAGCGGCTGCGGTGCGGACGAGCACCCTGCCAAGGTCGTCGCGACCGTTGTCGACAGGTGACGGGCCCATGGTGACTCCTTCGCGTTCGGTCCGGCAGGACGAACCTAACCGCCTCGCGGGCGCGTGTCCTGGCCTCGGCAGGTTCGACGGCCTCCCTGGCCGATGGACACCCCATCCAGAGCACGGGCGCGCCTACCATGGCTGTGCGCGCCGACCGGGTGACGCCCTCGAGCCAGGGAGCATCGTGTGACCCGAGTGGTGGCGACGGTCGCTCTCGCGGCCGCAGCGCTCACCATGGCGCTCCTGCCCGCCCCGGCCACAGCCGCCCCGGTCGCGCCTTCGGCGCCTCGGCGGACGTCGGTCACCCCGATGACCGCAGCGAGCCGCGCCGACGCTGCCGCGCTGACCAGTGCCCTCCCAGCACCGATCCAGCCGCCGGTCCGTCGACTCATCGTCCGCACGACCACGGGCCGCACCGTCACCAGCTCGATCATCTTCGCCGCCCGCAGTCTTGCTGGGGTGTCGGGGGCCACCGTCGTGCGACGCCTCGGCTCGGGCGCCTCACTCGTCGCCCTCTCCTCACCGGTGCCGATCGACGAGGCGTGGCGCATCGCGCGGTCCCTCACGGCGCGAGGTGACGTGGCCTACGCCCAGCCCGACCTCCTCATGAAGCCGCTCGGCTCCGCGAGCCCGGTCCACACGTCCGATCCCTACTTCGGGCAGCAGTGGGACCTGTGGGACTCGGCGTCGAGCGCTGCCCCCGGTGGCGGCTTCTCGACGAAGGCACCCGCAGCGTGGGCACGTACCCGGGGCCGACCCGAGGTCGTCGTCGCTGTCCTCGACACCGGCATCACCAGCCACCCTGAGCTCAACGGCCAGACAGTGCCCGGCTACGACTTCGTCTCCGGCGACGCGTGGGCCGGGGGCACGCACTTCTTCACGGCCAACGACGGCAACGGTCGCGATTCGAACCCCGCCGATCCCGGGGACTGGGTGTCGGCTTCGGAGGCGTCGAGCGGATTCTTCGCGAGCGAGCGCTGCAGTCCCGGCGCCAGCTCGTGGCACGGCACGCATGTCGCGGGCACGATCGGCGCGAAGCAGGACAACGGCATCGGCATCAGCGGGGTTTCACCGGGTGTGAAGGTGCAAGCGCTGCGCGTGCTCGGCAAGTGCGGTGGCTACACCTCCGACATCGTCGACGCGATCCGCTGGGCCGCAGGTGACGATCTTGCACCCGGCTCCGGCAACCCCGCCGGCGTCAACCCGACCCGCGCCAGCGTCATCAACCTCTCGCTGGGTGCCGTCGGGCCGTGCGACGCCGCGACGCAGGACGCCATCACCTACGCCGTCGCGCACGGCACCACCGTCGTGGTGGCCGCCGGCAACGACGGCGTGTCGATCCACTCCACGTCGGCCAGCACCGGCTCCAACCCGGCCGACTGCTCGGGTGTCATCGATGTCGTCGCGGTCGAGCGCGGCGGAGCGCGCGCTACCTACTCCAACGTCGGCGTGGTGCCCGGCTCGACCGTGATCTCCGCACCCGGCGGCAGCGACGCCGGGGTGGGCGCCGACATCCTCTCGACCGTCAACACCGGCACCACGTCTCCGAGCCACCCGGGCTATGCGTGGTACGCCGGCACCTCGATGGCGACGCCGCACGTCGCTGCCGCAGCAGCCATCCTCCAGTCGCTGCGCGTCGGCCGTACGCCCTACTCACCCTCGGCTGTCGCCGCTCTCCTCTCGGGCCTGACGCAGCCCTTCCCCGAGGGCAGCGGGTGCCCGGATGTCCTGTGCGGTCAGGGGATCCTCGACCTGCAGAAGCCACTGCCCCGGTTCGTGCCGCTCCCGCCGACCGCCCTCGTGACCCAGCCTGCGCACGATGCCGTCACGCTGTCGTGGTCACCCGGCGACGACGGGGGCAACGTCCTGGCCCACGACCTCACCTACCTGATCGAGCAGAGCCCCGACGGCGTGACCTACTCCCCCTTCGGATCCACGACCGCGAGCTCGCTGCAGGTGACCGGTCTCGTCGACGGCACCGACTACTGGTTCCGGGTCTCCGCCGTGAGCGTCGCGAACGGCTCCAGCCCCGTTGCCTCAGCCGGACCCGTGCAGCCGGCCCTGAAGACGCGCCCGCAGTCGCCTGCCGCACCCGCGGTCACCGGCGGCATCGAGCACCTCGCCATCAGCTGGACCATGCCGAGCGACGGCGGTGACTCGATCACCGACTACTCCGTGGAGTATCGCCTCGTCGGGAGCGCCGACTGGTCCTGCGCCGTGCGTATGACACCGATAGATCCGCAGTGTCTCGTGCCCGCGCCCGGCACCGTGGTCGCTGTCGGTTGGCCGACAGTGCTCGCCGCTGGCTCCTACGAGGTGCGCGTCGCAGCGAAGAACGACATCGGGCTCGGCGTCTACAGCCCGACGACAGTGCGAGCCGTGGTGTCGTTGGTCCAGTTCGGCGCGATCTCAGGGCCGACGCTGCGGCCGCTGCGCGACGGCTTCCAGGACTCGGTGCGCGTCACCGTGTCGTCGAACCTCACGACCAACGGGTCCATCCGCATCCTCGACTTCCGCGGGCGCGTCGTCCGGACGGTTCCGCTCGGGACGACTCGCGCGTGGGCATTCACCTGGACCGGGCTCGACCAGCGCGCCCGGCGCGTGGCCTACGGCCGCTATCACGTGCAGGTGCTGCTCCGTGGTCGCACATCGACGCCGACCGTGGTCTCGACGATGTCGGTCCTGGTGTCCTCCAGCCGGGCGAGCCGACCGTCGATCCAGCTCTCGTCGCCCGCCATCTACCCCTACCCCGACCGCTATCTCGACACCGTCTCAGTCCGAGCCACGGCCACCGTGCCGTCGACGTTCACGATGAAGATCGTGGGGGCTCACGGCACCGTGTGGTCGACGAGGCTCTCGCGGCGTTCGGTGGCACGCGCCGTGTGGAAGGGCACGACCGCTCGGTACCGTGTCGTGACCGCCGGTCGCTATCGACTCGTCGTCTCCGCGCGTGGTGGTGAGGGACCGGCAGTCTCGAGCAGCACCACGATCGTGGTGTCGTCCAAGCGGGTCCGGTTCACCACGTTCGACTTCATGGTGGGGGCAGCATCAGCACCGACCATGCTGCTCTCCGGGAGCATCTCGCCGTACGGCGAGGAGGGCTTGAGCCTCGAGGCGCCGTCGACGGTGATCGGTGTCTCGCTGCGTCTGCCGCCGTCGGTACGCGCGTACGCCGACGTCCTGCTCGTCGCGTGCACCGACATCGACAACGCGTCGAAGGCACGGGCGCGCTTCGCGTTCGTGGACGAGACGGCGTCGATCGCCGACGGGCCGTGGAGCATCCCCAACAAGCACGGCTGCTACGTCACGCCCGCGCCCGCGCCGGCGCCGTCGGTGTTCTCGCGCGAGGTGCACTTCGCCGTCGCCAACGTCCCTGCCTCGTCGACGACCGATCCGTGGGTCGTGTCGGCCTATGAGGTCACCGGCACCGCCTACTACCTGCGGTGACGGCGCCCCCGTGACCCCATCGGACCACTCGAGCCCCTCGCTCGGCTCTCGCTCCGTGCTCGACTCCCGGTGGACCGCAAGGATTCTCGGGAGCAAGCCGCGCACGGGTGACGTGCGCCTCGTGTGCATCGACGGCCCAGCGGGCGCCGGAAAGACCTCGCTCGCGGATGACCTGGCGGCGGCCCTGACGGCCGAGCAACCGGCGATCGGCAGCGTGCCGGTGGTGCACGGCGACGAGGTCTACGAGGGCTGGAGCGTCGTTGCTGCGGCTCCCGACCGCGTGCGCGCCTTCGGACTGCTCGCGCAGCGCCTCGGCACCTGGCTCCTCGATCCGTGGCGCGATGGCCGCCCCGGGTCGCACCCGACGTGGGACTGGCACGCCGGCCGCTGGGGCGATGACGTCGAGGTCGCGGCGCACCCCGTCGTGATCCTTGAGGGCGTCGGACTGGCCGCGGCCGCGTTGCGCGAGCACGCGGTGCTCTCGATCTGGCTCGAGGCCGATCCAGGCGTTCGTCTCGCGCGGGTGATCTCACGAGACGGCGAGCAGATCCGCGCCCAGATGACGTCGTGGCAGCGCGACGAGGACCAGTGGCACCACCTCGACCGCACGCGCGAGTCCGCCGACGTACGCCTCACCACAACCCCCCGACCCCCTCACCCCCGACCCAGACCCAGACCCGCGTGATCTTGGTCCAGTGGCTGTTTCCCGACCCGGGTAGCAACCACCGGACCAAGATCACGCGTGGTTTTGGTGGCGGGGCGGCGCAGGGTCAGGGGCGGAGGTGGAGGGCTTTGCGGGGGCAGGCTCGTACGGCAGCTTCCGCCTGGCGGCGCTCGGAGCCCCGCTCGAGCGGATCCGAGCTCACGATGGGATATCCCCACGAGTCGACCCGGACGAGATCCGGGGCGAGGTGCGCGCAGATCCCCACGCCGTCGCAGACGGCCGGGTCGAGGACCAAGGTCGGGAAGTCCGAGGGGGCCACCGGCTGTCGTGCCTCGCGAGCGGTGGCGGTGCGAGCCATCTCAGACCTCCTCGGGCAGCGGCATGACGGAGTAGATCGAGGCGTCGCACGTGCGACCTCGCTTGTGCCGTGCGACGTCGTCGGCGAACACGTCGAGCGCCGATGACAGCATGCGGATCGCACCGTCGGGGTGACGGCAGGCGCCACGCCCGGAGATCTCGGACATGAATCGGTCGAGGCGTCGACGACCGGGGCCGGTCAGCCGACCGCCCGAGAGCGCATCGGCGATCTCGGCGACCGCCGCGAGACCGAACACGCACGGACCGCACTGACGGGCCGACTGACCTGCCAGATAGCGCACGAGCCGCGCCGACTCCTCCAGGCCACAGGCCTTGTGCGGCAGGGGCCCCACGAGACCGGCACCGGTCGAGAGTCCCACCGACCGCAGCGCCTGGTTGTCGACGCGAAGATGGCGCACGACCTCCCACGGCGACCAGGAGCCGCCATAGCCACCGACGAGGACGGCCTGCGGACCACGTCCGTCGGGCGAGCGCCAGGTGGCGGCGATGACGTCGCCGTAGGTCGACTCCGGGCCCGCCTCGACGACGACGCGGTGCGTGTCGCTGATGACGGTGAGCAGGGTCGTGGCGGGATACGCAGCCACCCCACCGATCGCGAGAGCACCGACGCGAGCAAGGGTCTCGGCGTTCTGCACGAGCACGGGGCGATGTCCGAGAGACCACGGGCGTGCCGGGTTCTCGACCCAGCGCGGCAGGGTGGGCCCGCCTTCGAGAGTGCGGATGATGCTGGTGGCCTCACCCGAGAGATAGCGGTCGGGGGCGAGGAAGACGCGGATCGGCGGGTCGGCGATGCCGGCCGCAGATCGCTCGCCGAGCGCCTTGCGTACGCTCCGGGCGGTGGCGTCGGCGCCATCGTGGATCCAGATGACGCCCTCGGTCGCACCGATCGCCTCGATCGCGGTGACGAGTCCGTCGAGGACGAGGTGCGGGCGGGTCTGCAGCAGCACGGCGTCCTTGGCGCAGCCCGGCTCGCCCTCGGCCGCATTGGCCACGACGACTCCACCAGGGCCGGCAGTCAGCACGGAGCGCCACTTGGCCACGACGGGGAAGTGCCCGCCG
The DNA here is from genome assembly GCA_025351185.1 of Candidatus Nanopelagicales bacterium. GTDB lineage: Bacteria > Actinomycetota > Actinomycetes > S36-B12 > CAIYMF01 > Longivirga. The sequence goes on from JANXWJ010000155.1 coordinate 29,053, forward strand.
CCGCGACCCGTGAGTCCGATCTCACGGAGGTCCTCGAGCAGCTGCTCGACGTTGCCGCCGAGCAGCTCACGCACCCCGAACTCGGCCCGGTGGGTCTCGAGGTCGTGTCGCTCGAGCCCGCTGAGCGACTCGGTGCCGTGCAGCGGGAGCACCGCGTGGGCATTGAGCAGCCGCGGTGCGAGGACCGGGTCTCCCGGTGAGACGAGGCGCATCTGGGAGATCATCGGGGATCACCGTCCGAGTCGCGGGAGCGGCGGCGACCGCGCACCACGAGGGGGCGGCTCGAGCCGTCGGCGGTCACGAGCTCGCTCGCGCGAACCTCGGCCAGCGCCTCCACCTCGTCGCGGTGCGACTCGGTGAGATAGCGGCTCAGGGCGAGCGAGACGACGAGGAAGCCGGTGGCGACGTACATCGCGAGGATGACCGGGGTGTCGATGCCGGCCAGCACTCCGTGCAGCCAGACGAGCACCATCGCGGCGATGGCCACCTTGTGGATCGGCCACCAGATGCGGGCCGAGATGCGTCCGGCGAACGCCGCGGTGAGCCCGGCCAGGAGGCCTGCGTACAACGCGATGACGCCGAGCGTCACGGGCATCGGGCGGTAGGTCGCGCCCATCGGGACGAAGGCGCCCCACCAGCCGACCCCGGCGTACTTGTCGGTCGCGAGCACCACGATGTGCAGAACCGTGAACACGAGCGTGAAGACCGACAGGCTCACGTGCGTGCGGATCCGCACGGCGGCACTGGGCCGACGCCACTTGCTGCTGTAGGGGTGCGAGAGCACGAGTCCCATGAGCACGAGGGCCACGAGCAGCAGGTAGGACGTGATGCCGGCGGCGCGTCCGAGGATCCAGGGCGCCATCCGGTCACCGATGACCGACAGCAGCGCAGTGCCGACCAGCCAGCTGGTGAGCACGGCGCTGCCGGTGATCAGGATGACGAGACCAGCACCGATCCCGAGGGAGCGGATGGAGGTCGTGGCGGACTCACGAGACACGGTTGACCTGCCAGGCGACGAAGGGACGCATCGCCCGGCTGACGCCGACGCGACCCTCGGAGTCGACCCAGAGGGCCGCGAGGTTGCGGGTGTCGGCGGCCTCGCGGATGCCCGCACGGCCGACGACGAACAAGGACTTGCTCCACACCTCCGCCATCGCCGGGTCGAGCCCGACGACAGTGACGGAGAGCAGGTCGGACGCGGCGGACCGACCGGTGCGCGGGTCGATGATGTGGTGAACCTCGGTGTCGCCGACGGTCCAGGACCGGACCCGGATCGACGACGTCGCACAGGCTCGGTCGCGCAGGCGGAGCACCGCAGCCGGATCGGCCGGCAGAGTGTCCGGTCCTGAGCCGGGCGCAGCCGATCGGGGAGACTCGACGGCGACCATCCAGCCGGTGCCTTCGGGGCCACCGCCGAGAGCCATCAGGTCACCGCCCGCCTCGACGAGTGCTGACTCTCCGGCTCCTCGCATCCGGGCGGCTGCCCAGCGCATGGCCAGGCCCTTGCCGATACCACCGAGATCGATGGCGTCGCGTCCGACACGTACGGCGAGGCGGGAGTCGTCGAACGAGGGCTTCCAGGCCCGACGCGCCCGACGCCCGCCAGTCGCGGTCATGGCAGGAAGGGCGAGCCGACGGCTCTCGAACGGCAACGACGTGTCGTAGCCGTAGGACGAGAGCACGGCGAGCACCCGCGGGTCGAAGAGCCCGCCGGTGGCCACGTGGGCATCGCGCGCGGCCACGATCGCGTCGTAGCACTCGCGAGGAACCTCGTGCCACCGGCGGCCGGCGGCGTTGGCCTGCATGAGCGCGCTCTGCGGATCAAAGCGCGTGCAGGACGCCGCCACGCGCTCGACGATGTCGCGTGCCTGAGCGGCACGTTCCGGGGCGCCATCGCGCGGGGCGATGACCCAGAACCGGACGTCGGACGCCATCGAGCGGAACTCGACCCGCAGGTCAGCGCGAGTCTCCGCCGGGGTGATGGCGTCCGGCGAGGTCACGGCTTGGCGCCGGACGCACCCGTCGACGTGCTCACGGGCGGGGGCGGCGGCGGGGGTGCCGGAGTGGTGGTGTGCGTCGGTGTCCGCGTCGAGTGGGTCGTGGCCGACGATCCACCGGTCGACTTCTTCGTGGTCGACCCGGTCGACTTGCGGGTGCTCGAGGAAGTCGAGACCGACGAGGTGCGCGTCGAACCACTGCCGGACTTCTTGGTGGATCCCGGCGACGCAGCGGCCGGAGCGCCAGCCTTGGCCGGCGCGACGCCGGAGACGATGGCGGCCTGCGCCTGCAGACCTGCGACGGTCTTGCGCAGGGCACTGACCTGCGCCGAGTTTGCGGCGATGGCCTTCTGCAGTGCCACGACCTGAGGGTCGAGGGACGCGGCGGGGGCAGCGGGGGTCGTGGAGCTGCCGGTGGTCGCGGTGACGGGCTGGTGGCCGGCGGCCCAGACCGTCGTGCCGGTGAACAGGGCAGCGGCCGTGGGGGCCACGAGTGCTGCCGTCGTCCAGCGGACGCGGGTTCCGCGATCAGTCATCGCCGGGCTCCTTCGAGTCGTTCTTGCTGTCGTCGCCGCCGGTCGAGCCGCTGGCACCGGTGTAGGTGTGCGGGGCGGGCGTCGTCGAGCGGGTGGTGCGGGGGGCGGGGTGCTTCTTCGTGACGACCGCTTTGTGGGCGGCCTGGACGACGGCGTGGGTGGGTGCGACGTACTGCGGGGCCGACGGGCGGACGTTCGCCGCGGCCACGGCGACCGCTGCCGCCTGGGCCTCAGCGAGGGCCCGGGCGGCCTCGGCGTCGGTCACGGCCTGCTGGGCGGCGATCACCTGCGACGACAGCGACGAGGTGTCGCTCTGCAGCTGCGCGAGGCGAGCCCGCAGGTCGGCGACCGACGGCTGCGCCGACGAGGTCGACGAGGCAGAAGCCGCAGCGAGCCCGGTGGCAACAGCCACGCCGCCGGTGACGAGCACTCCTGCTGCGGCGACCCCTGTGATGATCAGGCGTCGTGGTCCGTTCATGGTGTGCTCCTCGGTGCTTCGGTGTCGCGGTTCGAGATCGCGCTTCCTGACACACGTATCGTCGGCGTCCGTGTCCCGGGACTGAGCCGAGGGCAGTCCAAGGATTGGTCCCCCTCGTCCAAGATTCGTCCAACTCGGCCGAATACCTCCGGGATCCGGACACTGGAGTCCCTAGAACGGGCTAGTTGCATACACCCGCTTCACAGCCACCACCCAAGTCAACTTGCAGTTCACAGGCTTGGAGCCTTCCAGGTGTCGCACTTCGTGGTGCCGCCGGCGGAGCAGTCGGCCTGCAGCTCGAGGCGGACCCGCCCGCTGGCCGGACCTTGGCGGTTACGGCCCACGAGGGTGTCGCAGCCGAGGATGTGCTGGACGTGGTGGCCGTACTCGTGGGCGATCACATAGGACTCGGCGAAGGGACCGCCCTGCGCACCGAAGTCGTGGCGAAGCTGGTCGAAGGAGCCGAGGTCAAGGTAGACGGTCTCGTCGGACGGGCAGTAGAACGGGCCGGTGGCGGCCGTCGCCGGCCCGCACCCGGTGCTACTGCTGCCGCTGAAGAAGACCGTCTGTGCGTTGCGATACGGCGTGCGGCCGGTGGCGAGCGCCGACGTCCAGTACTTCTGGGTGCTGTTGACAGCAGCGACGATGCGGCACTCCGGCTTGATGTCGGCATCGGCACCGGTACGACAGGTAGCGGCGAGGTTCTGCGACCGGGCTGCAGTGCTCGGCGCGACCTGCGGGGTCGACGTACCACCCGGGTGGCCAGCGCATGACCCCAATCTCGGTGAACCAACGAGGTCCACGAGTTACTGCCCGAATCCTTGGTTTCGACCCCACAACCGCGGATCCCGGCAGTAGCTCGAGAGCACTCGTGTCCGGAAGGCGAACGCGCAGGTCAACGGGCCGGCGGGCTCCTTCTACGGAGTCGCGTCGCGTGTTGCGTCACGCGCTTTTACACCCGTCCGAGGCTCAGGACCGCTCACGACACGCCGATAACACCAGGAGAGCTCGTACGCCCCACCTGCACCAGGCATGCCGAGGAGACATGTGACCCCCCGCCCTTGCGCTGCCCCGCGCCGTCGGGTCGCCCTCAGTGCCGTCCTGGCGCTGGTCGCGAGCCTGCTCGCGAGCGTCACGGTCGGAGTCGCCGTCTCGCCGGGTGTGGCTGAGGCGGCCGTCGTGCCGACGGCGCCGACGCTGACGGTCGGTGCACCGAGCTGGTGGCGTGGTGACTGCGACTCGACCCGATGGGGCCCACTGGCCGCGGCTGCGGGCTGGAAGGGCGGACCGTCGCACCGCCTCGGAGCGTCCTGGCTCGGTGTGCCGGTCTGCGGTCCTCGACCCTGGGTCGACGGCTCACCGAACGTCCTCTGGGCCCGGTCCGGGTGGGGCGAGTCGGAGTGGCAGTGCGTCGAGCTTGCCCAGCGCTTCATGGCTCAGGTCTATGGGACTGCCGCCTATGGCGCCAACGGCAGCGGGGTCGTGTCGAACTACAAGTCGTCCTACGGCGGGGCACTCGTCACGGTGACGAACGGAACTCCCGGCAAGGCGCCGGTCCCGGGCGATGTCGTGTCGTTCTCGACCTCGGCGAACATCTACGGCCACGTCGGAGTCATCGCGTCGTCCACTGTGGACGCGTCGGGCAACGGCAGCGTCACCATGCTCTCCCAGAACGACACCCTCGACGGCTGGCGGACCCTCGCCGTCAGCGGCTGGCGGCTGACGGGCTTCGGGTCGCTGACGCCGTACGCCTGGCTCCACGACCCGACTGGTCGCGGCAACCCGATGGGTGAGGGCGCGTTCGTGCGGGTGACGGGCTCGGCCACGATCTGGCGGATCGTCGGCGGAGCCCCGCTCGCCATCGGCTCCTGGGCAGCACTCGGTGGCGCCAAGCCTTACTCCACCATCGAGAAAGCGCAGTTCAACCTCCTTCGCGCCACGCCTCGCGATGGGACCTACCTGCGCGACGTCACGACGTCCACGACATATCGCGTCGCCGGCGGTGCCCCGCTCGAGGTGGGTGCCGCTGATGCCGCGAAGCTCCCCGGCTGGACCACCGCGCCGAAGATCGACGTCGATGACTACGCCGTGAGCCGGCTGAGCCATCTGCGGGCCGTACCCGTCGACGGCACCCAGCTCTGCCGCGCTGACAACGGTGCGTGCTACCTCGTCGCCGGTGGTGCGCCTCTCCTCGTGCCCGCCGCCGACAAGCCCAAGACCCCCGGCTGGTCCGCCGCCAGGGTGACGGTCGTGAGTGCCGCCGAGTTCGTCGGTCTCACACACCTGCGCGCCGTCCCCGCCGACGGCACCTTCCTCTGCGACGCCGCGACGACCGCGTGCTACCGCGTCGCCGGAGGGGCACCGCTGTTCTTGTCGAAGACCGACAAGCTCGCCGTTCCCGGAGCGAGCACCGCGTCGCGCCTCACCGTGCCGCACACGGAGTTCGCGACGTTCACGCACCTGCACCGCTATCCCATCGACGGCACGGTGATCTGTCCCGTCGGAGTGACCACCTGCTACGTCATCGCCGGGCGCGCGCCGTTGGCGATCAGTGCCGCAGTCGCGCGCTCGACGGCTTCGCTGTCGACGACACGCGGCACCACGGTGTCGGGCTACGAGCTGACCCACCCGACGCACCTCGCGGTGAGACCCGTCGACGGCACGGTTCTCATGAGCGCGCAGTCGAGATCGGTCTACGTCGTACGACGCGGTGTCGCGGAGTACTTCGCCACCGCAGCGGCTGCCGAGCTCAGCGCTCCGCCGGTCATCATCGACCAGAGCGCCGTCGACAACGCCGGTCTCGCCGGAGTCTGGTCGCACCTCGCCAGCAATCCGGCCGTGGTCCGGCTCAGCGCTCCGACAGTCGCGTTGAGCACCGCGACTTCCGCGGTTGTTGCGTGGCCGACGCCAGTCGCGTCGAGCGCTGTGACCAGCTATGCCCTGCGCTATCGCAAGGCCGGCATCAACGGTGTCTTCGGACCGTGGGTCACACCGTCGTCCTGGGCCGCCCGCACAACCACACGCCTGTCGATGCAGCTGAGCCGCGGCACGACCTACTGCGTCCAGGTGCGCGCCACCAACAGAGCCCAGCAGATCGGGCCGTGGTCGCCGACGCGCTGCACGAGCTCGGCACTCGACGACGAGTCCTACTCCTCGATCTCGCGAAGCTGGCGCAGGGGAGTCTCGTCGACGCTCTACGCCGGCAGCGCCCTGCGTGCAGTCGACAAGGGCGCTTGGTGGCGGCTGGACGACGTGACCGCCGTGCGGGTGGGCATCGTCGCGACGACGTGCCCCACCTGCGGATCCGTCAACGTGTCCCTGGGCGGCAAAGTGCTCGGCAGCATCAGCCTGACGAGCCCGACGACGCAGCGCCAGCAGCTGCTGATCCTGCCGTCGTTCGCTCGACATACCGGCTCACTGGTCATCGCGGTCACCTCGCGCTCTGGCCGGTCGGTGCAGCTCGACGGCGTCGCGGTCTCTGCCGTCTGATTCCTTTCTCGTCACGGGACTTCCGGCTGACGCGAATCCGCCAGCGCTGCACGGTCAGTGCGACCACGGCCTTCTCCGCTGCCGCGCGTACACGAGGAGTGCCGTCGTCCCGCGACGCGATGACTTCGTCGAGGAGGCCGTCGACGTGGTGCCGTGCGATCACCTTGAGTGCCATCTCGCGGACCCGCCACGACTCGTCACCGAGGGCCACCCGGATCTCCGGGACGGCCTCGTCGCCCCACGCCCAGAGCAGCCCGCGCGCACCCCAGACGCGCAACCAACAGCGATCGCTGCGATCCGGATCGAGGAACCGCGGCGCCGTCGGTCCAGCCAGCGCCGCAACGGCATCGGCATCGGCGACGCCGCCCCGAAGGAGGTCACGGCAGTCAGCGACGACGGCAGCGCGTCCTCGACGCGCACACTCCGTCTCGACGCTGACGCGCGGCGTCACTCCCCAGGACCCGTCGGGCATGGCAGTCATCCTCGCAAACGTCAGCGGCTGGGGATGGTCTAGAGCGACGGTTCCCAACCGTCGTAGTCGCCCCCGTGAGTGTCTGCGAGGGCCTGGAAGAAGTTGTCGGCCTCGCGAACGAAGTCCGGGGACGTCACCGTGTTCGACACCACGGAAGGCGAACGAGAGCGGCACGTTTGTTCGATCACTAGCAGGGAGTGTCGTACGCGTACCAGGAGTCGCCGAGGCTCACGACGCCCATTTCGTTGACCAAGTCGCGGCTGAGCCCGCTTGGCAGGTTCGCGAAACCCGCTAACCCGCACAGGTTGCCGCCCTGCTCCTCGAACCAGGTTCCGCCCTTGTCGGTGCTGACGCTCACGATCCAGTAGGAGCCAAGCCGAAGAGGCTCGATCAGCATTCCGTCGGCGTGCGCTTGGCTGTCGGACGGAGGTGCGGCGAGGGAGGCCGCGAAGTCGGGTTCGCTCATCGCCCAGCGAGTCCTCAACAGCAACGACGCGACGAATATGTCAACCAGCAGTGCGGCTCCGAGGGGCGCCACGACCAACCACGGCGAGAATCGACGTTCCCGGGCCAGAAAGAACGCCACCCATGCGGTCCACGTTGCGCCAAGGGCCAGGACGGCCAAACTGGCCACGTACCAGCCGATCGTGTAGCCCAGGTAGCCGGACGCCCAGAGCCATAGGACTGCAACCGCGAGGCAGAGGGCATGGAAACCCCAGCGAGGGCCACGCATCCTCCGCGAAGTGCCAACTTCGGCGGGCCCAACGTACGGGGCCATGTCTCGATCGCCCCGTTGAGCGAGCGGGCCCAAGCGGCCTCAATGAGCCGCTTCCACCCCGCGCACAATCCCAGGTCTCGCGTCGAGAGGGAGCGCGAACGGCACGTCGAGCTCGTTGAGCTATCGCGGGCCGGCGCGCGGTCCTGCGTTGTCGTACGTCTAGATCGCGACTGACAGGCGGTGCAGCAGGTCGACGTGCGCGGTGAAGGCCGCGTCGTCGTCGGCCGTGGGCAGGGCGGAGAAGGTCGCGACGACGGTGTCGGTCATAGGGTTCATCCACACGTACTGGCCGTAGATCCCGACGCCGAAGAAGCAGCCGTGCTCGTCGCCCGAGAGCCAGAACTGGTTGCGGTAACTGCCGTTCGGGAGGGACGCAGGCATCGCGCTGACGTCAGTGCCCGGCACTCCCCCCTTGCGCACGTCGTCGATCCAGGCGCGGGGCACGACAGGGTGTCCGTAGGCGCCGACGCCGCCGTCGAGAACCATGCGGCCGAACCGCGCCAGGTCGCGCAGCGTGGTGCAGATGCCGGCGTTGGCATAGACGAAGCCCTCCGCGTCGACCGTCGCGGCGGCGTCCGCCTCGGCGCCGAGTGGTGCCCACAGGTCGGTCGCGAGCAGTTCCGAGAACGGGCGTCCGGTCAGCTCCTCGAGGATCCAGGCGAGGACGTCCGTGTTCGCGGAGCAGTAGCGGAAGACCCGCCCGTGCTCGCCGTCCTTGCGCAGTGTGGTGAGGAACTCTCGGACGCCCGACGGGTCGCCTGGTCGACGGGTCCGCCAGAGGGCGGAGCGATCATGCCGCTGCACCTCGGAGTCCGGATCGTCGTAGGTCTCGTCGTATGCGACGGCCACCGTCATGTCGAGGGTCTGCTGCACGGTGGCATCGCCGTAGGCCGACGCCGCGAGCGCCTCGACGTACGCAGCGACCGGTTTGTGCACGTCGATCTCGCCTCGCGCGACGTATTGGCCAAACACGGCGCTGGTGAGCGACTTCGACACCGACATCAGGAGGTGACGGGTGTCGCGCTGCATTCCATTGAGGTAGCGCTCGAGCCGGATCTCGCAGCCACGCAGGACGAGCAGTGCGTCGGTGCTGCGCGCCCGCAACTCGTCGTCAAGGCCTGGCACGTCCAGCGGCACGCCGTCCGTGAGCTCGAGCTCCGGCCCCTTACCGCGCGGAACCACTGCGGTGCGCAGCACCTCGTCGATGTGGTGAAACGCCCAACGGTTGTGCGGCCACTCCTGCCACGAGTCTGCGGTGATGCCCTCCGGTCTTGTCATCGGGACGTCCATGGCCGTCACCGTACAACCCCCTCCATCTGGTCCGAGAACCGCTGGATGCAGGTTCCGAGGGGCAGTTCGCTGTCCCAGGGAAAGGCGCTCAGGTCAGACGCAACCTCATCCACATCGGCCGCGCGGTCGATGAGGGTCCGCAGGATGGCTGCACGGTCGTCATTCACGCGGGCGCCCTGCCAGTTCGAGACGTTGTGAGCGAGCGAGAACGGCCATAGGCGCGGTCAGTAGCTAAATGTCGTCGCACCTTCGTCGCCGATCCAGTTCCACATGGGAATGGTCCCGTTGAGTTCCGCGCCGTCGATCAGTGTCGCTGCGTCGATCTTCCGGGATTCGACGCAAATGGGACACACGAAGTAGCGGCCGCCAGCAGCGTGGTAACGCTCCACGAGCGACTCAAGGGAAGGGCAGCCGTCGCAGCCGATGCCGGTGGCCACCCCAGGAAGGGCAAGGCGCACGGCCTCCTGCGTGAGGAACATGAGGGTGTCGCGCCCCGTCTCGGCAGCGCCGACCGCGACGAGAAACGCCACTGTCACCTTCTCGATGTCTTCGAGTCCCGTGGTGAGACTTACGACGGCCTTCTGGGCCATGGCTCCTCCATGCTGATCATGTGGTGGGTCGGCGAAGTTTGGCTCGCTCGAGGCACAGGACCTCGAAGGTGAGGGTAAGGCGCATCCGGTCAGCCGGCGCCGCCTTTGTCCCAAGTCGTTCGTGGCTTCACATCGTGAGACAGACGGCGTTGGCCGGTTGCGGGCGAGCGACGGCGCCGGTTCGCTCTTCGAGAAGCGAGTCAGAACTTCGGGGCGGTTGGGATCCCGGATCAAGGGCCGGGGTCAAGCGAGATCCGACCGTGGACGTGGTCGTCGTGGCGCACGTCGTCCGGGGTTCGAAACGCTGACCGCAGTGTCCCCTCCATGCGGTAACCCGCGGCGAGTGCCACCCGACAGGAGGCGACATTCGTAACCGAGTGCTCCAACTGAATGCGCGCCAGGCCGAGCTCACTGAACGCCCACTCCGTCACCGCCAGCAGCCCCTCACGTGCGTACCCGTGACCGCGCTGCCAGGGCACCACCCTGTAGCCGACC
>JANXWJ010000159.1 GCA_025351185.1 Candidatus Nanopelagicales bacterium
GCTGAGGACCCGGCGCAGCTCGTCGAGACGGCTGGGCACGACGGAGTACCAGACCCAGGTGCCGCGCTTGTCGGCCTCGACGAGCCCGGCCTCGCGCAGGACCTTGAGGTGGTGGCTCACGGTCGGCTGGCTCTTGCCGACCGGATCGACGAGGTCGCAGGCGCAGGCCTCCCCGCTCTCCGAGGTGGCGATGAGGTTGAGCAGCTGGAGGCGCACCGGATCGGCGAGCGCCTTGAACGCCTCGGCCAGGGTCACCGCCTGGTCGGCGTCGAGCTCGACGCGCCGGATCGGGCTGCAGCAGTCGGCGAGGTCGAGCACCTCGAGCACGCGAGCTCCAGCACCGGGGGACACGACAGACTTCGACACACGTCGATATTGACAGACCTCGATGGACCGCGCAATATCGACCTCGGTAGATATTGATGATTGTCTATGAACATGGGATGAACGCCAGACGACGGCTGAGACTTCACCAGAGACGACCACTGCCTGATCGAGGAGATGCCATGAGCGAGAAAGTCCCCACCCGAGTGCAGCTCGCGCTCAACGTCGACGACGTCGACGTCGCGGTGGAGTTCTACAGCCGGCTGTTCAACACCGTGCCGGCCAAGCGGCGACCAGGCTATGCCAACTTCGCCATCGACAGCCCTCCCCTCAAGCTCGTCCTCCTCGAGAACCCCGGTCAGGGCGGCACGCTCAACCACCTCGGCGTCGAGGTCGGGTCCGTCGACATCGTCGATGCTGAGCAGACCCGCCTCGCCGAGGTCGGGCTCGCCTCGGTCGACGAGCGTGACAGCACCTGCTGCTACGCCAAGCAGGACAAGTTCTGGGTCGAAGGCTCGCCCGGCGGCGAGAGGTGGGAGATCTACACCGTGCTCGCCGACAGCCTCACCTTCTTCGCCGAGGAACCCGAGGCGTCGACCTGCTGCGGCTCAGACAGCGCGGCCGCTCCCACCCTCGAGACCGTCGACGCCGCACCGCGCTGCTGCTGAGCGACGTCGCTGGGGCGAGGCTGGTGAGTCAGGTCTGGGTGCGGCTCAGGAGACGAGGTCTGCGCGGACCTGCACCTGACCCACCTGGCGACCGCCGCCGGAGAGCGGCGCGACAGCGAAGGTCGCGAGGATCTCGGCGTCGACACCGAGGTGACGCAGGACCGCGGCGGCCAGCAGCGGGCGCGGGCGCTCGGCGCCGTCGTCGACCTTGAGCGCGCAGGCTCGGCCGTCGGCCAGGGCGAAGGCGTAGACGCCCTCGGCGCCGTCCTTGACCAGCAGCCCCGGCACGCCCGTCATGAGCCGGGTGACATCACGCGCGGGGCCGGCGACGTAGTCCGGGTGGGCGCGCATGGCATCGGCCACCGCCCGCTCGGCAGTGCCCGGAGCGGCCTGCACCGCGAGGGAGAAGGCTCGCGCGACGCCGGCCAGCGACACGGCTGACACCGGGGCTCCGCACCCGTCGACGCCCGTGGCTGAGATGCGGTCGCCGGTCATCCGCTCGATGGTGGTCGCGAGGTGCACCTGCAGCGGGTGCAGCGGGTCGCGGTAGTCCTCGAGCGGCCAGCCGCGGGCGGCACACGTCGCGATCATCGCCGCATGCTTGCCCGAGCAGTTCATGAGCACCGCGGCCGGCGCGCCCCCGAGGCGTACGCAGTCAAGCATCTCGCGGGGGCCGAGGGGCCACTCGGCAGGCGTGCGCAGGGAGTCCTCGGCAAGGCCGACCGATGCCAGGATCCGGCGTACGCCCTGGACGTGGATGTCGTCGCCGGAGTGCGAGGCCGCAGCGAGCGCCAGGAGCTCGCCCCGCTCGAGGTAGCCGAGCTCGACGAGGCCGGTGGCCTGCATGAGCTTGCTGCAGGAGCGGGGAAACATCGGCGCAGCGACATCACCCAGCGCCAGCGCCACACACCCGTCGGGGTCCACGATCACGAGCGAGCCGCGGTGGACCCCCTCGACGAACCCGCTCCGGACGACCTCGGCCAGCACGACCGACGCCTCCGAGCCTGAGTCAGGCACCGGCCTCGGGGGCGAGCAGTGCATCGACCGAGGCGGTGCCATCGCGGTAGCGACCACCGAGCTCGGCGGTGACGGCGTCCATGACCTGCTGGACCTCGCGCCGGGTGACGGAGACCTCGCCCTCGTGCACGGCGAGACGCTCGAGCGCGTCGTGCAGCTCAGCATCGGTGCGGGCGGCGACGTCGGACACGACGGCGTCGGCGACGATCTGCTCCACGTCGCGGCGGTGCTCGTCGACCCGCGACGGCTCTACGGTGATGTAGCGGCCGGAGCCACGGGTGCTGCGCTGCTCGTCACCGAGGATCTGGCTCAGCTGGTCGAGCACGGACGCACTCGGGGCGGCGTCGGGGCCTCGGCGCCGCAGCTCCGCCTCCACGATCGCGATCCGGCCGTGGAGCATCCGGCGGAGGAACGACAGGTCGGCCTCCTCCTGCTCCGCCTCGTGGCGGCGCTCGCGAAGATCGGACAGCGAGAGTCCCTCGAGGTTGTCGGCGAAGTCGGGTGCGAGCACCTTGTCGACGCGACGACGACCTCCGGGCATCGGCCTGGTCATGCGCCCACTCCGTTCCGTCGGTCCTTGACGTTGAGCATGGTCCGAGCATCATCCGTGGACATCGGAGGACGCAGTGCCAGCGTGGCGAGAGTAGCGGCCCGCTCGACCAGCTCGGCATTGTCACGCACCGGGCGGCCCGGCGCGTAGGTCAGGGTGTCTTCCATCCCCACCCTCAGGTGGCCCCCGGCCGCGAGCGTGGCGAGTGCCACCGGCAGCGTCGAGCGGCCGACCCCCGTGGCTGACCACGAGGCGCCGGGCGGGAGCATCCGGGCCATCGTGACCACGCTGTCGACCGTGCCGGGCGCTCCGCCGGGCACCCCGAGCACGAGGTCGGCGTGCACGTGCCCGCCGAACGGGGCGCCCTCCTTGTCGAGGAGACGGTTCAACGCAGCGACGTGGCCGAGGTCGAAGAGCTCGAACTCCGGCACGATCTCGAGCTCCTGCGACCGTCGGTAGAGCTCGACGATGAAGCCCCACGGGTTGAGGAACACGCTGGACCCGAAGTTCACCGTGCCGCAGGTGAGCGAGCACGAGTCAGGGAGGGCCTCGAGCACACGGATCCGTGCGTCGAACGGGTCGGTGGTAGCCCCACCGGTCGAGAGCTGGACCACCAGGTCGGTGCCCTGCCGCACGGCGGCCACCGTGTCGGTGAGCCGGGCCAGGTCGAGGGAGGGCTGCGCCACCTCGTCGCGGATGTGGATGTGGATGAGGGCGGCGCCGGCGGCCTCGCAGGACTTCGCGGTGGACACCAGCTCCTCGAGGGAGACCGGGAGCGCGGGAGCGTCGTTCTTGGCCGTCTCAGCCCCGGTGGGGGCAACGGTGATCAGGGTCGAGGGGGGCACGACGCCCATCGTGGCACGACGTACGCACAAGTCGGCTCCGGGGACTCAATCCCAGGCGGGTTGCGGCCGATGGTGGAGACAGCGCCTGGTGTGGGCGCGCTCTGACTGGACGAGGAGGCCCGGCGTGCCCGACGGCAGCTTCCCCGCCCGCGTGGACTCCGTGCTCCTGGAGATGGCCTCGCAGGAGGCCACCGGGTGCCTCACCCTGACCGACCCCGACGGCGACCACTCCTCGGTGTGGTTTCGCGACGGTCTGGTCTACGCCGTGTCCGTCCCCGGCCGCCGTCCGCTCCTCGGCGTACGCCTCATGTCCTCCGGTGCCCTCACCCCGGAGGCGCTGGCCGAGTCCCTCGAGGTCCAGCGCACCGAGCTGCAGGGCTGGCGTCTCGGCGAGCTCCTCGTGCACCTCGGCTTCGTCGACCGGGCCGTGGTCGAGTCGTTCGTGACCGAGCAGGTCCGTGACCAGGTCGCCGATCTCCTGCACTGGGACGTCGCCTCCCGCAAGTTCCGCAACGGGAAGCGCACCCGCCAGGACGTCGCGCCGCCCATCGAGGTGACCGACCTGCTCGAGCTGGCCCATCAACGCGATGCCCGCTGGACCGAGATCCTGCCGTTCATCGGCGGCGCCGATGGCGTGCCGGTCCTCTCTGCGTCGTCGACGACGACCCCGGATGTCGTGCTCGGCCCCTATGACTGGGCGCTGCTGTGCAAGGTCGACGGGGTGCGCACCATCGCCGACCTCGCCGACGACTGCGGCTTCACCGTGTTCGAGGCGGGCATGGTCGTGGTCGGGCTGCTCGATGCCGGGCTGGTCGACATCGACAACCACCTCGAGGGCGTCGAGGACTGGACCGACGAGGTCGACGAGCACTCCGACGACGCGCCGACCGACGACGAGGTCGCTGTCTCTGTCGCCAAGGTCGCTGCGGCTCTGCACGACATGAACCTCGGGCCGAGCTCGCCTTCGCCGTTCTCCCCGCGCCCCGTCGCCACGGAGTACGCCGGCAAGACCTCCGCACGGTCGACCCCGGACCCGGAGCCCGCACCTGAGCCGGCCCCGATCCGCAAGTCGCCGTTCACCTCACGACCCATGACCGAGCAGCTCGCAGATGTCGTGTCGCTCAAGGTCGAGCGCGAGGAGCGCGACAAGGCTGTCCGAGACGCCGCCGAGGCCGACCTGGCCCGCGCCGAACGCCAGGAGCGCGAGGCAGCAGAGCGTGAGGTCGCCAAGCTCGCCACGGCGGAGGCCGCCGCTGAGGCAGCCCGCATCGCGACCGAGCAGGCGGAGGCAGAGCGTCTCGACGCCGAGCGCATCGCTGCGGAGCAGGCCGAAGCCGAGCGCATCGAAACAGACCGGGTCGAATCAGAGCGCGCCGAGGCAGAGCGCATCGAAGCAGAGCGCATCGTCGCCGAGCAGGCCGAAGCCCAGCGCATCGAGGCGGAGCGCGTCGAAGCGGAGCGCCTTGAAGCCGAGCTGGCCGAGACCGAGCGTCTCGAGCGCGAAGAGCAGGAGCGCGTGGAAGCTGAGCGCCTCGAAGCTGAGCGCGCCGAGACCGAGCGCGTGGAAGCCGAGCGCCTCGAAGCCGCGCGCCTGGAAGCCGAGCGCGCCGAGACCGAGCGCCTCGAGCGCGAAGAGCAGGAACGCCTCGAAGCCGAGCGCATCGCCGCCGAACAGGCCGAAGCAGAGCGCGTGGAAGCCGAGCGCGCCGAGACCGAGCGCCTCGAACGCGAGGAGCAGGAACGCCTCGCACTCGAGGCGGCCGAGCGCTCCGAAGCCGAACGTATCGCTGCGGCGGCGGCCGAAGCCGAGCGGTTGGAACGCGAGGAGCGCGACCGGATCTTCCGCGAGGAGCAGGAGCGTCTCGACCGCGAGGAGGCTGAGCGCGCCGAAGCTGAGCGCATCGCCGCGGAGCATGCCGAGGCTGCCCGCATCGAGGCCGAACGCCTGGCCGAGGAGGAGCGCGACCGTCGCTACCGCGAGGAGCAGGACCGCCTGGCAGCGCTGCACGACGAGTCGGAGCGGCTCGCCCGAGAGGCAGCCGAACGTGTCGAGGCGGAGCGCCAGGAGGCCGTGCGCCTCGAGGCCGAGCAGATCGAGCGCGCCAGGATCGAGCGCGAGACGCACGAGCGCGAGCAGGCTGTGCTGCAGGCGCAGGGCATGGACCTTCCGGTCCCGGGCATGGAACCGCTCGACCGCCACGCGGTCAACGCCATGTTCACCGAGCTCGCCCTCAACGCCCAGGACGTCACGCCTGTCGCCGATGACGACGAGCCCGAGGCACCTGCTGCGGTCTTCGAGCTCGACCTCGACGACGCCGGCGACATCGCGTCGTTCGACCTTGCGTCCGACCAAGCGTCAGCGTTCGAGGCACACGCGCTCGAGATCAACGCGGACCACGCGTCGAGGTTCGAGTCACCGTCGTTCACGCCGTCCTCGTTCAACGAGCCCGGCTACGAGGCGCCATCCTTCGAGGCGCCACCGTTCGAGGCACCTGTCTTCGACGCCGACGCACCCGTGTCCGACGCGCCGTCGTTCGACGACCCGAAGCACGATGCCCCCGACTTCGCGGCGCACGTCCCGGAGCCCGCGTTCGAAGCACCCCTACCTACCCCTCCGCTCTTCACCCCCACCCCGGCTCCGGCTCCGGCTCCCACGGTCTACGACCCGCAGGCCGCCCGCATCGTCACGCCCGAGCTCGAGCCGGCGATGGCTGGTGGCGGCCACCCCGAGGGCGCTGACATGGCTGCACTCATGCGCGAGCTGTCGAGCCTCGGCGGCGGCTTCGACTCTGACAACGGCGGCGCAGCCAATGCCGCCCCCACGGCGACCCACACTCCGCGCCCCCAGCCGGTCGACCCGAAGAAGGACAAGAAGAAGAAGGGCTTCTTCGGACGCTGACGTCCGCGAAGCCGTTCACCGAACCTCGTCTCCTGCAACGGGTCCCAGCGTGCTTCACGCAGCGGTCCAGGAGTCGGAGTCGACCCACGTCGAGATCGCACGGTCTGCCTGCGACGATGCCGACGTGCGTGCAGTGCTGCAGCGGGCCGACGGTGCCCGCGTCGTCGTCGGTGACGACGTCGTGTCCTCGTTCGACGGGCCAGGCCTGGTGGTGCTGGTCGGCGTCACGCACGGCGACACCGTCGAGCACGCCCGTCGTCTGGCGGCCAAGGTCCACGACCTGCGCGTCTTCGAGCCGCGACACTCCGCCGTCCCCGACCCTCTCGACGACGGTCGGCGCGAGTGCTCAGCAACCGGAGTCTTCGGCGCCGACATGAGGATCGAGCTCACCAACGACGGGCCCATGACCCTCGTGCTCGACGTGGAATGACATCACCTGCTCGGCCCGCCACCACGTCCGGACCGCCGCCTCGCATGTGCTGGGGCAGCGGTGTGCGGATCAGAGGGTGGCGGCGAAGTCCTTGAGCCACGGGGCGAACTCCGGGCCGAGGTCCTCGCGCTCGACGGCAAGGCGCACCACGGCCTGTAGGTAGGACAGTCGGTCGCCCGTGTCATAGCGGCGGCCGCGGAAGACAACTCCGATGACGCCGCCGCCGGCGTCCGCGGGGGTGCTCAGGGCAAGGGTGCAGAGTGCATCGGTCAGCTGGATCTCGCCGCCGCGCCCCGGCTCGGTCTTCTCGAGGATGCCGAACACAGCCGGGTCGAGGACATAGCGACCGATCACGGCGAGCGAGCTGGGTGCCTCGTCGATCGACGGCTTCTCGATCAGATCGATGACACGCACGACGTCGGGATCGTCGCCGAGCGGCTCGACCGCGGCGCAGCCATAGAGATAGATCTGCTCGCGCGGCACCTCCATGAGGGCGATGACACTGCCGCCGTACTCCTGGCGCACGTCGATCATGCGGGTCAGCAGCGGGTCGCGAGGATCGATGAGGTCGTCGCCGAGGAGGACGGCGAAGGGGTTGTCACCGACGTGCTTGGCGGCGCAGAGCACGGCGTGGCCGAGGCCCTTGGGCTCGCCCTGGCGGACGTAGTGCACCGATGCGAGCTCGGTGCTGCGGCGCACGAGCGCGAGCTTCTCCGTGTCGCCCTTTGCCTCCAGGGTCGCCTCGAGCTCGGCCGCACGGTCGAAGTGGTCCTCGAGGGCGCGCTTGCTGCGACCCGTGACCATCAGCACGTCGTCGAGCCCCGCAGCGGCGGCCTCCTCGACGACCATCTGGATGGCCGGGGTGTCGACCACCGGGAGCATCTCCTTGGGCGTCGCCTTTGTGGCTGGCAGGAATCGCGTGCCCAGCCCGGCTGCGGGGATGACCGCCTTCGTCACGGCGCGGTGGTTGCTCATGGTGTGCCTTTCTCCTCCTCGGAGATCCCGCTATGCCCCCCAGCATGCCAACTATGCGTTACGGACCTGTCATCACCCTGTGACGACGATCTCCTGGGACGCGGCCACCGGCTCGGCCTCCGCGGGACCCACCGTGAGCACGGCATCCGGCGCGACGGAGCGCTTGATGACGGCGAGCGCGACCGGCCCGAGCTCCGCGTGGAGCGCGACAGAGGTGAGCCGCCCGACCTCGCGACCGTCGAGAAGGACGGGGTCGCCCGGCACGGGAGTGCGCGATGCACTGCCGTCGAGGTGCAGCTGCACCAGCCGACGCGGGGGGCGTCCGAGGTTGTGCACCCGCGCGACAGTCTCCTGGCCGCGATAGCAGCCCTTGTCGAGATGCACCGCCGACGGGACCCAGCCCACCTCCTGCGGGATCGTGCGGTGGTCGGTCTCGAAGCCGAGCCGCGGCACCCCTGCGGCGATGCGCAGCGCCTCCCACGCCCATGTGCCCGAACCGGCGCGACCGTCGACGTAGGCCGACACCTCGGACCTCGGCACGATCACCTCGCGCCCGACCCACACGTCCGGGCGAAGGGGCACGTACTTCTTCGAAGCGGCGTCGTCGGCCTCGAGCTCACCGAACTGCGACGCGATGACATACGTCGGAAAGTCGCTGTGCCGCACGGCGATCGGCTCGCCGACCACTGCGAAGTCGCTGCTCACGTCGGCGACCTCGACGCGCAGCATGAAGCGCATCTTCTCCAGATACGGGACGAGCGTGTCGGCCTCATCAGGCTCCACCGTGATCCACGTGGTCGCACCGTCGTCGACGAGGTGCAGCTCGTGCTCCACATGACCGTGCGGCGAGAGGATGAGATCGAGCGCCGACTCGCCGGGAGCGAGGTGCTCGACGTGCTGGGTGGTCAGCGAGTGCAGCCAGGAGAGCCGGTCCGGACCCGTCACCGTGACGACCCCGCGGTGCGAGAGGTCGACCCAGCCCTCACCGCGGAGCAGTCGACGCTGTTCCCCGTGCGGGTCGCCGTAGTGCCACGGAACCCCGGAGTCGCGCGATCCCTCCGGCGCCGGGCAGGCATCGGGCAGGTCGAGCAACGGACTCACGGCAGAGGTCATAGGAGGCACAACCCCGTGCTCGTCGGGATGCTTCCCCCCGACGAGCACCGGCGCGTCACCCGAGCCCGGCTCAACCCAGCGCGCCGCAGGCGGCACAGGTGCCGTGCAGCGCCACGTGGCTCACGTCGGTCACGAAGCCGGTGGCTCCGCGCAGGTCGTTGAGGAACGGCTCGGCGATGCCGGCGTCGAGGCTCTGGACCGCACCGCAGCGGTCGCAGACGAGGTGGATGTGCACATGGTCGTCGATCGAGTGATACGTCGGTGCACCGTGACCGATGTGCGCGTGTGTGACGAGCCCGACCTCTTCGAGGACCTCGAGGTTGCGATAGATCGTCGAGAGGTTGACGCCGCTCGCCGTCTTCTGGACCTCAGCGAGGATCTCCTCGGGCGTGCCGTGCGCGAGGCGTTCGACCGACTCGAGGACCAGCTGGCGCTGTGGGGTGATCCGATAGCCGCCGGAACGCAGCCGCATCTCCCACTCGGTGCTCACGATGTCGTCACCTTGCCGAGCGTCGCGGAGAGGTGCGCGGTGAGCGGTTGGCCGACGGCGGCCATGTCATAGCGCCAGAGCAGCTCACCGTTGACGAGACCGTAGAGCCGGGTGCCACCGGTGTAGTCCTTCGCCGACTCCGTGCGTGCCACGACGTCTGAGCTGAGCTCGACCCGAGCGCCGATGATCGTCGCATCGGCGATGCCCGTCACGGTGACGTCGCCGTACCAGACCTCGGCATAGCCGGTCGGGTGCGCGAGGACGACCTCGACCTTGTTGTCGGGACGAGGGCGCCAGAACCCGGTCTCGGTGCCCGTGGGCCGCACCCGCTCGCCCGCATCGTCGAGCAGCCACGAGCGACTGACGTAGGACAGGAACGGACGGCCGTCGGTGGAGAACGACACTTC
Source organism: Candidatus Nanopelagicales bacterium (assembly GCA_025351185.1). Classification (GTDB taxonomy): domain Bacteria; phylum Actinomycetota; class Actinomycetes; order S36-B12; family CAIYMF01; genus Longivirga. The sequence goes on from JANXWJ010000159.1 coordinate 9,719, forward strand.
CTGGCCGAACCGGAACTCCTCGATCGTGGGATAGCCACCGACCCCGACGCCGACCCACGTGCCGATCAGCCAGGACAACGGCAGCAGCTGCTCGGGGAGCTCGGACGGGCTCGGCATGGCGACCTCTCTCGGTGCTGGGTGTCTGGGTGCTGGGTGTCTGGGTGCTGGGTCGGGACGGCTCGGCGGTCAGTCGCGACCGCGGTAGAGCTGGACGACGGTCGTGCCTGCGACACCCACGACCACAGGGACCGCGAGCACCAGCAGGACCGTGGTGACGATCTCGACCACATCGGCGATCCTAGAGGTTGGGTCGCCGTGGACCTGGGCACGGCCGGGCACCCACGACGAACCGTCGACGAGGCCGCCGCACGGTCGCCGTAGTCTCAGGTCATGGCCCGCGGACTCGTCGTGAAGGTGACGTGCGGCGCCGACGACCCCGAACGCCTGTCCCAGGCGCTCACCGTCGCTGCCACCGCGGTCGCGTCCGGTGTCGATGTGTCGCTGTGGCTGACGGGTGAGGCCAGCTGGCTCGGCGTCGCCGGCCGCGTGCCTGATCTCGCCCTCACCCACTCCGTACCCCTGGCCGACCTCGTGGCCGCGGTGCTCGCCGGTGGCAGTCTCACCGTGTGCACGCAGTGTGCGGCGCGGCGCGGGATCGGGTCTGACGACCTCGTCGACGGTGCACGGATTGCGGGAGCCGCAACGTTTCTCGAGGAGTGCCTGGCCGACGGCGCTCAGGCCCTCGTCTACTGAGCCCACCCTGGCCGACCCGGCCACGGTCTCGGTCCCTCGACCGGCACCGGCAGTGGACAACGAGGTATCGACACCGTCACACCGCCTGCGCAGAGCCCGACCGGCTGCTACGTTCCGCCCATGTCCGCGACCTCACAGATGCTGGCCCGTGTCGACCTGTTCGCCGAGCTCCCCGGCGCCGTGCGCGAGGAGATGGCCACCCGGGGCTCGACCCGGCGGGTCCCTGCGGGCCAACCCGTCGTCACACAGGGACAGGACGATGCCGGGCTCCAGATGGTCACCGGCGGCACCTGCGACGTCGTCGTGCACGGCAACCCGGTGCGTACGTTGGCGGAGGGCGACTACTTCGGTGAGATCTCGCTCATCGACGGCCAGCCCCGCTCGGCCACGATCGTCGCCGGTGCGGAAGGCTGCACGACCTTCACCGTCTCGCCGCTGCTGTTCTGGCAGATCGTCGAGGAGAACAAGGGCATCGGGCGGCTAGTCATGAAGGGACTCACCGCCCGTCTGCGCAGCGCCGAGGCCGCACTGCAGGAAGCCCGCAACGGCTGACGCCGACGCGAACGCAGAACGCCCCGTGGTCCCGAAGGACCACGGGGCG
>JANXWJ010000183.1 GCA_025351185.1 Candidatus Nanopelagicales bacterium
GTGATAGCCGCAGTCGCGGACCCACTCGGTGACCTCGGCCACCGAGGTCTGGAGTGGGTCATAGCTGATGGTCGCCGTCTGCGAGACGGGGTTCATCTCGACCTTCACCATGCCGGGACGGTTCGTGAGGACTCGTTCGGCCAGGGCCTTGGAGCTGGCCCAACGAACCCCCGTGACTTCGATGACGGCGGTTCGGGTCGAGCTCATACCGGCTCCTCGCTAGACGCTCCGCGATCGGTGCGTTCCGCACCCGCCTGCTGGCGTGTGACTTTCACCCCGTGACAGACGCTCCGCTGAGGAGGTCATCCACCTCATGTGGTGGTCAGTAGGTTCTTCATCGTGACGATCTCGGCGGTCTGACCGTCGATGACCGACTGTGCGAGCTTCTTCACCCCCGCGTTCGTGCCGTGGGCAACGACCTGGTCGGCCATCCCGACGGCACCCTGGTGGTGGGCGATCATCATCTGGAGCCACCTGCGATCGAATGCCGGCCCGGTGGCAGCGCCCAGTGCGGACATATCCTGATCACTCATCATGCCGGACTCGGACATTCCCCCCATGTCCATCCCGCCCATGTCACTCGAGGTCGGCATCGAGGTGGGCTGACCCCATGCGGTGAGCCAACCGGACATGGTCGTGATCTCGGGACCCTGCGCAGCCTTGATCTGAGCCGCCAGCGCCTTCACGTCCGGTGATGTGGCGTGGGCGAGGGCGAGATCGGCCATCTCGACCGCTTGCTGGTGGTGCGGGATCATGAGCTGGGCAAACGCGATGTCGTCCGTGCTTCCCACGGTCATAGCGTCAGCCGACGCGGGCATCGACGGGGACGAGGTAGTCGTGCTGCTCGATGAGCCGCACGCGACCAGGACGCTGGCGAGAGCGACCGTCGAGACGGTGATGACAAGGGTGCGTGCGCGCATTGTTGTTCTCCTGGTTGCGTGATGGCCGGCGGTGACGGTCACGTCCGGTCGTCCTTCGTGATCGTTCAGGTGAGGTAGTCGAGCCGAGTCATCATCCCGGCCTCAGCGTGATAGGCGTTGTGGCAGTGAACCATCCACGATCCAGGGTTGTCCGCGACGAAGTCGACATCGAGTGCGGCCATGGGTGGGACGAGGACGGTGTCCTTCCGTGGCCCGGTGCCGCCGGCCGCTCCGACCTGGAAGGTGTGACCGTGCAGGTGGAGGGGGTGCGGCATCATCGACATGTTCGTGATCCGCAGACGGCCGGCTTGGCCCTGGGTGATCGTGAGCGGCTCTGTCTGGTCGTAGGTGTGTCCGTTGATGGTCCACACGTAGGGCGACATCGTGCCGGATAGCGCGACAGGCTGGACCGAGTCTGGTTCGCGCGTCGGCAATGCCGCACCGTCGGCCACGGTGAGTGCATCGACCGTGAGGGGGTAGCCGTTGAGCTCTCCCGGGCGGAACGAGGACGCCGGCGCCGTTCCGGCTCCAGTCCGCACCAGGGCTCGCGCCAGCCCGGCCTTGCCCACGGGCTCGGCGACGAGCGGGAAGACACCGTCCTTGAGCGTGACGACGGCGTCGTAGCGCTCGCCCATCCCGATACGCAGAGCACTGGTCGTCACCGGCGTCACCTGGTAGCCGTCGGTGTGGGTGACCGTCATGTCGTGACCGGTCAACGCAACCTTGAAGATCGTGTCTGCCCCAGCGTTGATGATCCGCAGCCGCACCCGCTGGCCTGCCTTGGCAGTCAGCACGTCAGGGTCCTCGGGTGCGTGCCCGTTGATCAGGTAGAGCGGGTAGGTGACATCTCCGCCGTCCATCCCGCCCATGCCGTTCCCGCCCATGCCGCCCATGCCGTTCCCGCCCATGCCGCCCATGCCGTTCGAGCCTCCGGCGGTGGCGGAGGTGAGTGCGGCGAATATCTGCTCCGGTGAGGATCCGACTCCGTCGGTCCAGTCGTCGAGGACGACGACGTACTCCGCGTCGTAGGCGGCCTTCTCGGCCGGGTCGTCCACGATGAACGGCGCGTACAGCCCGCGGTCGAGCTGCAGCCCGGTGTGCGGGTGGAACCAGTGCGTCCCGGCGGTGGCCACCACGAAGTCATAGGCGAGGGTGCCACCGGCAGCGACCTCGGGGGTGGTCACCCCCGGAACTCCGTCCATGTCATTGCGGATAGCCAGTCCGTGCCAGTGCACGCTCGTCGGCACCGGAAGTCGGTTCGTGAACGCGACCTTGACACGGTCCCCGACAGTGGCGCGGATCGCAGCGCCCGCAACGGTGTCGCCGTAGGCCCATGTCGTCACGATGCGCCCAGCGAGATCCCACGACAGAGGTCGGGCTGTCAGGGCGACCGTGCGCATCGCGCCCGTCGTGTGTCGACCAGCTTCGACAGCGGCGACAGCGCTAGGACTGACCAAGGCGCCGCGTCCACTCGGTCGAGCGCACGCGCCGAGGCCGATTCCCGCACCGACGCCAAGCGCACCCACCACGAACTGGCGTCTGCTGAGCGACATGCGGCTCGGGCCTCCAGGCATCTGCGTCGAGAGCCCGCGACCTGCGGGCAGGTTCCACAGTGGCTGAGGATCCTGGAGGCGCAGCAGACGTTCCATGAAGGTTCGATGAAGGTGACCCTGAGTCGGATCTTCCGCCCGCGTAGGTGTCCTGGGTGCGCCTAGGGCGGACTCCCGCAGGCGCCTTCATCGAATCTTCATGCTGCCTGTGGCAGACGGATAGGAGTTTGAGGGAAATTTGGGGTGTAGTCCTTTCGTTCGACACCGAGGAGCGCGTGATGATGAATTGGTATGGCAACAGCGGCGGACAGTCCTGGATCGCGATGAGCCTGATGATGATGGGCTGGGTCGCCCTCCTCGGAGTGGCGGTCTGGGCGATCGCACGTTTCACCAGGACCGAGCACCACTTGTCCAGACCGGTCGAGCCCCCGCGCACGATCCTCGACCGTCGTTTCGCCAGTGGCGAGCTGACCGCCGATCAGTACGCCGCGGCACGCCGAGCCCTGGAGGGACACCCGACCTCGGCCCCACCCGCGTAGCCTCGCCCCAGAGCGTCGGGCCCGCGGGATGCGACGTCGCAGGGGTTGAACGAGACCATCGAGGAGAAGCAGTCGCGTGACAGCACCGTTGCGTGTCCTGGTCGTGGATGACGAGGTTGCGCTGGCTGGAGTCATCGCCAGCTACCTGGTCCGCGAGGGGTTCGACGTCTCGCTGGCCCACACTGGTCCCGACGCAGTCAGCATGGCCCGCGAGGTGGTGCCAGACCTGATCGTGCTCGACGTGATGCTGCCGGGCTATGACGGCGTGGAGGCGTGTCGGCTGATCCGTCAGTTCACCGACGCCTACATCATCATGCTGACCGCGCGCGACGATGAGGTCGACAAGATCCTTGGTCTGTCTATGGGCGCTGACGACTACATCGTGAAGCCGTTCTCCCCTCGCGAGCTGATCGCACGGATCCGCGCGATGCTGCGCCGGCCGCGCTCAGTTCCCTCGCCGGAAGGCACAGGTGACACGGCCGCCGCAACGCTGGTTGTCGGTGGCCTGACCGTTGACCTGGAGGCTCGCACTGTCGCGGTCGACGGCACGCCCGTGGAGGTGACCCGCACCGAGTTCGACATCCTCGCCGCCATGGCCGAACGACCGCGCGCCGCCTTCACCCGCCGACAGATCATCGAAGCTGTCTGGGGCGGCGACTGGTACGGCGACGAGCACGTGGTCGACGTCCACGTGGGGCACCTGCGACGCAAGATGGGCGATGACGCAGCCGAGCCGCGATTCGTGCGGACCGTTCGCGGTGTCGGCTATGGCATGGGGCCGGGATGAGACGGCCGGGCCCGCGGCTCGCGACGCGGCTCATGAGCGCACAGGCGCTCGTGATCGGGATCGGCGCGGCCACGATGATCGCCGCCGCCGTGCTGATCGGGCCGGCGCTGTTCCATCAGCACCTCGCCATGACCGGCGAGGACTCCCCCGCTGTTGTCGACCACGCGGAGGAAGCCTTCACGTCCGCCTTCGCCCTGTCCCTGGTGTTCGCGACCCTGGCGTCGCTGATCACGGCCGGGGTCGTGTCCTGGTTCCTCGTGCGCCGGGTCGCAACGCCCGTCGAGGAGCTCGCTGACGCCGCCGAGTCGGTCGCCGCCGGCCGGTATGACGTCACCGTTCCCGACGCCCAGTTCAGCAGTGAGCTTCAGCGCCTCTCACAGTCGTTCGGGTACATGACGATCCGTCTGGCCGAGACCGAGACGACGCGCACTCGGCTGTTGTCAGACCTTGCACACGAGCTGCGCACTCCCCTGGCGACACTCGAGGCGTACATCGACGGTCTCGAGGACGAGGTGCTCCCCACCGACGCAGCTTCCTGGTCGACGATGCGGGACCAGGTGGCTCGCCTGCGTCGACTGGCCGGAGATCTCCGCGAGACCGCCGCCGCCGAAGAGCACGCCCTCGGCATCGTCCTGGTCCATACCGACCTCGGCTCGGTGACAGCGGCAGCCGTGGCTGCAGCCGGACCGCGGTATGACGCCAAAGGTATAGCCCTCACTCGCCGTGTTCTCGACGCCCCGATCTGGATCCAGGGCGACGTGGTGCGCCTGCAACAGGTGTTCTCGAACCTTCTCGACAACGCGCTGCGGCACACGCCGCCGGCCGGAAGCGTGACCCTCGCGCTAGAGGTGCAGGACGCACTCGCCGTGGTCAGCGTGACCGATACAGGCGAGGGAATCCCGGAGCATCACCTGTCCTCGGTGTTCGAGCGCTTTCACCGTGTAGACCCGTCGCGTGCCTCCAGCGACGGCAGCGGGAGCGGCCTCGGGCTCACGATCGCCCGTGCCATCGTCGCGGAGCACGGCGGAACCCTCCGCGCTGAGAGCCAAGGCGCCGGCACCGGGGCATCGTTCGTCGTCCGAATCCCCACAAGCTGACTTCACCAGCCCGCCACAGCCGGGACAACGATCACACGTCGACCGGTGTCGCTCCGCAAGGCATGACACCTGGGCCGAACCTTCAGGGGCGTCAGCGTCGTGTCCATCGCAGCCGCCGATCCTGGAGGCATGGAGTCAGCACGGGCGGTATCCGCCAGCCGCGCAGGCACGACCGTTACCCTGGTGCACGCCTCCGCCTGTCATTTCTGCGTCGACGCCGAGGAAGCAATCTCTGAGTCCGCGGTCGATCACCCGATCGTCGTCCGTCGCGTCGATGCCCGCTCGCCCGAAGGTCGTGAGCTGCTGCAGATCCACCAAGCTGCAATGACCACCGGCTGTTCTACCTCGTCGGCGGTGTCCTCATGCTGCTCCTCGCTGCCTGGTCGCTCGCCCCGGAAGGATGTGGGCACTGGCCTCCTTCCTGCGTGCTCCGGACACCAGGACAGGAGACTCGGCAAGCTTCTTCGCTCTTGGTGTCTTCTCGAGCGTCGCATCAGCGTGCTGCGCGCCTGTCCTGGCTGGCGTCATGACGCTGCTCTGGGACCGCTACCACCTCGGAGAGCGCACGTTCCTCCAGGCTCGTCCCATCACGCTGCGGCTCGGGCGCCGAACACTGCACACGAACACGGTCAACGTCAGTGTGGCGGACGCCTTCGCCATCATGGGCGGATTGGTCCTCTACCTTGCGGACACCGGCACCATGACCACGGGCCGCGGTTTCCAGGTCGTGCTAGGAGACGGGGTGGCCACCGCCTTGCGTCACATCGAGATCTGGACCGCACCTGTGCCCGAAGTTCTGCTAGGGCTGGCGCTCCTCGCCGTTGCCGCCGTCTTCGTCACTGCCACCTTGCGCGATCGGCGGCGCCCCTCCCCGGAAGAAGTTGCAGACGAGGGCGCACAGGCGACCACAAGCTCGATCCCTTCTCCGAACGCCGACAGTTCACCCCGCTGTCACGATCACACCACCAGCTCGAAGGGCTGAATCGCCATGAGCACCCGCAGCACCACGCACGCTGCCGAGCAGCGCCGACGCGAGCAAGCGAACGAACAGCGCCGCAGCGAGCAGGCTGCGGCCACGCGCCGCCACCGCCGCCGTCCCCTGGACTGGGCAGTCGGCATCACCACGGTGGCGGTCGTGATCGGAGTCGGGCTGCTGACCAGTCGTCCCGCGCAATCCACCGACGTGCACGCCGCTCCGCCGTTCACTCTCGCCGACACCACGGGGCAGAGGGTCAACCTCGCCGACTACCGCGGCCACAACGTCCTGCTGTACTTCAGTGAAGGCGCCGGCTGCCAGGCCTGCCTCGTCCAGATGGCTGAGATGGAGAAGGAGCACGTTCAGTTCGCCGCGCTCAACGTGAGTGTTCTGCCCATCGTGATGAACACCCGCGACCAGATCACAGCTGATATGGCGGCAAACCACGTGACAACACCGTTGCTCCTCGACGACGGCACGGCGTCGACGGCCTACGGCACCATCGCAAGGGCATGCACGGTGGACTGCCCGGACACAGCTTTGTCCTGATCGATGCAGGCGGACAGCCGCGTTGTTACAACGAGTACCCATCGATGTGGCTCGCTCGGGCGGAACTCTTCGGTGAGATCACAAACCATCTCAGCGCGTGAGGCACGCTCGACGAGCAGGTCAGCGCGAGGCGCCGCGGGAGAACTTGCGGCGTACGGCGATCATCGCTCGCACGGGCAGCCGGTTGCGCAGGGCTTCGTAGCGCTGGCGCCACATCGCGGCGTCAGCGCGCGCGAGGTGCAGGCTCTCGAGAGTGTCGCTGGCGAGCACCGTGTCGGCACCGCTGACACTCACCATGCGCGCGAGTGCCGCAGTCAGCGCCTCGGGCAGCCGGCCGCGCACCGTCTCGAGGTCGAACGCCCCAGAGTCGGTGCGGGTGCAGATCCACACCTTCTCGCCGGGAATCACTCCGAGCATGGTCACCAGGTCGGGCGGCAGCAGGTCCGCGGGGGTGACCTCGGTGACCGCCAGGCCGTTCTTCTCCAGGCGAGCGACGAAGTCAGTGCCATAGAAGCGCACGTGGTCGGCCTGGCCGAAGCGCTCGAGGCGCTCGTCCGGCCCCGCGGACGGGTCCTCGTCGGTGTCCCGGTCGCGCCAGGGCACCTGCAGCAGCGCGACGCCATCGGTATCGAGCACGCGTGCGATCTCCGACATCGCCTTGTGGTCGTCGGGAATGTGCTCGAGCACGTGGTAGCACACGAGCAGGCTCGTCGAACCGGTGCGTACAGGGAGGTCAGTGAGGCTCGCAGCGACATCGACGAGGCGACCGTCGGCACCCGGGTCGAAGTCGATGGAGAGATAGCTCTCCGGTCGGACAGCCTTGATGAGCGGGCTCACCTGACGTGACGGGGCAACATCGATGACGGTCCCGGTCGGAGTTCGCTCGGCAGCCAGCGCCTCCAGGACCAGCACCATGAAACGGTGTCGCTCGAGGCAGTGGCAGCCGGGGCACAGGGCGTTGACGCGCCCGGTCGGCGTCGTCGCAAAGCGGTCGCTCACCCGTCCACAGACCGGGCAGACGACAGTTGAGGTCACGGACACGGTCGCAGCGTAGCCGTTCCGTAGGCGCCGCCCGGAGGGCGGGCAGGTGTCCGTCGGTCAGTGCTGGCGGACCGTGAGCACACGCCCCAGCAACGAGCGCGCCGCCTCGTCGAGAGCCTCGGAGTCGCCCTCGACGGGCCGCTCGAGGATCTCGACCACGACGGACGTCTCTGGCCAGGCTGGGCTCTCGAGCACGCTCGTGGCCGCGAGTACGCCGTCGTAGCGCCGCAGCTCGTCATCGGTTACCTCGATCGACGGATCGAGCAGCCACAGCAGGTTGACGCGGCCGGGCTGCACAGCGATCTCGATGTCACCGCGGACAGCGACCACGACGTCGTCGAGGTAGGCGGTGCTGCGGTCGTGCACCTCCACGACGTCGACGCAGGACGGCTGGCCCAGACGCTCGAGAGCGCGGGCCAGCGAGCGCGCGGTGGCGACGTCCGGATGATCGGTGGCCTCCACCGAGGCAGCGACCTTGAACGCCCATCGCAGCGTGTCGGCGCGGTCGACGTCGCGGTGCGCGACGACGACCGGGCGTGCGATCCGCGGAGTCTCGGGGTCGGCTGTGGTGGATTCGACGTCGTAGTGCGCGACATCGAATCCAGCGGACGACCACAGCGACGCGTCGTCGGCGGGCAGCCGACCGCTCCATCGTTCGATGAACATGCGCCGGTTGGCAGCGAGGTCCAGGCGAGCTCTTGGCCCGTTGTTCTCCAGGTGCAGGACGTTCGACGCGGTGACGACACGGAAGCAGTGCCTCGTGTCGCCCCCGCCGCGCAGACAGAGGTCGACATCCTCAAAACCGTTGGCGTAGATGGGATCAAAGCCGTCGAGACTGGCCAGGTCGCAGCTGCGCATGAGCAGGGCCGCACCCGAGATCGCGTGCGTGCGGATGTCGTCGATCCGGTGCGCGTCCTCGGCCGGATGCCCGGCGAGGAAGTCCGCCGGCAGCCCCGGCGGCGCCGGCAGCGACGGGAAAACCAGCCCTGCGGACGCGATCCTGCGGTCCGGATAGAGCAGCAGCGGTTGTGCGCCCACGACCTCGGGGTCAGCCAGGGCGGCAACGAGCGGCTCGAGCCAGCCAGGCTGCACCACGGTGTCGTTGCTGAGGAACATCACGAACTCACCGGTGCCGGCTGCAAATCCGAGGTCGGACCCGAGTGCGCCATGGTCGTTGCCCGGACGGCGTAAGACGGAGACGTCCGGGTTCCTGCCGAACATGACGGCGAGCACCTGCCCGACGAGGAGGCGCGAGCCGTTGTCGACCACGACGATCTCGAGCGGCACGTCGCCGGAGTGTGCGAGCACGGCGTCGACCGCGGCGACCGTGAGCTCGTGGTCCTGGAAGGTCGTCATGACGATCGTGACGACGCCGGCACGCCGCTCGAGCCTGACGAGGGAGGGCCAGTCGATGAGGTGCTTGGCGAGGATGACCTCGCGCCAGGACCTCAGCTCGGTCGTGGTGACGCGCTCGTGGCCGTCTTGCGTGTCGTCGTAGAGCACGCCGACGAACGGCACCAGGGTCGGTCGCTCGACCTCTGCCAGGCGGATCGCGAGATCCCAGTCGACCATGCGTCGCAGGTTCTCGTCGAAGTGCCCGACCTCGTCGAGGAGTTCTCGTTGCACGACGACGGCGTTGAGGTCGATGAAGTTGCCGATGATGATCTCGTCGTGGCCGCCGTCCTCCCCGCGATACCAGATCTTGCCGTCGCGGCTGCCGCGGACACCCGAGTGCGCGAACCGCGAGCCGCTCGCGACCATCCGAGCCAGCATCACGCGCAGGAAGTCCGGATCCCACTCGTTGTCGGAGTCGAGAAACGCGATGTAGTCGCCGCGGGCATCCGCGAGACCGACGTTGCGCGCGCCGGAGACTCCTCGCCGTCGCTCGAGGAACGGCCTGACCCGTGAGTCGGCCTCGGCGAGCGAGCGCAGGGTATCGGGTGTCGAGTCGGTGGAGCCGTCGTCGACGACGAGCAGCTCCCACCGCTGGTAGGTCTGGCGCTGGATCGACGCGACTGCGGTGGCGACCATGTCGGGACGGTTGCGCACGGGCATCACGATCGAGACCAGCGGACCCTCGCCCGGCTCGTGCGACCAGAGGTCCGCGGCGGCCACGACGCTTGCCTGGGCCGCGTCGTCCCAGTCGAGTCGTTGGGCGTGCAGACCGAGGCCGCGCTCGATCACGCGTTCGCGGGCGAGGGCGATCGACGTCTGCACCGTCTGGCCGAGCACGAGGTGTCGGCCGTCAGAGGTCGGCAGCGGCGTCTCGGGGCCTGCGACGGAGAGATAGTGCGCGAGCGGACCGAACACGTACCGGGCCGCCTCGGGATGCGCGGCCATGTGGCGTGCCGAGTCGAAGAACGGGCAGGTGTACGCGCGTGCGCCCGTGCGCAGGATGAGCATGGTCGGCTCACGCCAGTCGCGTCGCCAGCCCGCAGGCGAGATCCAGGACGGCCAGGCGAGCGGGTGCACGGAGTGTCCCTCACGCCGACCGTGGTCGACGTAGTCCGCAACAGCAGCGGTCAGCGAGGTGAAGCTGCGACCGGTCTGAGCCTCGTACCACTCCTGGTGGAAGACACCGCTGTGCCGGATGCGCTTCTTCGCGCGGTGGAGGACGACTCTCTTGACCACCCGCTGTACGACCGGTCTGCCTTTCACCGCCTTGCGCAGCGCGGCCCGATACATGAGCGCGATACTACCGGGGGCACGGGTGCCCACCGGTCGAGAGGCCGCGGTGTCGCCCTGATCGAAAGGTGCGACCGGAGGGCTGCGCTGCAGCCGAGACGCACGTCACATGCTGGTGAGGTGCTGCCACATGTGGGTCATCCCGCTCCGGAGGTCCACGTGTGGCGTCCAGCCGGTCAGGCCGGAGAAGCGCGTCACGTCGAGCACGATCGAGGGAACGTCGAAGACGCGCGCCTCCTCGTGCCGGACATCGACATCGACACCGGTCACCTCGCGCACAAGAGCGACGATCTCGTTGAGGCTGTGCCCCACACCGGACCCGACGTTGTAGGGGCCGCTCGGGAGCTCCGCAGCCGAAGCGGTCATGAACGCACGCACGATGTCATCGACATAGATGTAGTCACGCACCGTCGTGCCGTCGCCCCAGATGTGGATCGGGTCACCGGCCCGCGCAGCGGCGAGAAACTTCGCGGGTGCGCCCACACCGGCTCCGCGGAACTGTCCTTCCCCCACGGCGTTGCCGACCCGCAGGCTGACAGTGCTGAGGCCGAAGTCCGCGGCGAAGAACGCCAGATAGCGCTCCATCGCCGACTTGCCGACACCGTAGGCACTGATCGGGGCGCACTCGGCCATCTCGTCGACCGGGACGTGCGACACGCGGCCGTAGACCGTGCCGCCGCTCGAGGCGTAGACCACTCGACCGACGCCGGCAGCACGAGCCGCCTCGACGAGCTCGAGTCCACCGCCGAGGTTGGCGGCCGCCTCACGCGCGATGTGCGCCATCGGCGACGACGGCAGCCCTCGGTGAGCCAGGTGGAGCAGGACATCGCAGCCGTCGAGGAGAGCGACCAAGTCCGACTCGACCCCGAGCTCGTGCACGGCGTCGAGAATCCTGGCATCGACACCGGTGTCGCTGAGGCGCTGGAGCCGATCAGCACGGTCAGCACGCACGACCTCGTGCCCTGCATCGGCCAGGGCGGAGCAGAGCGCGGAGCCGAGGAAGCCGGCACCTGCGGTGACGACGTACCTCACGGCGCGATCCGCTGCGGCGCGCTCAGCACTCGATCCCCTGCATCGGGCCGTCGGAGTAGGGCGATCCGAGAAGCACGACAGGGTAGGGGTCGAAGGAGCAGACGCCGCTGACGAGGTCCAGGACCTGCACCGTCACCGGGTCGACCCCGTGCGCGGCCAGGATGCCGGCGATGCCCGCTTGGTCTGCGTCGACCGGAGCACCCATGACCAGAAGTGTTCCCGCGCCGGCGAGCGCGGCGAGCGTCGGCGCGATCTCCGAGAACTCCTCGCCCGACCAATAGCGGTCGAGAATCAGGAGCCCGGTGCCGTCGGCGGCCACCTGCGTGAGCGCGGCGACAGCGGAGTCATGGTCGCCACACACGATCGCGTCGAGGTCAGGACACAGTCGCGCGAGCGAAGCCTTGAGGCTCGGCTCGTGCGCGATGATGCGGGTGCGGGGCCGCTTCTGCAGCTGACCACTCTGGCTGAGCACCCGGATCACCGTGCGCGAGAACGGATTCGAGCCACACCTGGGGCACAGGTCGCCCAGGTCGAAAGCCGCGCCGGTCCACTCGCACGCTGGGCACATGCGCACGCGCCGGCTCACGATGTCGGCGAGCACCCCGACGGTCGCCGCGCGCGAGGGGTGCACGCCCACGGTGAACTCGTCGACGAGCGACAGCAGCGGCGGACGCGTCTTGACGCTGATCCCCACGACGCCCGGGATCGGTGCGAGCGTGTGGCCCAGGCTCTCGAGGTAGTAGCTGAACTCGACGTCCATGCCGTCCTGAGGCACTGCGGGGTTGAAGCCGCCCGACGACTCGAAAACGTCGCGGCGCACGATGAACAGCCCACCCTGGATGTGACGGAACCGCCGCTCGGGGTTGTCGTGGGCAAACTGCTGGTTGCGCCACACCGCGAACGACGGGTAGGCCGAGATGTCCGTCCCGGTTGCGTGCTTGGAGATCTCGACGGGCATCCCGCCCATCCCCGCACCTGTGCGCTCGAGCGTGCGCACCATCTGGTGGTCCCAGCCGTGGCGCAGGGCGAAGCCCTCGTTGCTGCAGACGTAGACGAGGTAGGAAGCGGACCCACGACCGAAGCCGATGTTGGACGCCGGACCGCAGAAGACGTTGTCGTCGAGCGCGACGATCTCGATCTGCGGGACTCCGGCGTAGCGCTGGTTGAGGGACGTCACGAACGAGGCATCGCTGTTGTTGTCGACGATCGTCAGGCTGAACGGCAGCGAGGTCAGCTGCAGAAGGCGATCGATGATCGCGTAGGTGTCCTCCGCGCTCTGGTAGTCCTTGCGGTCGAAGGTCACGAGGGCGATGTCGAGAGAGTCTCGACGCCACAGCCGCTCGAGCGTGTCGGTGGTGCGCTGCGGGCTGGCGTAGGCCTCCGCCTGACGACGGGCGGCGCGCACGAGCGCTCGACGACGCTCGGGCGCCATCGCCAGGGCGCGGCGCACTGCGGCAGCGAGCGCATCGGCATCGCGCTGCGCGCTGAGGAAGCCGGTGACCCCGTCGATGACCAGGTCCGGGATGTTCGCGGCATCCGTGGTGACCACGGGCACTCCCGCGGCCATGGCCTCGAGGAGCACGGTCGGGAGGCCGTCGAGGTCGCCGTTCTCGGCACGCACGCACGGGAGCACGAACGCGTCGGCCGAGTGGTAGACCGCCTCGAGCGCCGCCGCTCCGTCGATCGAGCCCTCGAAGGTGACGTTGCTCGCGCCGACCTCGACGACCAGAGCCCGGAGCTCGTCCTCGAGCGGACCGTAGCCATAGAGCTTGATGTCGGTGTCGGGCAAGGAAGGCGCGGCGCGGACGAGGTATTCCAAGCCCTTCTTCTCGATGAAGCGACCCACCGAGATCAGTGCCGCGGGGCCGGTGGTGGGCTCGGCGAGGTGGAACTCCGGCAGGGCAGCCGACTGACGCTCCATCACGATGCGCTGCGAAGGCACGCCGCACTCGATGAGCAAGTCGCGGTGGAACGTCCCGAGGGTGATGACACCGAGGCACTCGGGCGAGCTCGCGACCTCGCCGACGCGGTTGCGCTTGATGTTGGCGTAGTGCGCGACGTCGACACCGCCGGCCATGAACGTGAACGGGATGCCAGTGGCCTGCGCTGCGGGCCAGACGAGGAGCGTGGCGCTCGGATAGGCGAACGGGGAGTGCATGACCTGGCGGTCGTGCTCGACCAGCAGTCGCCGCAGCTCGTCGGCATCATCGACCTGGTGCGCGGAGACATCGAACGTGAGCGTCGCCTGCTGGTCGGCCCAGACCTTGAAGTAGACGACCACGTCGTGACCGCGGGCCTGGAGCTCTCGGATCTCGTTGAGGACGAAGGTCTGCGACAGCGCCGGCCAGTCCCACACGACGTATCCGATGCGCAGGCTGCCCTCGAGCCGCGCCGGCGTCAGGCTCGCCGCTGAGCCACGGTCGAGCGCTCGGTCGACCGGCACACGCCGCGGCCTTCGCCACCCCAGCCGCACGGGCATCGTCGGTCCTCTCCTGCCAGGTCGGCCCCGTCGGCCGTGCGCTGACGCCGCTGAGGGCGCGAGAGCAACCTACCCAGCGGTCGTCGACTGAGCACGGACGCCCGGCCGGACACCCCGGGTCAAGAGGCCTGTCACGTCGCCGTCGTGCGGCTCCCGGCCGGTCGGCGGGACTCTCGACGCACCCTGACCGTCCGACGATCGGACACATCGCAGGATCTGCTGCCCGAGCGGCTTCAGCCACGGCATTGACGGGCCGACGCACTAGATATGGCCACGAACACGTCGACCTGGGCTGCTGCATGAGCGCGCGCCCGACCTCCCGCTGGGCGGCCGTCGCGCTGATGACCGCTGCCGTGGGGCTGGTGGGGATTCCCGCGCTGAGCTCCGTCGCATCTGCGTCGGCCTCGCTCCCGGCACTGCCTGCGGGCTACGTCGTGACGCCCGTGTCCTCCAACGGCGCGTTCGCCATCACCGGGCGCAGCTGGGGCCACCGGATCGGCCTGTCGCAGGTGGGCGCGCAGTACGCCGGCCGCGCCGGATTCTCAGCGCCGGCGATCCTGGCGCACTACTACCCCGGTACGACCCTGAGCCTTGTCGGCTCAGTCACCTGGCCCGCAGTCTGGCCGGGCACACCCGCGAACGCGACGCGGCCGCTGCTGCGCGTCTACGTCGAGGCCAACTCCGGTCCGAGCCTGGTCGTCACGGCCGCATCCACGCTGCGCGTGGCGACACCCAACGGCCAGCAGTTCGCGCTCCCGTCCGTGGCCGCACTGCGGTGGCGGTTCGTGGGCGTCAACCCGGTCCATCCGACCTACGGCCTCACCCTGCAGTACGCCGCGAGCGGCACGACGTGGCGCACCATCAGCTCCCCGTGGCCGCTCGGCTCGTCCTTCGCCAGCACCGGCGGAGTACGCGTCGAGCTGGCCGGGGGCGCGACGCGCACCGAGCCGTCGGCAGTCGCACTGACCACGACCAAGGTCGGGTCACGATCGTGGATCACCGTGTCGCGCGTCGACCCGGAGACCTATCTCGCCGCGGTCGTCGCATCAGAGATCGGGCCGTCGTCAGCGCCCGCAACTCTTCAGGCACAGGCAATCGCAGCTCGCTCCTACGCCGCACGGCTGGCGTCGCTGTACGGCGCCAGCCGCAACTACGACGTCTGCGCCGCCACCTGCCAGTACTACCCGGGCATCGCGACCGGCACCGTGACCGCTGGTCGCGCACGCGACAAGTTGCGGGCCTACGACTCGACCAGTGCTGCTGTGGGCGCGACCCGCGACCGCATCCTCACCTATCGCGGATCACCGGCACTCACGATGTTCGCGGCGGCCAACGGTGGCTACACCCGATCCGGTGGTCAGCCGTATCTCCCCGCCCAGCCCGATCCCTGGGACACCCTCTCGAAGTCCTCGAGCCATGCCTGGTCGGCAAGCATCCCGACCCGCGTGCTCGGTGCGTTCATCCCCGCGGGCGACCGGCTGACCGCACTCGCACTCGGTGGGCGCGACGGTCTGGGAGACCTCGGCGGCACGGCATCCATCGTCGTTCTGGACTCCGTGTCGGCCGCCGGCGTCGCACACCGCTCGACCACCACGCCGGCCGCGCTGCGCTCCGCCTGGGGCTGGCCGAAGGCGACGACCGGACTGCGCTCGACCTGGTTCGCCGTCGTCGGTGCGGCCACCCCGACTCCCCGACCGACTCCCACCCCGACCCCGACGCCAACCTCGACATCGACCCCGACACCCACCCCACCGCCCGTGTCGAGCCCCAAGCCGACCACGCCGCCCGCGACAGGCTCCTCCGGTCTGCGTCCGGCGGTCCTGCACCGCGGCATGCGCGGCCCCGCGGTCGTCGCTCTGCAGCGGGTCCTGGGCCGCGCCGCCACCGGCTACTTCGGCCCGAGCACCCAGGCCTACGTGTCGCGCTGGCAGGCCCGGCACCACATCCGGCCGACCGGCTACGTCGACCACGCGCTCTACGTCCGCCTACGTCTCCCCACCGCACTGCTCCCTCGCTGACGCCGATCACAGCCCAGCAACAATCCTCATGAATGTGCCCCAACGTGCGCTAGGCGCAACCAAGGCGCCCCTGTCACGACACCCGAGACATCTCACCCGAAGAGCGTCTGGCCCCAATAGCCCAGCGGACCGACTCCTGGAGGACACGCCCACACGCCGGACGACTGGTGGACGATGTACTCGTTGAGCGCATCGGTACGGCTCAGCCGTCGCTGGATGGGGACGAACTGCAGTCGCGGATCGCGTTGAAAGGCAAGGAAGAAAAGACCGGCGTCCAGACGGCCGAGCCGGTCGAGCCCGTCAGCGAAGCTGTATCCACGGCGCAGCAGGTGGGCACCGTCGTTGTGGTCGGGGTGGGCCAGGCGGACGTGTGCGTCGACCGGGACGCGCGGTGTCCCGTCGGCGTTCTTGACGGCGAAGTCGAGGGTGTCGGTCTCATGCACGGCACCCAGCGGCGCACCCGACGACTTGTGCCGCCCGATCGTGCCCTCCTGCTCCTCGAGAGCCGAACGGTCCCACGCCTCGATGTGCATCCGGATCCGGCGGCTCACCAGATAGCTCCCACCCGCCATCCAGCCCGCGCCGTCGTCGGCACTCGCCCAGACGTGCTGGTCGAGGAGGGCTGGTTGGGTGACATCGAGGTTGAGCGTGCCGTCCTTGAGCCCCAGCAGGTTACGTGGCGTGGCGTGCGGATCACCGACTCCGGTGGTGCGCAGGAATCCCATCTGCGCCCATCTCGGGGTCACCACACCCGCACCGATCCGGGTGAGCTGTCGCATGGCGTGCAGGGCCACCTGAGGATCGTTGGCACAGGCCTGGATGCACAGGTCGCCGTCACTGATCGCGGCATCGAGGGCGTCGCCGGCGAAGAAAGGCAGATCTGCGAGCGCGGCCGGCCGCCGCGCCCTGAGCCCGAGACGGTGGTCGAACATCGAGGGTCCGAAACCGATCGTCAGCGTCAGACCGGCAGCGGGCAGGTCCAGCGTCTCTCCTGTGTCGCTGGGCGGATCCTCGGCGACCACGTCTGCGTCGTCCAAGGATCCGGACGGGAGTCCGAGCGTCAGCTTGCGGGCCGCGAGCGTCCACTCCTTGAGCAGCGCGACCAGCTCGAAGCGGTCAGCGACCGTGAGGTCGAACGCTGTGAAGTGGACCCGGTCCTGTGCCGGGGTGGCGATGCCGGCCTGGTGGACTCCCTCGAAAGCAACGGGCGCCTGCATCGCGGCATGGGTGGCGCTGACCGCGTGCGACCTGACCGCGGACACGCCAATTCCCGCCGTGGCCCCGATCGCGGCGCCGCCGGCGGCGATCCCGAGGAAGCGTCGTCGGGACAGGTTCCCGTCTGTCACATCGACACGGTAGCGGGGCGATGTCTCAGACCACACCACCGACTGGGCAACGATCAGGCGGCCCGCGCCACCGAATCGATGAGATGCGCGTACGCCGCGCAGCCGGGACGCGTGAGGTGGATGCCATCACCCCCGACGAGCCCGCGGTGCACCTCGGTGTACGCGTTCCAGTCGGCGACTCGAGCGTTGGGAAATCGCAGGAGCAACTGACGGATCGCGAGGTTGCTGCTGTCCTCGTACCGATAGCGCGTGTAGTCGTTGCGCAGCTGCAGTGTGACCCACACGACCGTGCGGTCCGGGCCAATGATCTTCATGATCGTGTCGATGCCGGCATCGTCGATGCCGGCATTGGTGCCCAGGTGCACGATCACGACGCGCGGCAGCCGTGCGCGCATCCCCAAGAGAACTGCGGCACCCTGATACGCCTGCCGGTTGCCCAGAGGATCCGCCGTGATTCCCAGTGGCGGCAGACATCTGCGCGCTCCAAGCATCACCGAGTCACCGATGGCGAAGATGCGACCGGTGTAGCGGGTGGCGAGCCGATGGTGCGCGGGGCCGGCTGGAGCGGGTGCCGACCGGGGGCTCGCCAGACCGAGCGACGCCGGATGATCGACCGCGATCCCGGTCTGGCGTCGGCCACCGACGACAACGGCGCTCGACACCGACGGCAGCGCGACACCTGTTGCGGCGACTGCAGCCACGACGAGCCCCACGAGGCCTTGCCTCATCACCTGTGCTCCTTCCGGCATCGGTCCTGGCCAGGTTAGGCCCAGCCGCGCACCAGACGCCGGTCAGTTGAGGACCCCATCGACATCGCCGTCGGCGCGG
Organism: Candidatus Nanopelagicales bacterium; assembly: GCA_025351185.1. GTDB lineage: Bacteria > Actinomycetota > Actinomycetes > S36-B12 > CAIYMF01 > Longivirga. The sequence goes on from JANXWJ010000183.1 coordinate 17,848, forward strand.
ACCGCGGGTCTTGATGGTCGTGCTCCCGCTGTCTGGTCGGGTCCGGCAGGATGTCCCCACGCCGAATCCGCGGTGGACCATCGAGGCAGGTGATGACCGGTGCGCTCGTTCGAGCCACGGCTCACGGAGGCGCGTCGTGCCGGCCTGCTGGCAGCCGTCGCCGTCTATCCCCTCAGCCGTCTCGCGGGCACCATCCCCCGGCCGACTCTCGACCGCGCGCTGGTCTCAGGCACGAGCATGGCGGTGGCCTTCCAGACCGCGCGCGCCACGACGGCTGCGCTGCGTACCAGTCAGGGCTATTCCTCCCCCACGCCGCCCGCGCAGGCACTCCGTACTGCTGGCGCCGCGGGACTCGTGACCGCGGCCGCTGTCATGGTGAGCCGACGCAGCCGCACCCGGGCGGGCCGCGCGGCCGCGAAGGGGCACCGACTGCCGGCTGCAGCGGCAGCCATCGGCGCGGGGGCCGAGATCACCGCTGTGGCAGCAGCGGCGACTGCGGCTGTCTCGCTCGGCGACACACTGCTGCTGGTGCTGCCCGGAACCTTGAAGAACACGCACCCCGCGGTTCGCGGTGTGGCCGTGGTGATCGCGGGAGGCTTGCTGGGCGTGGCGACACGCGACCCTCGCCTCCTCGGCTATCTCGGTCTTCCTGCGCCCGACGGCGCGATCACGGATGCTCCGTCGTTCCAGCATGGGGCTGCGCTTCCCATCGCTGTCGCCCGGTCTGCGGGGGTGGCCGGGGTCGCGATCGCTGTCCTTGCCACCGACCGCGCGGCAGCGCACTGGTTGGCACGGACCCTGACCGATGATCCCGAGCCGAGCACCGCCGCCCGGGTCGCGGGTCATGCGATCCTCATCGGCTGCGCCTTGCTGGCCGGGTCGGCGGGCTTCGCGTTCTACTCCTCGCGCGTCGCGGTGCAGGAGCGGCTGCTCGAAGCCGCCTACGCCGCTGTCCCCTCTCGCCCCGGAGTCACGGGCGGGATCGACTCGGCGTACGACTTCGTCGACCTCGGCCGGGAGGGCCGCCGCTTCGTGTCGCAGGCGCACACGGCTGACGAGCTCGCGGCCGTGCTCGGTGGTGACGCCGTCGATCCCGTACGCGTGTGGGTGCCCTACCCGAGGGTGAGCAGCGACGCCGATGCGACTGCCCGCGCGCTCGTCGCCGAGATCGAGCGGCTCGGGGGCTTCGCGAAGCACACGATCGTGCTCGCGGCACCGACCGGCGACGGATACGTCTCCTACGTGCAGACCGAGTCTGTCGAGATGCTGACCCGAGGCGACTGCGCGACGGCAGCTGTGCCCTATGCCAACGTGCCCTCCGCGGTCGCGATGCCGCGCCGATCGGCAGCGGCCGCCGCCTTCTCCGTCTACGCCACGGCAGTCGCAGCTCGCGCGCGCGAGCTCAACCGGGACGCTCGGCTGTTCACCTTCGGCGAGTCGCTCGGCTCGATCATCGCGTTGGATGCCTTTGGCCCCGACATCGCGTCGGAGCTGCGTGACATCGGCTTCCACGGTGGCCTCTACTGCGGGGTCCCGGTCTACAGCCGCACCGACCGCGAGCTGCGACCGCACCATCCCTTGGTGCGCGAGCAGCGGGGCCTGCAGTACGCGACCGGCCGCGATGTCGCGATCACCGCCGCGCCAGGGCACCTCAACCTCACTCACCCGACGGATCCGGTCGCCGTTGCCGACCCGAGCACGCTCCTGCGTCACGGCGTCGACTACTGGGGACGGCCGCACGGCGTCTACGTCCCGGTCGTGTCGTTCCTCGTGCACCTCTTCGACGTGAAGAACGCGATGAATTTGCGCCCTGGCGACTTCACACCGTCGCCCGGTCACGACTACCGCTACGACACGGCGGCCGGCGTTGCTCGTGCGTACGGTCTCGCGTTCGACAACGAGGACATCATCGAGGCGGCCCTCCGTGAGCGTGAGCTCTCGTGGTCGGTGCGACGGCTGCTGTCCCAACGCCTTGACACTGCCCGCGACAACGCGCTGACCAAGCTGTCGTCGTGGGGCGTGGATCCCGCGACCTTGTCGACGCGCTTCCGCATGGACCCCGCCTCGCTACCTGACTGGCTGACTCCCTCGTCAGCGGACGACGACATGTCGGTGGCCTGACAGCTCATCTGGAGTTGTGACGCGTCGCAGGCGACAGCGTGATGGTGGACCGGCTACGACCCGGTGCCCCCGCAGTTCCCCCTGTCCTCGACCTCAGTTTCGACGTGCGCGGCGAATCGCTTGTGCGACGGCGTCGGACTGTCAGACCCTCCTGTCATGATGATGGTCCGACGGTGAGTGACATCGCTGTAACCCTGTGTGTACCAGCCACTTGGCCGGATAACGCTGTTGATTCAGTAGCACTGGTGTACTAATGTGAGGTCTCACGAGGAGGTGCCATGACTGACCCGTCCCACGACGACCCCGCAGCGTCTCGCGACGATGTGTCGGCGGCGTCTGCGTCGTGCTCTGGCCTGCGGTTGGA
>JANXWJ010000206.1 GCA_025351185.1 Candidatus Nanopelagicales bacterium
CAACCGCGACGTGATCCGTCGCCGGCGCGACGAGATGAACGAGCTCGGGGTCCGCGTGCGCTGGGCCGGTCGTCGCCCCAAGCTCTGGAAGTCGGTCATCGACGAGCTCGAGGACGCAGAACGGCTGACCGACGGCAACACGACCCTGACCCTGACGATGTGCATCAACTACGGCGGTCGCGCCGAGATCGCGGACGCCGCCGCAGCTATCGCGCGTGAGGCGGCAGCGGGGCGGCTCGACCCGCGCAAGGTAGACGAGCGCACCATCGCCAAGTACCTCGACGAGCCCGACATGCCCGACGTCGACCTGTTCGTGCGGTCGTCGGGGGAGCAGCGCACGAGCAACTTCCTGCTGTGGCAGTCGGCCTATGCCGAGCTCGTGTTCGTGCCGACGCTCTGGCCCGACTTCGATCGCCGGCACCTGTGGTGGGCGTGCGAGCAATACGCCTCGCGGGACCGTCGCTATGGCGGCGCCGTGCCGAACTTCACCGACGACGTCGAGGGCGTGTGGGCGCCAGAGTCGCTGCCCGACGACACGACCTGATCCACCCGTGTCGACCGGTCGCGTTACGTCGGGCGATCCTGGCGGTCAGGCCTTGAGGCAGCCGATGCCGTCAGCCCCGGCAGGCTGAGCAGCGGCCGAAGACCTCGAGGGTGTGGGTCACCTCGTCGTAGCCGTGATCGGCCGCGACCCGCTCGGCCCAGCGTTCGACGGTGGGGCCGTCGACCTCGACCGTCGCGCCGCAGCCGCGGCACACCAGGTGGTGGTGGTGTGTCACGCCGCGGCAGCGGCGATAGAGCGTCTCGCCGTCGTCACGCAGCAGGGTGTCGACCTCAGCCGAGGCCGACATCGAGGCGAGCGAGCGGTAGACCGTGCTGAGACCGACCGCGTCGCCGCGCCGGACGAGCTCGAGGTGGATCTCCTGCGCGCTGCGGAACGCCTCCTCCGAGTCGAGGACGGTGAGCACAGCGGCACGCTGGCGGGTGCTGCGCCGGGCAGCGGGCGGTGTCGGGTCGGGTGCCATCGTCGTGAGCCGTTCCTCAGGCGAACGTGGAGACGACGTACATGAATGCGACGCCCCCGACAGTGGCGAGCAGTGTCAGGCGCGACGGGTGGTGCGCGTGCGCCTCGGGCAGGATGTCGGCGGTGGCGAGATAGAGCAAGAGCCCGGCGAAGCCACCGAGGTAGATGGCGAGTGCCGGTTGCGATGGTGAGAGTGTCTGAGCGACGAGGACTCCCAGGACCGGCGCCAGCGCATCGAAGGCGAGTGCGATGCGTGCATTGCGCTTGGTGTGCCCAGCTCGGCGCATGAGCGTGACGGTGTTGAGCCCGTCGGCGAAGTCGTGTGCGAGGACCGCGATGGCGACCGTCCAGCCGACTGCGCTGCCGAGCTGGAAGGCGAGACCGATCGCGAGACCGTCGAGGAACGAGTGACCGATGAGGCCGAGGGCGCCGAGCGTGCCGGCAAGAGAGTGATGATGGTCGCCGTACTCACTGTCGGCTGGCTCGTGGACGCCGGATGCGCGCTCGATCACGTGCAGGACGAGAAACCCGATGACGAACGACACCATCGCCCATGGCACGGGCAACCGCTCCGAGCTGCCACCAGCACCGAGGTCGAAGATCTCGGGCAGCAGGTCGAACGCGACCAGGCCGAGCAGGACCCCGGCCGATGCGCCGAGGACGAGGTGCATGCGGTCGCGGGCACGCAGCGCCACGATGCCGCCGATGGTCGTCGAGACGACCGTGCACAGAGCGAGGATGAGTGCCACGCGTCTACCCTCTTCTTATCGGGAATGGTTGTCAATCCCGATAGGCGTTCGACGGGTCAGAAGCGCCCGGTCAGTCGGGCCACGGCCGCACCGAGCACGGCGACCACGGCGACGAGGCGGAGAAGCCGGCCGCTGCCGGAGGTGATCGGCCACGAGAGCAGGAGCAGCCAGCCAAGGAAGACGCCGACGACGAGCAGGAAGACGCCGGCCCAGGCCCAGGGTGCCGCGAGCCCGACGAGAAGCAGCACGGCGAGCAGCACCGGGACGAGCCACGTGGGCATCCGGTGCAGGATCAGCAGCGGCACGGCGCTCCACCGCTCCAGCGCCCGACGCGAGGGCGACGCGGGGGTCACGGGAACTGCGGCCGCCGCGGGATTGCGGTGACCGGTCTTCGCCGTCCGCTTCTGCGGACGGCGCGCGGGGTGACGCTTGCTCTCGGGCACGGGATCCTCGCGTTCAGTTCAGCTGAGGGCGCCATCGTCGCACCTCCGGGTCGACGCGCGAGCCGCCGCTCCCTGGAATGCAGACGGTCCGGGGGTGCCGCCCTCCCCGTACGGTGGGGGAGTGCTCGTCGTGACTCGCCATCGTCTGCCGCTCGCTGGCTATGCCGACGTGACCTCCGCGCTCGACGCGGCCCGCGACACGCTCGCTGCCCTCGCCGAGCGGCCGGGCTACCTGCGCGGCTGGCTGGCGCGTGCGGTGGACGAGCCTGATCTCCTGATCGTGGCGCACGAGTGGGCCGACGTCGGCTCCTACCGGCGGGCGCTGTCGGCCTCTGACGTCAAGCTGCGGTGGCCGTTCCTCCAGACTGCCGTCGACGAGGCCACCGCCTTCGAGGTGCTCGTCTCCCGCACGCCTGACGAGGTCGTCGAGTCCGCGAGTGCGCGCGGCGCGGACGCCGACACGGTCGGGCTCGGAGACGCCGCCGCTGCGCACGTGTCGTCCGGCGAATTCGGGCTGCCGACGTGATGTTCATCGACCTCGCGGATGGTGGACGTGCCCTCGCCACGCTGGTCGCGCCGCTGCTCACCCCCGACACCGTCGTGGTGAGTGCGGGAGTCGGCGGCCTCGTGACCGGCGCTGCAGTCGCCACGGCACTCGGGATCGAGGTGACCCCACTGATCGCGCATCGCTCGGAATCTGGTGTCTCCGTGACGATCCCGCTCGTGGTGATAGGTCTTCGCGTCGTCGTCGTCGACGACGGGGTCGAGACGGGGACGGCCGCCCGTGCCGCAGGTGTGGCACTGCGTGCGGCAGGAGCCGTGCACCTCGTGCTGGCTGTTCCGGTGTGCCCGCGTGAGGCCGAGGTCGAGCTGCGGAATCGCTACGACGACATCGTCGCCGTCGATCGACCACTCGTGCGTCGTTCGTTGCGCTGGCACTACACGACGTTCGCCTGACCGGCAGCTGCCCGCGCGGGTGCCGAGCGCCGCGAGCCTGTGTGTGACGACCGTCGCGCGTGCGTATCCCGGGCGCGACGACGACTGGCGTTCGCGTAGCCTGTGGCACTCACACCACTCGCCGACACTCCAGCCGGACGGAGCACTTCCATGGCCCTCGATCGCGTCGAAGCCGTCGTCAACCTCTCCAAGCGTCGGGGATTCGTCTTCCCCTGCAGCGAGATCTACGGCGGCACGCGTTCCGCCTGGGACTACGGCCCGCTCGGAGTCGAGCTCAAGGAGAACGTGCGTCGCCAGTGGTGGCGCTCGATGGTGCAGGGCCGCGATGACGTCGTAGGTCTCGACTCCGCGGTCATCCTCGCGCCGCAGGTCTGGAAGGCGTCGGGCCACCTCGAGGCGTTCGTGGACCCGCTGACCGAGTGCCTGTCGTGCCACAAGCGATTCCGCGAGGACCACCTGATCGAGGCCTACGAGGAGAAGCACGGGCGTGCGCCCGAGGGTGGTCTCGCCGGCATCAACTGCCCGCACTGCGGCACCAAGGGGCAGTTCACCGAGCCGCGCAACTTCAACGGCCTGCTGTCGACCAACCTCGGCCCGGTGCAGGACGAGTCGTCGCTGCACTACCTGCGCCCGGAGACGGCGCAGGGCATCTTCATCAACTACGCCAATGTCGCGGGCACGGCGCGCAAAAAGCCGCCTTTCGGCATCGGCCAGGTCGGCAAGTCGTTTCGCAACGAGATCACGCCCGGCAACTTCATCTTCCGCACGCGCGAGTTCGAGCAGATGGAGATGGAGTTCTTCGTCAAGCCCGGCACCGACGAGGAGTGGCACGAGTACTGGCTGCAGGAGCGGTGGAACTGGTACATCGACCTCGGTCTCTCGCCCGACAACCTGCGCCTGTTCGAGCACCCGAAGGAGAAGCTCTCGCACTACTCCAAGCGCACCGTCGACATCGAGTACCGCTTCAAGTTCGGCGGCTCCGAGTTCGCCGAGCTCGAAGGTGTCGCGAACCGCACCGACTTCGACCTCAAGACCCACTCGGAGGCGTCGGGCGTCGACCTGTCGTTCTTCGACCAGGAGGCCAACGAGCGCTGGTTCCCCTACGTCATCGAGCCGGCGGCCGGCCTCACGCGTGCCGTTCTGGCGTTCCTCCTCGAGGCCTACGACGAGGACGAGGCGCCCAACGCCAAGGGAGGCGTCGACAAGCGCACGGTGATGCGCTTCGACAAGCGCCTCGCCCCGACGAAGGTCGCAGTCCTCCCTCTCTCGCGCAACGCCGACCTCACTCCCAAGGCGAAGGACCTCGCGGCCGAGCTCCGCAAGAGCTGGAATGTCGAGTTCGACGACGCAGGTGCGATCGGTCGCCGCTATCGCCGACAGGACGAGGTGGGCACGCCGTACTGCGTCACGGTCGACTTCGACACCCTCGAGGACCAGGCCGTGACGATCCGCGAGCGCGACACCATGGCGCAGGAGCGGATCGGCCTCGACCACGTCGAGGGGTGGCTCGCCCAGCGGCTCGTCGGCTGCTGACCCCGGTATG
>JANXWJ010000223.1 GCA_025351185.1 Candidatus Nanopelagicales bacterium
GGTGCGTCGTGAGCTGGGCTACCCGGGTCCGGTGCCGATGCGCCAGCCGGCCCTGCCCGATGAGGCGGACGCCTACCTTGAGGACGGCATCCTCGACGTCGTCGTGGCCCGCGGCCCCATCTACCGACCCACCCCGGGGGAGTGAGCCGCGGGGGCGTCAGCCGTCTCGGCCTCCCCAGGCGAGGAAGCGCGCGGGGTTGTCGACCGTGATCCGACGTATCGCCTCGTCGCCGATGCCTTCGCGCCTGAGCCACGGCACCAGGCGCCATGGGATATAGCTGTAGCCGGGCCCGCCGCCCCAGGCCACCAGCGAGCTGCGCCGCGCGAGGTCGCCCGAGAGGGTGATCCGGTCGACCAGACCGTCGTCGACGAGGCGGAGGATCATTTCGATCCGCTTGGCGTCAGGCTCGTACCAGTCCTTCGACACGCAGTCGTAGCCGAGCGTGAACCCGTCGCGCGCTAGCGCCCGGTGCTCTGCGTGGGCCAGCCGACGGTCGAGGTGGCCGAGGGTCACGTGGTGCGGGTCCGCTCCGGCCCGTGTCAGGATCCGCGCCTGGTCGAGGGCCATCGTCCCCGCCGTGGTGTGGGTCGTGATCGGGGCGCCGGTGATGCGCTGGGCTCGCGCGGCGGCGGTGAGTACGCGTTCCTCTGCGGGGGTCACGACGTCGCGCGAGCTCCCCGCCTTGATGACACCGGCGCGGAGCCCCGTGGTCCCGATGCCCTCGGTGACCTCCGCGGTCATCTCCTCGGCCAGCTGCTCCGTGTCGCGCGCCTCGATGTCGAGCACGCCGGACCAGTAGTCGACCGACACGTGACCGGTGGCCGCGACGACGTGGACGCCTGACGCCCGCGAGATGCGGGCCAGCGCCGTCACGTCACGACCGAACTCCGCGACCGTGACCTCGACGAGGGCGCCCCCACCCGCCCTGCGGAAGACGGCCAGCTCCTCGGTGGCACGCGCCTCGTCGTCGAGCAGGAGGTCGTCGTGGTCACGCAACCGCGGTGCCGGGGCCGTCATGAGGTGCTCGTGGCAGAGCGTCAGACCGAGATCGGTCGGGGAGACGTCACCGAGGACGGTGCGCACGAAACCTTGACCAGCCATGGCACTTATCATAACGTAGTAACAACATGATGACGAGGGATCTGGGGGGAGGCGCGGTGCAACGGCTCTACTTCGTCGGTGTCTCTACGGCCGCCTCGGGCATCATGACGATCTTCCCCGCCTGGGCCGAGGCGCTCGGCCTCGCCGCTGAGATGCGTGGCGTCGACCTCCCGGTGCACGCCCCAGCAGCTGACGTTCGGGGTGTGATCTCCGCGCTGGCCGCCGATCCGTACGCCGTCGGCGCGCTTGTGACCACGCACAAGGCAGCGGTGTGGGACGCAGCGTCGGACATGTTCTCCGTGCTCGATCCCTGGGCCCGGCTGTGCCGCGAGGTCTCCTGCATCGCGATGCGCGACGACGGGCTGGCGGGCTGGGCAAAGGACCCGATCACGGCGCGCCAGGCCTACACGCACCTGTTGGGCGAGGATCCCTGGAGAAGCGGCGAGTCCGATGTGGTGTGCCTGGGAGCAGGCGGTGCTGGGTTGGCCCTGGCTGTGGCCATCCTCGGCGGCAAGCACCACCCGCGCCGCTTCGTGCTCGCCGATCGCGACTTCGGACGTCTCGACGTCTCACGTGCCGCGCTCGGACACCTTGCCGTCCGCGCCGATCTCGAGCTCGTCTCGGTGTCGGGCCCTGACCAGGCCGCGGCCCTCGTCTCGGCTGCGGCCGAAGGCTCGTTGATCGTTAACGCGACGGGCATGGGCAAAGACTCGCCGGGCTCCCCGGTCGGGTCGGATGTGATCTTCCCTCAGGGTGCCGTTGCCTGGGACCTCAACTACCGCGGCGACCTCGCGTTCCTGAACGTCGCGGCTGGGCAGCAGGCGGCACGCGGGCTCGTCGTCGAGGACGGGTGGCGCTACTTCCTGCACGGCTGGACCGAGGTCATCGCGGAGGTCTTCGGCGTGACCATGTCCCCCAGCGTGTTCGCGCAGCTCGCGTCGATCGCAGCCGAAGTGTCGGGCCGGCAGCAGAACCGTGCAGGCGTCAGCCGTGGTTGAGCGTCTCGCCACCGGACGAGGACCTGTTGTCGCGGACCACGTCCATCTCGATCTTCATCCGGTCGGCGCGGTGCCACGCCAGGAAGCACTCGACGACCTCGCCCGCAGAGTTGCGCGCCACCGACTCGATGTAGAGGAGCGGGTCTCCCGGGCCGACCTCCAGGAGCTTGGTCAGCATGCCGGTCGCGGCAACCGCCTCGATGGAGCGGTGCCCGGTGTCGATGCGCAGCCCGAACTGGTCGCCGAGAATCCGGTAGAGCGACACCGCCGACAGGTCGGCGGCGCGCAGCTGCTCGAGACGGGCCTCGTCGTCTCGGGCGATGTAGGATTTGGTGAACGCGACGACCTCGTCGTTGACCGCGCGCAGACGGACGATCTCGATGCAGTGCATCCCGGGGGCCGCGCCGATCAGCTCGCGTGCCCGCCCGACGACCTCAACGCGGTCGATCGACAGGACGTGGCTCGTGACCGAGTGGCCGTGACTTGTCATGTCCTCGAAGAAGCCGACCGTGCTCTCCATGAACTGCTCGGAGAGCTTCGGTTTCGCGACGAAGGTGCCCTTGCCGCGCATCCGCTGCAGGACCCGCTCGTTGACCAGCTCGCCGACGGCCTGGCGCACCACCGTGCGCGACACGCCATAGCGGGCGCACATCTCGGCCTCGGACGGCATGAGGTGTCCTGGCTCGAGGTTGTCCCGCGCGATCTCGCGCACGATCAATTGTTTGAGCTGCTCGTAGTACGGCAGCCGAGCGTCATGGTCGATTCCCAGGTCGGTCACGGGGAGAACGTAACATCAGGTGATGACGTCCTGTCGTCTGCCTGGCGACCCTCCCCGCCGTGCTCCGCATCCCACGCCCAGCCCCAGAGGAAGGAAGGCCGATGGTCAAGGAGCGGCTTATCCGCATCGTCGTCGCAGGCGTCGATGCTCCGTCCATGGCGCAGCTCGCCATGAACGCCGGCGGCGGCCGGGTCGAGGCCGCCGCGCTCGGCGACATGCAAGGCGCTCGCCTGGTGAAGAGGGGGCAGGCGGACTACTACCTGGGCACCTGCTGGTCGGGAGGCGGAGGTGCGCTGGCGGCGGCCACCGCGATCCTGGGTGCCAACCGGGTCGGGATCGTCGGTACCCCGGGGATGGTCGTGACCCAGGACCGTGTGCGGCTGGCCGTCGGTGAGGGTCGCATCGCCTTCGGATTCGCCTATGAACAGACCACGGCGGCGATCCCGCTGATCATCAGCGAGATCCTCGCCTACCGCGACTCGCAGGGCGGAGACACCGATGACTGAGACCTCGAGCCCGTCGGGTGACATGCAGGTGCGCATCGAGGCGGAGTTTGCTGAGCGCCTCGACATGCTGGAGGAGTGCGGGCAGGTCACGAATCTGGCCCGACGGCTCACTGAGATGTGCCTCGCCGATCTGGCGACCGATCTCGATCTCACGCTGGACGAGAACAACGCGGCACAGTTCGTCACCCACCTCGCGATCGCCCTCACGCGCATCAACAGGGGCGACCCGGAGATCGCGATGTCGGCCGTCGCCGCCGAGGAGATCGCGGACCGGCAGCGCGAGCTCGACGCGGTGACGAGGGTCATGGGCGACGCCTCACGCCTGCTGCAGCGGGAGGTCCCCGAGCCGGAGATCACCTACATGACTGTTCACCTGTGCGCGCTGGTGGACGTCCAGGCCGAACCGGCTCCGTGATGGCGCGAGCGATCATCCTGGTCCTCGACGGGTTCGGGATCGGGGCTACTCCGGACGGAAGTGCCGCGGACCACGGGATGAACACGTTGGCGCACATCGCGGATGCCGCCGATCTCCACCTGCCCGTGCTCGCGTCGCTGGGCCTCGGGCGCCTCGTGCCGGGCGCGGTCGCGCCGGTGCCCGAACCGCGTGCGGCCTACGGCCGACTCGCACCGGTGCACCCGGGCGCGGACACCTACATGGGTCACCAAGAGCTCATGGGCGGTGGTCTGTCGCTGGTCGAGTTCCGGCTCATGGAGGAGCTCGGGCAGGTCGTCGTGGAAGCGCTGCTGTCAGCTGGTCACAGCGTCGATCCCCTGATCGTCGGGCAGTCGATGCTGCTCGTCGACGGCGTTGCGGTGGTGCACGACAACATCGAGGCGCGCGCGCGGCTCAACGTCAACGTGACCGCCTCGCTCGACGACATCGGCTTCGACGACCTCACCGAGATCGGGATGGTCGTCCGACGCGCGGTCAACGTGTCGCGCGTGATCGTGGTCGGGAGTCGCGGGTACGGCGTCGACGACATGCGCGCGCACGTCGTGCACCGCGGCGACGGTCACATCGGGCTCGACACCCCCGCCCTCGGGGTCTACAGCGAGCATTACCAGGTGCGACACCTCGGTGTCGACCTCCCCATCGACGGCCAGCTCCCGATGCGCGTGCGGGAGCAGGGAGGTGCCGTCGTCCTGATCGGGAAGGCCGCCGACGTGGTGCGCTGCCAGGGCGCGGTGCTGGAGAACCTCGTCCCCACGGACGACGTCCTCGACGCCACGGTCCGCCACCTCGACTCGTTGGCGCATGGCTTGATCGTCGCGAACGTCCAGGAGACCGATCTCGCCGGGCACGAGCAGGATGCCTCGCGCTATGCGCGCGTCCTCGCGACGGTCGACTCCAGACTGCCCGAGCTGCTCGACCGTCTCGGGCCGGACGACCTGCTCGTGGTCACCGCCGACCACGGCAACGACCCCACGTCGGGTAGCAGCAGGCACACGCGTGAGTACGTGCCGGTCCTCGTCTACGGTCAGCGCGTGCGACCGGTCGCGCTCGGTACCCGCACGACGCTGGGGGATGTCGGCGCGACCGTCGCCGAGTTTCTCGGCACCAAGCAGCTCGACTCGGGCACGTCCTTCGCGCAGGAGCTTTTATGTTCATCGACGTGACCCGTCGCCGCAACCCCAGGCTCATCGACACCGCAGTCGAGCTCCACCGGTCGGGTCGGATCCCGTCCAACTGTTACGTCGTGGACCTCGACACCGTCTCTGATAACGCGGCCGTGGTGGCGCGAGCGGCAGCGAGTCACGGGCTCACGGCGTACCAGGTGACCAAGCAGTTCGGCCGCAATCCGATCGTGGCCAGGGCGGTGGCCGAGGCCGGCATCGACAAGGTGGTCGCCGTCGATTTCGAGGAGGCGCGGCTGCTGGCCGGCCACGGTCTGCGAATCGGCCATCTCGGGCACCTCGTCCAGGTCCCTCGCGACGAGGTTGACCTCGCCGTCGAGATGGACCCCGACTTCGTCACGGTGTTCGGTGTGGACCAGGCGGCGCGCTTCAGCCGCGCCGCCGAGCGGCGTGGCGTGGTTCAGGACATCACGCTCCGAGTGGCCGGGCCGAACGACACCTTCTACCCGGGACAGCGCGGTGGCGTCGCGCTCGACCAGGTGGTCGACGCGGCGACGCGGATCGCGGCGCTGCCAGGGCTCCGGCTGCGGGGCGTGACCAGCTTCCCCGTCCTCCTCTGGGACGACGCGACCGGCGCCTTCGCGCCGACCGAGAACCTCGCCACTCTGGGAGCGGCGTCGGAGTCGTTGCGCGCCGCCGGGTTCGCCGTCGACGTCCTCAACGCCCCGAGCGCCTGCTGCTCGGCGACGTTCGCGACGAAGGCGGCTGCGGGAGCCACCCATGTCGAGCCCGGGAGCTGCCTCATCGGCCAGACGCCGCTCCATGCCGTGAGCGACGAGCCGGAGCGCCCCGCGATGATCTACGTCTCGGAGGTGTCGCACACGACCTCCGATGCCGCCTACGCGATCGCCGGTGGGCTCTACCCCCGCTGCAAGTCGCGCACGGCGCTCGTCTACGACGAGTCGGGCGCAGATCCGCTCGTCGCGCGGGTCGAGCTGGACCCGGCAGAGGCGATCGACTACTACGGCACCCTGCGGGTGGACGATCCTGGAGCCGTTCGGGTGGGCAGCACGGTGGTGTACGCCTTTCGCGCGCAGGTGTTCGTGAGCAAGTGCTTCGTCGCCGTCGTGAGCGGCGTGGAGCACGACCCGGTCGTGGAAGGCATCTTCACCAGCATCGGATTCCGGCTGGGCAGCGACCTGCTCCCCACGACGAACGGCGGGACCGCATCGTGACTGCCTCCCAGACCGCTATCGTCGCCGATCCGCTCGGACTTCACGCACGCCCTGCCGCGGACTTCGTCGCGCAGGCGCGGACCTACGAGTCCGAGCTCGTCCTCACGTCCGGCGAGAAGTCTGGAAACTGCAAGAGTCTCCTGGGTGTGCTCAAGCTGGGCATCGCAACCGGATCCGAGGTCAGCATCACCGCGATTGGTCCCGACGAGGCCGCCGCCGTCGAGGCGCTCGCCTCGTTGCTCGGGCGCGAGCCGGACACGGGTGACACGTGATCGTCACCGGTGTCCCTGTGTCGGGCGGGACGGCTGTCGGCCGCCTCGTCGTGGTCGGTGCGCACGTGCCCGCCGACGTCGACGTCGACGACCGGCCGGGGAGCGCCTCCACCGTCGAGGACCTGATCGCTCTGCTTGTCGCGGCCGTCGACACCAGCCGCGCCGAGATCACGGCGATCGCAGCTGAGGCGCGCGAACGCCTCGGCGACGAGTCGGCGGCGATCATCGAGCTCCAGCTCCTCGTGCTCGACGACCCGGAGTGGTGGAATCCGATCCTCGACCAGGTGCGGAGCGGGTCCGAACCCTCAGCCGCCGTGTGGTCGGTGACGAGCGCGGTCGCGGAGGTGCTCGGCTCGCTCGAGGACCCGTATCTTCGTGAGCGGGCGGCCGACGTCCTCGACGTCGGACAGCGTGTTGCGGACCGTCTTGCGGGCCGGTCCCGCCGGGGTGCGCTTCGGGGTCTGAGCGGCGACGTCGTCCTCGCGGCCTACGAGCTGTCCCCGACCGACACCCTCGACCTCGACCTCGACGTCGTCCGCGGAATCGTGACGGAGACGGGGGCGCGCACGTCGCACGCGGCCATCCTCGCCCGGCAGCTGGGGATCCCGGCGGTGGTCGGGGCCACAGGACTTCTCGAGGCGGTGGCCGCAGGCAGCCTCGTGGTGCTCGACGGCGACGCGGGGACCTGCGAGATCAACCCGGAGCAGCACGTCGTGGACCGGGCGCGGACCAAGGCGGCGGGAGCGGCGCCACGTGCAGTGATCGACCACCCGGTGACCACTCGTGACGGCCTGAAGATCCGGGTGCTCGCCAACGCGTCCAGCGTCGCGGACGTCGAGCGCGCAGTCGCCTACGGCGCGGACGGCATCGGCCTGTACCGAACCGAGTTCCTGTTCATGGGCTCGCCCGAGCTTCCGGACGAGGACGCCCAGGCGGAGCACTACGCGGCGGTCGCGGAGGCCGCGTGCGGCCGCCCGGTGACCTTCCGCACGCTCGACGTCGGCGGTGACAAGCCAGTGCCTGGGCTCCATGTCGAGGCCGAGGAGAACCCGTTCCTCGGTGTACGAGGGATCCGGCTCACCCTCGCCAACCGCCCGGTGTTCGACGCGCAGCTGCGTGCCCTTGCGCGGACGGCGGCGGCCTACCCGGGAGTGTCGGTGATGATCCCGATGGTCTCGGGACTCGAGGAGCTCGACGAGGTGCGCGAAGTGCTGCGGGAGGTCGCGCCGGGCAGTACCTTCCGACTCGGTGCCATGGTCGAGGTTCCCAGCGCGGCCCTCCTGGTCGACGAGTTCGCACGGGAGGTGGACTTCCTCTCGGTCGGGACGAACGATCTGACCGCCTACCTACTGGCAGCGGACCGAGGCAACCTGCATCTGCAGCACCTCTACTCGGAGTTCCATCCGGCTGTCCTGCGCGCGCTGGACCAGATCCGTCGTGGCGCGGCCGACACCCCGGTCAGCATCTGCGGCGAGCTGGCGGGGGACCCGCGGGCCTCGGGGCTGCTCATCGGGCTGGGCTACCGGCGGCTGTCCGTGTCGGGACCGCTCGTGCCCGCGGTCAAGGATCGGGTGCGCAGACTCGATTCCGGGGCGGCCACGGCCGCCACGGACACGGTGCTGCGAGCCCGTCGTCATCGCGATGTCGAGGCGGCACTCCAGGTCCTGCTGGACCTCCAGGCTTGAGCCGTCACCCGCTGGCGACGCGGGTGCGTCCTCAGCGCGGCGAGCGGCGCCGTACGTCGAGGTGGGCCAACGAGCGCGCCCGGAGCACGTGTTCGGGGAAGGCCTGGCCTCGTGTCCACTCGCTCGGGACCACCACGGTGGTGAGCCCGGCGGTCATCGACGCCATCGCGCCGGTGGGGGAGTCCTCCACGCCGAGAGCGACCGCGGCGCCCACGCCGAGCCGGCTCAGTGCGACGTCGTACAGGTCGGGTGCTGGCTTGGGTTCATCGACGTCCGGATCGCCCCAGCCGACCACGACCGCGACGTCGTCGCCGAGACCGAGGGCGTCCACGGCGCGCTCGACCAGGGAGACGTGGCTCGACGACGCCACGCCGACGGCGACGCCCCGCGCCGCGGCGGTCCGGACGAACCCGATCGCTCCCGGCATGGGACCGGGTGCGGCGTAGAACCGGGAGAGTCGCGCGTCGCGGCGCTGCAGCAGGTCCTCGACGGAGGCCCGGAGCCCGAACCTGTCGATGAACCCGGTGTAGAGCTCGCGTGTGGATCGGCCGACGCGCGAGGAGAACTCGTCGCGGCCGAGCAGGACGCCCTCCTCGTGGAGGATCACGCGTGCGGCGTCGTAGGCCGCCGACTCGCTGTCGATCAGCAGGCCGTCAGGTCGAGCACGACGGCGTCCGCCCCCAGCAGCAGGGTCTCCTCACCCGGTGACGTCATGGAGCATCGGCTCGTTCGCGAGGCCCCGCATCAACTCCTCGACCGCCAGGACGCCGGCTCGCACGATGGCATCGACCGTGGCAGCCCCGCAGTGCGGCGTGAGGACGACGTTGGACAAGCCGCGCAGCGGGCTGTCGTCAGGGAGGGGTTCGAGCTCGAAGCTGTCGAGTGCAGCGGCGGCGAGCGGACCGCGCTGGAGGGCCTGAGCGAGCGCATCCTCGTCCACGATGCCGCCACGGGCGGAGTTCACGAGCAGGCTTCCCGGCCGCATGGCGGCGAGGAAGGCCGAACCCACGAGGTGATGGGTGTCTGGCGTGTGCGGTGCGTGGATCGAGATCACGTCCGACCGGGCGATCAGCTCGTCGAGACCGACTAGCGGGATGCCGTCGGCCTCGGCCAGTGGATCGTGGCCGATCACCGTCATCCCGAACGCGCCGGCGCGCGTGGCGACCTCGCGCCCGATGCGTCCGGTGCCGACGAGCCCGAGGGTGCGTCCCGCGAGCTCGACGCCGTTCGGGCGGGACCACGAACCTGCTCGCACGCCCCGGTCCAACGCCGGGATCGCCCTGGCGGCGGCGAGCATCAGACCCAGGGTGAGCTCGGCGACGGACGTGGTCGTCGCCCCGACGGTGCGCGAGACACGGATGCCCAGCTCGCGGGCCACGTCGAGATCGACGTTGTCCGTGCCGATCCCGAATCGCACGATCGTGGTGAGGTCGGTGGCCGAGCGCAGCGTGCGCGCCGGCGCCTCGTCCACGCCCAGGATCACGCCAGCGCAGCCCTCGAGGAGAACGGTCAGCTCGTCCGCCGCGAGGGGACGATCCTGGGTCGCGTAGCGCACGTCGAGCCCGCTGGCCTCGAGCAGCTCCTGGTGGCGACCGGGCGTCTGACGGAACCCGCGAGGCGTGACGGCGACGATGCTCACGACGACGCGTAGCGCGGATTGGGTCGGACCTCGGGACCGTCGTCGCCCTCGACCACGATGACGGGGAACCCGCGCTCGGAGATCGTCGCGTAGTCGTAGCCGGCATCGCCGATGTAGACGGCGTAGAAGACGAGGGGGGTGGTGCCGGTGTTCACGGAGCGGTGCGCCCAGTACCCGGGCACGTAGTTGGCTATGCCCGGCCGCATCTCCTTGGTGACCGTTCTGCCGTCCTCGAGCGCCATCACGAGTAGGCCCTCCCCCGACAGCGTGAGATAGATCTCGGCGCGGTCGCGGTTCGCGTGGAAGTGCCCCTTGGTGAAGAGATACTCGTCGCCGACCTTCCCCGCCGACAGGAGCGTCGTTGACGAGAGCAGGTTGTTGCCGGTGGCGGGCACGCGGAGCTCGTGGACGGAGTACGCCTCCGCGCTCGGATCGGTGATGTCGGTCTGGAAGTAGCCGGCCAGATCAAACATACGACGGTCGAGGATGTCCGGGTCGGGGGCGAGCAGACCGGTGGAGAAGTCGATCTGCACGGAGAAGGGTTCGAGCGGGGCAAGGTCCACGGTGGGTCTCCGGTGTCGTCGGTCAGGCGTGCAGGGCTGCCTGGAAGTCGCGGTCGGCGAGGGCATGACGCAGCACGCGCATGACCGTCTGGGATCCGCCTCGCATCGGGTTGATGCGGACGGCGTACTTCTCAAGACCGGGGGAGGCCTTGAGGAACGTGCTGGTCAGATAGGTGAAGAGCGGGAGGAACTCGAACTGCGCCTCTTCGCCGACCGACTGGCTCGGTGATCCGTGACGCCACGCCGACCGCAGAAACTCCTCGGCCGCGGGACGGTCGAAGAGCAAAACGATGCACCGGATCCCGGGCTGAGCGGCGTAGGCACCGGCGAGGAACGGCAGATCGCCGGCGGCGATCCCCGCGTTGATCTCGTCGACCGCGCGCAGGATGGTCTGGTTCTGGACGGCCAGCGCGACCGGTGCGTAGACCAGGGATCGCAGCGCGGCCATGGCGTAAGGGCCTTGGACCTGGGCGCCCGCGGAAGCGTTGTCCCGCCGGATCCTGCCCACCGAGAGACCGTCGGCCAGGACGGCTCCGATGGCCTGCGGCGCCAGCAGCTTGAATAGCGACAGGGCAGAGGCATCGGCGCCCATCTCGACGCCGATCTGGTGGGAGCGCATGACCGCGTAGTTGTCGTCGACGAGGATCCGCGCGGTCTCGCCGGACACCGAGCGGATCAGTTCGATCGTCTCCGGGATGCCGTACGTGTCCCCGAGCTGTTGCGGCACGTGCTGCACATACACGGTCGCGGGCGGCTGCGCCCGCAGCTCCTCCGCCAGTGCCGAGTGGTCGTTGAAGTCGACGTACCCGATGTCGAGACCCATGTGCTGCATGGCCGGCAGGGTCGTCTTGTAGGGGTGAGCCTGGTGGAGCAGGATCCGCGAACCGGGCTTAACCATGCCGTTGAGCATGGCGCGGATCGACCCCGTGCCAGCGCCGTGGACGAGGACCGCGTCGTCGGTCCCGAAGAAGCGCGCCAGAACCTCCTCCACGCGAGCGGTGGCACGCGGACGACCTCCACCACCGAAGCCGACGGTGGCCAGCTCGCGCACCTGGCCGTAGTCCTCGACGAAGACGTCGTCGGACCCCATGATCTGCGCCGCCGTCTCGACGAGCCGGAACTGGTGCTCGGTGGCGTCCTCGATCGACATGTGGTCGCGGACGGTCGTCTGCTCCAGCTGGCGGGCCAGGTCGGCGACGACGTCGCGGTCAGAGCTCACCGAGCACCTCGTCGATCGCCCTGCAGGTGGCTGTGACCATCGCGGCGGCGTCGGCGCTCGTGGTGACGAGTGCGGGGAACAGGGTGATGACATCGCCTGAAGCGCGCAGCATGAAGTGGTTCTCCATGGCGCGATCCATGACCTTGCGGCCGACAGCGAGGTCCCGGGCGAAGGGCTCGCGGGTCGTGGCGTCCTGGACCAGCTCGATGCCGATGAGCAACCCCTTGCCGCGCACGTCGCCGATGTTCGGGTGGTCGGCGTAGATCCGCGAGAACTCGTCGATCATCCACTCGCCCACCCGCTCGGCGTTGCCGACCAGGTCCTCCTTCTCGATGGCGTCGAGGACGGCGAGACCCGCTGCGCAGGCGGTCGGGTGCGCAGCGTAGGTGTGCCCGGCGACCTTCGCCTGACCCCCCGCCTGGTCGCCAAAGATCGTGTCCATCACACGCGATGAGGCGATCGCAGCACCCAAAGGCACGTAGCCGCCGGTGATGCCCTTGGACGACGTGACGATGTCGGGGCTGACCCCGAAGTGCTGGAAGCCGAACCATCGGCCGGTCCGGCCCACGCCGATGAACACCTCGTCGTCGATCCAGAGGATGTCGTAGCGGTCGCAGATCTCCCGGAGCCGGCGCAGGTAGTTGGCGGGCGGCACGAGAACGAGGGCTGCGGGGATCGCCTCGGCCAGGATGCCCGCGATGTTCTCCGGACCGACCTCGAGGACGGTGGCCTCCAGGGCGGCGGCGCAGGCCTCGCCGTACTCCTCCTCAGACATTCCGTTCGGACGCCGGTAGGGGTAGCAGGCGTCGACCTCGACGAACCCGGGGGCGAGCGGCGCGAACCAGGTGCGGAACTCGGCGTTGTCGCTAGCGCTCGCCCCGACCAGCGTCGTCCCGTGGTAGCCGGTCTTCCGATACAGGAACGTGTTCTTCGCGGGGTTGCCTCGGGCGCGGTGGTAGCTCTTGGTGAGCTGTGTCGCGGTCTCGACGGCCTCAGAGCCGGAGGAGACGAAGAAGCTGGTCTGAAGGCCGGCGTCGGTCAGTCCGGCGAGACGTCGTCCGAGCTCGATCGACGGCTCGTTGATGAACGTGCGCAGCGACACCCAGTGCAGGCGCGTCATCTGGGCGTGGACGGCGTCGGCGACGTCGACTCGCCCGTGGCCGAGCGTGGCGGCCGCCGAACCGCCGGACAGGGCGTCGAGGTACTCGTTTCCGTCGATGTCCGTGACGCGGACACCGTTCCCGGAGACTGCTACCGGCCCCTCGACGGCGCGGGTGGCGGTAGCCGAGACGCCGTGCCGCCACACGAAACGAATTGAGTCCTCGACTAGGGCTTCTTTTTGCTCGTGAGATGCCCTATTTTTGTCGCTTACGGACACTTGCCCTCCCGATGACGTCGTAACATCATTATCACTCTAGACCGATCGCTCACCCTCTGACAACGCCAAGTCGCCTCTGGAGCCCCCTGCATGACCATCACCGCCTCGACACCGGGAAGCCTCATGGCTGCCGAGATCAGCGAGCAGCCCGCGCGGGTCCGGTCCGCCCTGGCCGGGGTGCAGGGCCAGGCTGCTGCGATCGCACCCCTGGTCTCGGGTGCGCGTGAGGTGCGGGTCCTCGGGAGAGGCTCGAGCCGCTCCGCCGGCACGTACGCGGTCGAGGCCCTCCGCACCTTCACGGGAGTCCCCGCCTCCAGCATGTCGCCGGCACATCTCGCCTGGTCCCCGCAGCGTCGGATGGACGGCGCTCTCGTCATCGCGATCTCGCAGTCCGGGGAGAGCACCGAGATCGTCGCTGCCGCCCGCCGCGCGCTGGAACTCGGTGCCGACGTCATCGCGGTCACCAACTCTGAGGAATCAGAGCTCGCGGCGCTCGCCGGGTCGAGCCGCACGATCCTGTTCCGCGCCGGCTCCGAGATCGCTGTCCCGGCGACGAAGAGCTTCACGTCGTCGCTGGCATGCCTGCTGGGCCTCGCGACGGCTCACGACCCGAGTCTGCTCGCGGAAGCAGAGGCACTCCTCCCGCGGCTCATGACCCAGGTTCTCTGCGATCCCGAGGCGACGTTCGACCTCCAGGGCACGACGAACATCGTCTGCGCTGGCGAAGGGTTCGCCGAATCCGTCGGAGAGGAAGGTGCGATCAAGCTGCGCGAGACGTTGCGCATCCCGGTCGCCTCCTTCGAGACCAGCGAGTTCCTCCACGGAAGCATCAACTCGGTCGGGCACAACACGACCGTGGTCACCATCGCGGCGGATCCCTCGGGCACCCGGCTGAGCGAGCAAGCGGCCGTCGGTGGCGCCGAGCGTGGTGCTGCGTCGGTGAGCATCGGGGTCGCGGCCTCGAGCTCGGCGGATCGTCACATCCGGATTCCCGAGGTCCCGACCCATTGGATTCCCTTCCTCGCGATCCTGCCGCTCCAACGCGCTGCGCGCGAAGGTGCGCTGGCTCGCGGAGCAGACCCCGACCGGCCGACCGGCTTGTCGAAGATCACGAGGATCGAGTCGGGGTCGATGTGATGTCCGCTCTCACAGGGCCGCCTCGTCTCATCACCCGAAGAACGCCGTGCAGTGCCGCGGTCACAAGTGGAGAGGAATGCTGATGTCCGAGCTGGATCCCCTGATCGACATGCGCGACATCGCCTTGAGCTTCGGCGTGGTCAAGGCTCTTCGTGGTGTCAACTTCCAGCTGCGCCCCGGCGAGGTACACGCGCTGCTCGGTCAGAACGGTGCCGGGAAGTCGACGTTGATCAAAGTGCTTTCCGGCGTTTACCAGCGGGACACTGGGGACGTGCTGATCCGCGGCGAGCGGACGCACTTCAAGTCGGCTCAGGACTCGCGCGAGAGCGGCATCGCCATGGTGTACCAGGACCTTTCCCTGGTTCCCACCATGAGCGTCGCCTCGAACCTGTTCCTCGGGCGTGAGCCGCACGGGCCGATGAATCTCGTGCGCAACCGTGACCTGGTCTCGAAGGCCCAGAAGTACCTGGACGAGCAGGGCTTCCCCGTGCGGGCCGGTGCCAGTGTCGACAGCCTCCCCTTCGCCTACCGGCAGCTCACGGAGATCGCCAAGGCGCTCATGGGCGAGATCAAGATCCTCGTCCTCGACGAGCCGACGTCGGCCCTGTCGGCTGGCGAGGAGGAGATCCTGTTCGACGCGGTCAAGGAGGTGACGAAGCGCGGGGTCGGCGTCGTCTACGTGACGCATCGCCTGCACGAGGTCTTCCGAATCAGCGATCGCGTCACGGTGCTGCGCGACGGCCTGAACGCGGGCACGTTCGAGACCTCGGACATCACCATGGAGACACTCGTCCAGGCGATCGTCGGACCGGGCCACGAGAAGATGACGCAGTCGACGTTGAGCCTCGAGGAGGGTGAACGTCGCGCGACCTTCCGCGACAACACCAACGAGATGGCTGGCGCCACACCCGTCATCGAACTGCGTGAGGTCCGCAACGATCGTCTCCGTGGGGTGAGCCTCAAGGTGCGCCCAGGGGAGATCTTCGGGCTGGCGGGGATGGTCGGCAGCGGACGTACCGAGATCCTCGAGACGATGTTCGGCTTGCGCCGGGCAGAGAACGGCGAGGTCCTCTACGAGGGCAGTCCGGTGCGCTGGCCGAGCCCCGGTCCCGCGATCGCCGACGGCGTCGCGCTCGTGCCTGAGGACAGGCACCTTCAGGGCCTCGTCCTGAGTGACACCATCTCGGCGAACACCGCACTGCCCCAGCTGCCGGGACTGACCAGGTGGGGCATGTTCGCGCGCCGCGAGTCCTCCCGGCGTGCCAGCGCCGCGGTCGCCGACCTCAACGTCAAGGCTCCAGGAATCGGCACCAAGCTCCAGAACCTGTCGGGCGGCAACCAGCAGAAGGTCGTCTTCGGCAAATGGCTCACACCCGAGCCGAAGCTTCTTCTACTCGACGAGCCGACGGTCGGCGTCGACGTCGGTGCGCGCGACGAGATCTACGGCATCATCCGGCGTTTCGCCCGGGCGGGCTGCGCCGTCGTCGTCATCTCCTCCGACCTCGTGGAGCTCGAGATGCTCTGCGACAACCTGGCCGTCGTCCACGACGGGCGCATCATCACCACTGTCCACACGTCTGAGATCGAAGGCGAAGAGGGCCTCCACCAACTCGTACAGGAGTCAGCGCGATGAGCACAACTACGCCCGAGACGCCCCCCGCGACCGTCCGCGAACCGCGAGCCAACCCCGTCAAGGCGATGCTTGACAGCGACCGGCCCTACACCGTGTTCCTGGCGCTGATCCTGCTCGTCGCGTTCTTCACGATCATGTCGCCCGTGTTCTTCTCGGCGGCCAACTTCGCCAACATCGGACGCCAGACGACGCTGGTCACGATCATGGCCGTGGGCATGACGTTCGTGATCGTCTCGGCGGAGATCGACCTGTCCGTCGCCTCGATCCTCAAGCTGTCGGGCGTCTGCGCAGCCCTGTTCATGCAGAACTTCGGCGAGAACTGGGTCTTGGGCGCGCTCGTCGGACTGGCGGTGGGGACGTTCATCGGTCTCATCAACGGCCTGCTCACGACGCGGCTGGGGATCCCGAGCTTCCTGGTCACACTGGGCATGCTCGGCGTAGCAAAGGGACTCGCGTTCGTCATCACCGACACCGCACCGGTCCTGGTCGACAACTCTACGTTCTTCAACGTGTTCTGGGAGGGGACCGTCCTGGGCCTGCCCATCCCGATCATCTGGACGGCGGTCGTCCTGATCTTCGGCGGCGTGCTCCTGCACTTCTCGACCTTCGGCCGCAAGGTGTACGCCACGGGTGGAAACGCTGTGGCCGCCCGGTACTCCGGTATCAGCACCGCTCGCGTGAAGATCTACTGCTTCATGCTCTCCGGCGTGCTCGCCGGGCTCGCGTCGCTCATCTTCGCGGCACAGGCGCACGCCGCGCGGCCGGACTTCGCGGACGGTCTCGAGCTTGATGTAATCGCGGCTGTGATCCTGGGCGGCACCAGCCTGTTCGGCGGCCGCGGCACCATCATCGGCACGTTCATCGGTTCGCTGATCATCGGAGTGCTCAACAACGGCCTGGTGATCATCGGTGTGAGCTCGTCGTGGCAGATCGCCGTCAAGGGCCTGATCATCATCCTCGCCGTCGCCTTCTCGGCCCGCAAGAAGTGAGCACGTCGAGCGGCCGGCACGCCCGGGCCACGCCGAGCCGCGCGAGCGGTCGCCTGCGGGGCAGGGTGGCGATCGTCACC
>JANXWJ010000233.1 GCA_025351185.1 Candidatus Nanopelagicales bacterium
CCGGCCACCAGGCCGGGGCTTTCGTCGTGAACAGGGGTCGCACTGAGGTGGCGGGAATCGGGAGGAGCGACCACGGGGTCATCACCCTCGGCGCGCAGCGCCGCCGTCTGACGACCTCGTCCCGCAACGACGGATCCCGCCACCTCCACCCCTGTTAGGCCTCTGAGCTGCGGAAACGCTCCAAGAGGAAGCGGGTTTCAGTCCCGACTCCTCATCCCTTGCGGGACAGGGGGCTTTCGCGGCCGGCCGGTCACTCGACGTGACCGCGCCGACCGCGAGTTCGTGCGTTGCCCCAGGTCACGAGCCAGCGGCATTGTGTTGACGGCGTCAACACGACTCCACCGCGTGACCTGGCGTGCGATAGTCGGACGATTTGGTGTCGCCAGCCCGTCCAGGTCGGCCGCAGTTCGAGGTTCCTGTGACGTGCTGCCGCAGAGACTGGCGGCGCGCCACACGTAGCCATTTTGGTTCGGTCGGCGGTCCAGCTGTCGGGCTCCGATCCCGCGGGCCTCAGCCGTCATGGTGTGGCCGAGTGTGGCCGAGCGCTCGTTGGTCGCGCTTCAGTGCCACCCCCTTCTCGTTGGAGTCCTCCGAGGTATTGGTGGCTCGCCACGCTCCGTGCGTAGCGGGCGACCATACGGTCCCCTCGAGGATGTGCGATCCGTGAGTCGGCTTCGTCACGGCCGCAGTGCCGGGGGGAGAAACCGCAGGCACGGACTGGAAGGCGACGGGTCGCAGGAAGCGGGTGACGGCAGCGGTGCCGACCGAGGTGTGCAAGGGGCTCGTGGTGGCTGGGTGCGGGCCGCCGTGGTGCTGCGCGGTCGTCACGGCGAGGCCGGTGGGCCAGTCGTTCCAGACGACACGTCCGGCGATGGCGGTCAGCCGTCGCAGCAGCGGTGCGGCGATGGGCTCGTCTTCGTTGCCGTGAACCGTTGCGACCGGCAGCCGTGAAGCGACGAGACGAGGGCGAGGAGCTCCTCTTCGCTGGTGTACTCGATGATCAACCCTCCGGGGCCGAAGCATTCAGTGCTGAGCAGCCCTGGTTCAGACAGGGCAACGTGGGCATCAACCCTCATGACGACGGGACCACTCCAGGCGCCAGCGAGACCTGGCCGCGAATGATCGACGAGGACCCGCACGTCGGGGACCGAAGCGACTGCGCCGACGTTTGCTCGGAAGAGTTCGGCGACGCCGTGGGTGAGCATGGGTGTAGCAGGTCGGCTGGCCGCGGTGTCCGTGATGAGTTCGGTGTGGCCGAAGCCGGCGGGTATCAGGAGCAGGCCGGGGTTGGTGCAGAACTTGCCCGTTCCGAGGGTGAGCGAGTCAACGTAGTCGGCGGCGAGCGTTTGCCCGCGACGGGCGGCCTCAGCTGTGACGATGACGGGGTTAACACTGCCGAGCTCGCCGTAGAACGGGATGGGGTCGGGGCGTGAGACCGCCTGATCGAACAGGGCGCGGCCACCGAGGTAGGACCCGGTGAAGGCCGCGGCACGAATGAGGGGGTGCTGCACGAGCAACCGGCCGGCGTCGAAGCCGCGGACGCAGCCGAGGGTGCCGTCGGGGGCGCCAGCGGACCGCAGCGCCTCCCTTATGACTGACGCGGTCACCTCACTGTCTGCGGGTGGCTTGGGTGCGCCTTGACCACGACGGTGCATCCAGCCGCGAGCGCGGAGGCCGTGTCGCCACCGGGAACGCTGAAAGCGAATGGAAAGTTGCTGGCGCCGTAGACCGCGACCGGGCCGATGGGCAGCAGCATCCGGTGCAGCTCGGGGTGTCCGCCATCAGGAACTCACACCAGCCGGCTCACTTGAACCAAGACTTCAAACGAACTGGACCGAAAATCGGGGACTCCTCGGCTTTCCGTGGGTCTTTATCGGGTCGGGACGGCCGGGATCGGCTGCTGCGATCGGTGATCGGGTCGTTGGGGGTCCGGCGCGGTGGTGATCCAGGGCTGCGTGATCGCCGAGGTCCTCGACCGGGTCCCGTCCGACGACGCCGACCACGTGCGGCTCGGGTCCGGCGTGCTCACGGCGGGTCTCGTCTCCAGGTGAACGGCTGCTTCGGGGTCGACTTCGCCGATACGACACCGGCCGGGTGGTCGCTGGCACGTCGGGAGCTCGCCCGCACCGGCGTGACGGCATTCCTCCCCACGGCGATCACCGCTCCCATCGACGACCTCGTCGCGTTCGTCGCAGCGGTCATCGGCGTGCGGGACCGTAGTGACGCGCAGGACGAGGCGCGCATCCTCGGCGAGCACCGCGAGGGCCTGTTCCTGTCACCTCTGCACGCCGGAGCCCGCGATCCCGCGCTCATGATCAGCCCGTCCGATGACGACGTCGACCGACTCCTGAGTCTGGGCGGCGCGGCCGTCGCGATGGTGACGATCGCGCCGGAGGTGCCCGGTGTCGAGCGGGCGATGCGCAGGCTGCGCGACGCCGGCGTGGTGGTCTCCGTCGGGCACACCGACGCGACGGCCGAGCAGGTGCGTGCTGCCGCCGACGAGGGAGCGTCGATGATCACGCACGTGTTCAACGCCCAGCGCGGCCTGCATCACCGTGAGCCCGGCGTGCCTGGCACGGCGTTCGACGACCCTCGGTTCTGCCTCGGGCTCATCGCCGACCTGCAGCACGTCGCGGGACCGGTCGTGCGACTGGTCTTCACGGCCGCTGCCGGCCGCATGGTCCTCGTCAGCGATGCGGTGGCTGCCATGGGCATGCCGCCGGGAACCTATGCGCTCAGCGGGGAACCGGCGGTGGTCGACTCGCCCGGTGCGCCGCCTCGCCGGCTCGACGGCACGCTGGCTGGCTCGGCACTCTCGCTCGACCAGGCGGTGCGCAACGTCGTCGGCCTCGGCATTCCGACCGCCTCGGCGCTGATCGCCGCGACGAGGACGCCGGCAGACGTCGTCGGGCGGCCCGACCTCGGTCGGCTCGAGGCGGGCGCGGTCTCCGACCTCGTCTGGTGGGACGACGAGCTGCGCGTGCAGCGCACCTGGATCGGCGGGGTGCCGGTGGACACCGCATGAGCGGCACGCGGCGCGCGTCTCAGCGCCAGGAGAGCCCGAGGTAGATCTCGTGACCGGTCCGCTGCAGGACTCCGAAGCCCAGCCGCGCGTAGAACCGCTGCGCACCCGTGTTCGCGGCTGCGACGCCGAGGTGCACCCCCGGTGAGCCGGCAGCGCGCAGGCGCCCGAGCAGCTCGAGCATCATGCGCTCGCCCAAACCCTCGCCGCGAAGGTGCTCGAGCAGGTCGATGTGCAGGTGGGACGGGAAGCCCGGGAGCGGGGGATGCCGACTGAGCGTCGGGTCGTGCACCAGCGCCAGCAGCTCGTCCTCCCCGGTGAGCGGGCTGGGCCCAGGCGGCGGATAGAGGTCGCGCAACGCCGGCCACCACTCCTCCTCGAGGGTCGCCTCGAACCGCGCGGTGTCGAGGACCGCAAGGGCGTAGCCGGCCGCGCGCGTGCCGTCGTCGGCGGTGAGCGCGAGCTCGGGAGCGAAGCGCAGGTAGGGCCCCACGAAGACGTCGCCGAGCAGGCGCGGACGGGTCATCAGCGCCGTCGCGTCCCTGCCCTCGTCGCCGGTGCGCAGGCAGACGTCGTAGAGCTCGTCGGTGTCGGAC
>JANXWJ010000276.1 GCA_025351185.1 Candidatus Nanopelagicales bacterium
GCACGAGCGCGAGGGTGTTGACGGTGCTCGTCGTGAACAGGCTGATGATCAGACCGACGAAGGCCCCGAACCAGGCACCTGAACCGACGCCGCTGAGCGCCGCCCGCCCCCAGGTGAGCCGACCCAGCACCGTCTCGGCCATCTTGAGGTCGCTGCCGACGATGCCGACGTTCTCGACGGCGAACTTGTTGTCGGACAGGAAGTCCACGGCACGCTGGGCCTCTTCGTACGTCGTGTAGCGCGCCACGAGCGGGCGCATCACCACCGGCTGCTGGCCCTGCTGACCGGGAAGGTTCGGGGACGAGAACTGCGACATGACGGCCTCTTTCGGTTGCCGGGAGCGGCTCCACCATTGTCTCTCAGCCCCGCAGCTTGTACTCCTCCAGCAGTCGCCGGCCGATGATCATCCGCTGGATGTCGGCGGTGCCCTCGCCGATGAGCAACATCGGCGCCTCCCGGTAGAGGCGCTCGATCTCGTACTCCTTGGCGTAGCCATAGCCGCCATGGATGCGGAAGGAGTCCTCGACCACGTCGCGGCAGTACTCGCTGGCGAGGTACTTCGCCATGCCAGCCTCGAGGTCGTTGCGCTCGCCCGCATCCTTCGTACGAGCTGCCCGCACCATCATCTGGTGCGCAGCCTCGACCTTGACCGCCATGTCGGCGAGGCGGAACTGCACTGCCTGGTGGTCGGCGATCTGCTTGCCGAAGGTGTGGCGCTGCTGGGCGTAGTCGATGCCGAGCTCGAACGCACGCAGCGCGAGGCCGCACGCGCGAGCCGCGACGTTGACACGGCCGACCTCGACGCCGTCCATCATCTGGTAGAAGCCCTTGCCCGGTTCGCCGCCGAGCACCCGGTCGGCGGGCAGACGCAGCCCGTCCATGATGAGCTCGGTCGTGTCGACGCCCTTGTAGCCCATCTTCTCGATCTTGCCGGGGATGGTCAGACCCGGGAGGACCTCGCCGAAGCCGGCCGGCTTCTCGACGAGGAACGTCGTCATCTTCTTGTAGACGCTCGCGTCCTCCGCTGCTTCGGCGTCGGTGCGGACGAGCACTGCGGTCAGCGTGCTCGACCCACCGTTGGTGAGCCACATCTTCTGACCGGTGAGCACGAAGTCGTCACCGTCGCGCACCGCCTTGCTGCGGATTGCCGCGACGTCGGAGCCGCAGTGCGGCTCCGACATGGAGAAGGAGCCACGGATCTCACCGGTCGCCATCTTGGGGAGGAAGTAGGACTTCTGCTCGTCGGTGCCGTGCTGCATGAGCATGTAGGCCACGATGAAGTGGGTGTTGATGATGCCGCTCACGCTCATCCAGCCGCGCGCGATCTCCTCGACCGTCAGTGCGTACGTGAGCAGGGACTCACCGAGGCCGCCGTACTCCTCCGGGATCATGAGGCCGAAGATCCCCATGTCCTTCATGCCCTTGACGATGTCGGCGGGATATTCGTCGGCGTGCTCGAGCTCCTGCGCGACCGGGATGATCTCCTTCTCCACGAAGTCGTGGACGGCGCCCAGGATCTCCTTCTGGATGTCGCTGAGTCCCTCGGTCTGCGCCAGCCGGCCCATGGCAGTTCCCTCTCGCTCCGCGTCCCGCGCAGCACGCTGCGGGCGCCCTCAGACGTCGTACTCGCGAGTAAACACCGCAACCCTCCCGAACGCCCCTCCGGGGCGCACCCCCCCCGCTCGTTCCGGATGAATGTGCCCCGCCGTGCCATAGGCGCACGTGAGGCGCCCTTCACCCGGAGCGAACAACCGTCAGTGGGTGCGCTGACGTGCGTCTATGGCACGTTGGGGTACATTCATGAGGAATGACCCGCGGGTGTTGCTGGGGGTTAGAGGAGGAAGCCGGCGGGGAAGGGGTCGTCGGGGTCGAGGATGTACTGCGCGGTGCCGGTGATCCAGGCCCGGCCGGTGACGGTGGGGACGACCGCGGGGTACGGGCCGACCGTCGTCTCCTCGACCAGGCGGCCGGTGAAGCGGGTGCCGATGAAGGACTCGTTGACGAAGTCGGTGTTCATCGCGAGCTCGCCGCGCGCGTGCAGCTGCGCCATCCGCGCCGACGTACCCGTGCCGCACGGCGAGCGGTCGAACCACCCGGGATGGATCGCCATCGCGTGCCGGCTGTGCTGCGCGGTGGAGCCCGGCGCCTCGAGGTAGACGTGGTGGCACTCACGGATGCCCGGGTCGAGCGGGTGCACCGGCGGGTCGGTCGCGTTGATCGCGTCCATCATGGCCAGTGATACCTCGAGCATCCGTTGCTTCTCGCTGCGCTCGAACGCGATCCCGAGCCGCTCGATCGGGACGATCGCGTAGAAGTTGCCGCCGAAGGCAAGGTCGTAGGTGACCTCGCCGATTCCGGGTACGTCGACCACCCGGTCGAGCCCCACGACGTACGACGCGACGTTGCGAATCGTCACGGACTTCGCGCGCCCGTCCTTCACCTCGACCTGCACCTCGACCAGGCCGGCCGGGACGTCGAGGCGGATCGTCGTCACCGGCTCGGTGACCTCGACCATGCCGGTCTCGACGAGCACCGTCGCGACACCGATCGTGCCGTGACCACACATCGGCAGGCAGCCGCTGACCTCGATGTAGACGACCCCCCAGTCGGCGTCGGGACGGGTCGGCGGCTGCAGGATGGCACCGCTCATCGCGGAGTGACCACGCGGCTCGTACATGAGCAGGGTGCGCAGCTCGTCACCCTCGTTGATCATGTGCATCCGGCGCTCGGCCATCGTCGCGCCGGGGAGAACCCCGACTCCCCCCACGATCACCCGGGTCGGCATCCCCTCGGTGTGCGAGTCGACGGCGTGGAAGACTCGCCGTGCGCGCATCAGCCCATCCCTGCCGCGAGTGCCTTCTCCGTGTGCGCACGGATCTCTGCCTCGATCTCGGCCGACAGTGGCGAACGCGGCGGTCGGCACGGGCCGCCGTAGCGACCAACCACACCCATCGAGAGCTTGATGGCCTGCACGAACTCGGTCTTCGAGTCCCAGCGCAGCAGCGGGTGCAGTGCACGATAGAGAGGAAGCGCAGTCTCGAGATCGCCTGCAAGAGAAGCCCTGTAGAGCTCGACCGTCGAGCGCGGCAGGGAGTTGGTGAAGCCGGCGACCCACCCCACCGCACCTGCGATGCCAACCTCGAGCACGACATCGTCGGAGCCGATGAGGATGTCGAGACCCGGCGCGAGCTCAGCGATCTCGTACGCCCGACGAGGATCTCCGGTAAACTCCTTCACCGCGACGATGAGTCCCTCGTGGTAGAGCCGCGCGAGCAGCTTCGGCGTCAGGTCGACCTTGGTGTCGAAGGGGTTGTTGTAGGCAAGGATCGGGACGCCCACCCGGGCGACGGTTCGATAGTGCTCGACCACCGTCTCGTCGTCGGCCTTGTAGGTGTTGGGCGGCAGCATCATGACCACAGGGGCGCCGGCCTCAGCGGCCTGCTCCGCCCACCTGCGCGACTGGAGCGCGCCGTAGGCACCGACACCCGGCATCGTCACGAAGCCCTCAGGCGCAGCCTCGATGGCCGTCGTCACCACGGCAGCGCGCTCGTCGTCGGACAAGGTCTGGTATTCGCCCAGCGAGCCGTTGGGCGCGACGCCGTCGCAGCCGTTGGCCGCCAACCACGCCACATGCTCGGCATACGCGTCGAGGTCCACCGAGAGGTCTGCTCGCATCGGCAGCGCTGTCGCCACCAGCACCCCGTGCCACGCCTTGCCTGCCATGCCGCCTCCAGTGTGAGCACATCGATGTCGAGCAGGTCGATCGTCGTACGCCCGAGCAGCGCGAACCTACAACCGCCGCGGTGCCATGTCAGCCATCGGGCGAGTCCGGGCCGAGGAGGCTCGTCGTAGCGGGCGGGTCGATGACCTCGAGTGCCAACGCCGACAAAGGCACTGGGCTCGCCGGCTGACGTGTCGAAGCGCCGGCCGATGCCGCCTCGTCGACCGGCCGACCGGTCTGCGCGACCACGAGATCGGCGACCGCCCGACCGCACATGCGCCCCTGGCACAACCCCATCCCGGCGCGCGTCATGAGCTTGGCACCACGCGCGTCGTCGATGCCGAGGTCGCGGCACGCATCCCGAATCTCCCCCGCCGTGACTTCCTCGCAACGACACACGATCTCGCTGTCCGGCAGCTCGTCGGTCCAGTCCGTACTCGGCCGGTGCACGGCGTGCATGGCGCTCGCGAACCGCCGGTGCACGCCGATCCGCTTGTGCACCGCAGGATCCACCGGGCGTCGACTCAGCGCACGGCCCGCGACGTAGCCCTCGAGGATCGCCAGCGAGGCACCTCCGACACCCGTGACCTCGCCGGTGGCGAGCACGCCCGGAACGCTCGTGCGCTGCTCCTCGTCGACGACCACGACCAGAGACCCGTCGCTGTCGACACGAGTGTCCGGGCCGACCTGCAGCAGCAGCTCGAGCGCGGGTGTGAACCCGTGAGACACCAGGAGAGAGTCGACATCGAACTCGCGTGTCTTGCCGCGTCGCGTCGCGACGGTGACGCGCTCGACCCGTGCGGTCCCGTGAGCCGCGACGATGTGCCAACCCGCGAGATAGGGCACTCGATGGCGCGCCAGCGTGGCGAGATAGGTCGTCGCCTCCTGGGTGCGTGCCGACAGTCCCGACCACGCCCGCGGATGCATGCCGTAGTTCGTCGGGTGGCCCGACTCGATCACTGCAACCACCTCCACCCCGGATCGCAGCAGCCCGTCGGCGGCGACCAGCAGCAGCGGCCCCGCGCCGGCGAGCAGCACCCGGGTGCCAGGTGCCACCCGGGTGCCCTTGAGGAGCGCCTGCCCGCCTCCCACGGTCATGACCCCCGGAAGGGTCCATCCGCTGAACGGCATCACCCGGTCGTGGGTGCCTGTCGCGACGACGACGGACGCCGTGTCGAGCATGACCGGGCTACGTCGAATCTCACCGTGGAGGGCGCGCACACGGAATCCCTCGTCACGCCGCTCGAGGCCCCACACCGTGTGTTCCGTGCGCACATCGACCCGGTCCAGGCGGTCGAGCAGGCGGCGCAGCGTCGTGCTGTCGTGGTGCAGCTCGACCTCGGCCGAGCCGTCGAGGTCCGCCGGTGAGTGGCGCCAGTAGGAACCGCCGACGCGCGCGTTCTGGTCGAGGAGGGCCACGTGCTGCCCGTCACTGCTCGCCTCGACGGCCGCAGCAAGTCCCGACGGACCGGCGCCGATCACGACCA
>JANXWJ010000009.1 GCA_025351185.1 Candidatus Nanopelagicales bacterium
TGCTGCTCATCGAGGTCGGCCAGGACGCGACCGCCATCCCGCAAGGACGGCGTGTCGGGCTCTACCACTTCGGCCTCAAGGTCGGCGACAGCGACGACGAGCTGCGCGAAGCGCTGGCGACGCTTCAGGAGAACGACGTCACGATCCTCGGCGCCAGCGACCACACGGTGACGCACAGCCTCTACATCGCCGACCCCGACGGCAACGAGATCGAGCTGTACATCGACGTCCCCGGCGTCGACTGGAAGAACGACCCGTCCCTCATCGGCGCCCCGATCAAGCCCCTCGAGCTCTGAAGCGCGCATCGCGACGGCGTACGTCCACCGCGCACGTCACGCCAGGCGCAGGGTGACGAAGGGAATCGTGTCGTCGTCGAGGAGATAGCGCTCGACCTCGACGAAGCCATGAGCGAGGGCGAATCGCAGTCCGTCGTCGTTGGACTCGAGCACCACTGTCTGCACCGTGCCGTCGCCGATCTCGCGGCCCTGCTCGAGCGCCCGGGCGAAGAGCCGGGCGCCATAGCCCTGGCGCCGGTGCTCGGGGAGCACACGCACGATGACCGTCGCCGGCTCGTCATCCGTCGGCGGTCGCACGGTGGAGTTCCCGACGAGTACGTCGTCGGCGTACGCCACCTCCATCACCCGGAGAGCTGCGTTTCCGCGTACCTCGTCGAGCGCGAGCGGCGCCGTCGGGATGACCGCGTTGTGCACGCGCATCCAGTCGGCAGCGCCGATGTCACCGTGGACGCGTACGTACCGCAGCGCCGTCACTGCTGCAGCCAAGCAAGTGGCCGCCGGGCAGTCAACGTGGTTCGTGGTCAGGCTGACTCGAGCGCGGTGGTGACCTCAGTTCGACGAAGGCCGCAGCCGTTGTCGGGAAGGTGGATCGTCCACGCTCCCTTCGCTGTGATGGCGACAATCAAGATCCGGAGCTGGCCTACCGCCGTGCAGACACTGCCTGGTGCACGGATCTGATCGGCGAGGCGTAGTGCGGCGTCGAGCCTGTCGAATGCTGCACCCGAAGACGGCGTCAGCTCTGTGGGACTCGCGGTGGGTCGGGCCGTCGAGCCGGTGATGGGTGGGCAGATCACATAGCGCTCGATCGGTTCGGTGATGGCGGTGAGCTGGGCGTTGGGCGCGATCTCCACGCCGCACGTCCCCTCGGGCAGGAAGAGGCCGCGCAGGCCGGTGGTCACCGGCTCGGGAACTCCCTCGAAGGAGAGGCGTACGTCGGTGCCGGGTGCGACCTCGGCGCCACCGACCGGTGACTGTGCGGTCACCTTCACCGTCGGGGGAGTCAGCGACGACACCTGGCCGGTGGTGAGACCTGCTGCGATCAGCGCGGAACCGGCGTCGGCTCGGGACAGAC
The DNA here is from genome assembly GCA_025351185.1 of Candidatus Nanopelagicales bacterium. Classification (GTDB taxonomy): domain Bacteria; phylum Actinomycetota; class Actinomycetes; order S36-B12; family CAIYMF01; genus Longivirga. The sequence goes on from JANXWJ010000009.1 coordinate 1,369, forward strand.
CGATGAGCGTGGGCACGACCACCGTGCCGAGGTTCACCGAAGGGTCGGCGACGAAAGGTGGGTCCTGGTTGACGTTCCAGTGCGTCGAGTCCGGCGCGAGGCACGGCCCGGCGGCGGGAGCACCCTCGCCGCCGCCGAGCCGCAACTTCACACCGGTCTGCGCGACGACGGTTCCGCCCGGGTCGCGTACGACGACGAACGATGTGCCGAAGCGCTCGGCTGTGTAGCCGGCTGGCCACACGATCACGGCAGCGTCGATGCCCGCGGCGACGAGGCAGCCGTCGGCGCGCAGGGTCAGCGTCGCCTCCAGGAGCGCGGCCATTCCGGCGTCGCCGCTCTTCCACGTCGAGGTGGGGATGGGCACTGACACACCGACCGACGGCGTCGGCCCCACGGGTGCGACGGTGCCGGTGTGCGGTCGGGAGGCGACGAGAACCCCTGCGACGAGGGCGATCACAGCGGCTGCGACGGCGAGCGTGGACGACGTACGGATGCGTCGGCGGCGTCGACCGTCGACGACCATCGCGTCGACGTCGAGGCGGTCGGGAGCGACGTAGGAGACCGCTGCGTCGAAGATGTCCTTGATCTGCTGGTCGCTCATGACGGCTCCTTCACGATGTCGGCCAGGTCCTGCAGACCGCGCGCCTCGAGGGCGGCGCGCAGGGCCGCGATGCCGCGGCTCGACTGGCTCTTGACGTTGCCGAGGCTGGTGCCGAGCGCCGCGGCGGTCTCTTCGAGCGTGAGGTCGTCCCAGAAGCGCAGGACGAGTACGGCGCGCTGCCCGGGCGCGAGGTCGCGCAGCGCCGCGACGACGGCGTCGTAGCTCTCCGGCGACGAGTCCGGCGTCGGTGCGTCGGGCACGGCGTCGACGGGGTGCTCGCGTCGCGAGGGCCGGCGGCGGTGGTCGAGGTAGAGGTTGACGAGCACGCGTCGGGCGTAGGCATCGGGGGAGCCGCTCGACCGCACGCGGTCCCACACCGAGAACATCCGGGTGCACGCATCCTGAACGAGGTCGTCGGCGAACCACCAGTCGCCGCACAGGAGGAACGCCGTACGCCGGAGCCGGGGTCGCTGCTCGCTGACCCAGCCCCGGAAGTCGAGCTCCGCGCCCTGCTTCACCTGCGCATCCTCCCCGAGAGCGCCATAACGACGCCTCCCCTGACTACACGGAACTCGAGGCGCCGAATGTTGCTGAGGGCGTATCGCGTCGTTGGGGCGCCTCGCGTGCGCCTATGGCGTCCTGGGGCACATTCATCTGGAACAGGGGTGTGGACGGGGGGTGGGTGTCCACAGGGTGGATGGTGGGGTGGGGCTGGGCGGGGGGGCTGGAAGGATAGGGGGGTGGGTGATGAGGAGGATGAGCTGTCGCGAGGGGTGCGGGTGCTTCGGTTGCTGCGGGGGGCGCGGAACATTCCTCGTACTCGGTGGACTGCTCGGTCGCCGTGGAAGCCGACCGCGGGGTCGCTCACGTCGCTCATCGTGGGGCTGTGGCTGTTCGGCACGGGCGACGCGTTCCTGCTCACGGCCGACCTCGGAGCGACGCCGTGGACGGTGCTCAGCCAAGGTGTGAGCGTGCGCACCGGCTATCCGATCGGTGTGACGACTCTCCTCGTGAGCATCGCAGTGCTGCTGCTCTGGATCCCGCTCAAGCAGAAGCCCGGGCTCGGCACGGTGCTCAACATCGTCGTCATCTCGATCGCCATCCAGGTCATGTACGACGTGGTGCCAGCACCGTCAGGGCTGCCCGCGCGACTCGCGCTCGTCATGGTCGGCATCGCCACGATCGGCCTCGGCAGCGGTTTCTACCTCACAGCCGGTCATGGACCGGGGCCGCGCGACGGCTGGATGACCGGGCTGCACCACCGCACCGGTCAGCCGGTCGGGCGGATCCGGCTCGCGATCGAGGTCACGGTGCTCGTCGCGGGCTGGCTCCTCGGGGGCACGGTCGGCATCGGTACGGCCCTGTTCGCGCTGCTCATCGGCCAGTTCGTCGCGGTGGGCCTGTCGCTGGTCACCCACTTCGCTCCACCCGAACCGCACGAGACGACGCAGCACGGCAGCCAGCACTGATCTGCAGACGGGCACCCGGCTGGGTGTGCGCTGACGACGAGCCACACGCGGAGGCGGTAAGCGGCGAGGCGCGACTCGGCCAGTCGGGTTGCGATGCGGTGAACACCCCGAACGGGTGAGCGCGCGACGGCGTCGGGTCCCCTAGGCTTGCCGGAGTATCGGCGTGACGGCGCGTGACTCGCCCCTGACTCCGTCGGACGACGACGAACCCGGGGGGTTCCCGTGAGGCGACGTCACACGACGTTGGTGTCAGCGCTGTCCATCACCGCGCTCGGCCTGGCCGCGCTGGCGACGGGCGCCGCTCCGGCGGGCGCCAGCCCACAGGCAGCCGCGTCGCCGACGCCCAGGTCCATCGCGCCCCTGTCAGGCGCCTCCGGACAGGACTCTGCGCGCCTGGGCAACGACGACCCCTCCGGGTCGGCGCGCAGCCTCACCGTCGCACCCGGCGCTCCTCTCGCCCGTCCGTCGCGGGTCTCGGCATCGGCCGCACCCGCGGAGATCGCGAAAGCCGTGGTCGTGGACAACTCGGTCGCGCTCGCCACCCGGGGCGCCGCCTTCGCTGCTCAGCGAACCCTGCGCGCCACCGGCGGCGGCAGCATCGTGCACCTCCAGCAGACCGTCGCCGGCGTGCCGGTGCTCGGTGGCGAGGCCGTCGTCGCCCTCGACTCCGCTGGCCGCACCCTCTCGGCCAGTGCCGAGACCCTGCCCGGTGCCGCACCCACCACCGCACCGGCGATCCCCGCCGCGCTCGCGACGCAGCGGGCGCTGAGCTCGGTGGCCCTCTCGGCCAAGGCGCCGCTCGCCTCGCTGGTCGCGTCGAAGCCGTCCCTGGCGATCTATGACCCGCGCATCTTCGGTGCCGACGGCCTGCAGCGTGCGAACCTCACCTGGCGCGTCACGGTCCGCAGCACGACCGACACCGGGATCAACCACCTCGTCCTCATCGATGCCGCGCACGGCATCGTGACCCTCGACCTCGACCAGCTCAACGACGCCCTCAACCGCACCGTCTGCGACGCGAACGGGCTGACCGCCGAGGTGCCGTGCACGACGCCGGGGTCAGGCGGGCGGATCGAAAGCGGTCCGGTGTCGACGGTGCCCGACGTCAACCGCGCCTACGACTACGCCGGGGCCACCTACGACTTCTACAAGAACCGGCTCGGGCGCGACTCGGTCGACAACCTGGGCCTCACCCTCACCTCTACCGTGAACTACTGCCCGCTCCCGGCTGACGGGGACTGCCCGTTCGAGAACGCCTATTGGGACGGCACCCAGATGGTCTACGGCCACGGATTCGCCAACGCCGACGACGTGGTGGCGCACGAGCTGACCCACGGCGTCACGCAGTACACCAACGGGCTCTTCTACTTCTTCCAGTCCGGTGCCATCAACGAGTCGCTCTCCGACATCTTCGGCGAGTACGTCGACCAGACCGACCGCGTGGACGGGGCAGGCGGCACGCTCCCCGCCAAGAAATGGCTCATGGGCGAGGACCTGCCGCCGCTGCATCCCGGTGGAGGCGTGGTGATCCTGACCGGCTCGGGTCTACGCAACATGGCGAACCCGCACGCCTTCGGGCAGCCCGACCGCATGGGCGACACCGCCTACTACGAGACCCACGGCTATCTCGACGGAGCCAGCTTCGACAATGGCGGCGTGCACACCAACAGCGGTGTGGGAAACAAGCTCGGCTACCTCATCGGCAACACCAAGGGCGCCTCCGTCACGTTCAACGGACGCGCGACCGTCGGTCTCGGCATCCCCGTCGCCGCCGAGATCGTGTACGGCGCGAGCCAGCGCCTCACGAGCGGTGCCGACTACCGCGCCTTCGCGACCGCGCTGCGCTCGTCGTGCGCCTACCTCGTGAGCAACCCGGGTGAGGTCGCCCCGGTCGCATCCGCGGACTGCGTCCAGGTCAACAACGCGATCCTCGCGACCCAGATGGACCTGCAGCCGACCGCCGTGGGCAGCCGCGACGCCGCGACCTGCCCCGTCGGCCAGGTGACCACGACGGCCTTCGCTGACGACATGGAGGTTGCAGCGAGCGGCAACTGGACCCCGTTGGGGACCTCGGTCACCTACTCCCCGGCCGCGGCTCCGTCCACGACCAAGTCTGGTCGGCTGTGGTTCCACGGCACCGACGTCCTCACCAACCCCTACGGCTCTGCCAACCAGTACTCGACCAGCGGCACGGGCAACTGGTGGGGCGACGACCCGGATCTGCTCCCAGGGGGTCCCTTCACCACGACGCCGGCGCACTACGACGCGCAGCTGGTCATGACGGACGGCGTGACCGTCCCTGCGGGCGGGTTCCTGCGCTTCGAGCACGCCTTCGGCTTCGGGGCCAACGGACTCCCGACCGGCAACAAAGACGGTGGTCGGGTGGAATACACGATCGACGACGGCGTCACCTGGCGCTCGGCCGGTCCGCTCATGGCTGCCACCGGTGACAACGGCTACGGGTTCAACGTCGAGGGCGGTGCGAAGAACAGTGTGCTCGCCTCCGGCAACCTCCTGGCAGGCGCTGCCGCGTTCACCCGGCACAGCCAGGGCTATGTGGCCACCCGTGCCAACCTGGCGAGCCTCGCGGGCAAGACGGTGAAGTTCCGGTTCCGGATCACCACCGACCAGGCCGGAGGTGACTACGGCTGGTTCATCGACGACGTGAAGATCTACTCCTGCTCACCGCTCCTGCCGGTGTCCAACCCGCCGGCGACCGTCTTCGCCGCCGTGCCCATCCGGGTCGGCAGCAACGACGTCACCGCGCACCAGCACCTCATCTACAAGACTGGCAGCGCGTCGCCGGGCAAGCCCATCGCCTGGGGCACCAGCAAGGAGCTGCCGCCCTCACGCGTCATCCCCGTCGTCCTGCCCTCCGGCGGTGGCAGCACGTGCGTCGCCATCAGCGCCTACACCTCGGGCAAGCTGATAACGACCGCGACGAGGTGCGAGACGCTCCCGGTCGACGACCGTGCGCTGCGGCGCAGTGGCACGTGGCGGTTGGCCGGGTCGAGCGCGTCGTACGCCTCGACGCTCAGCACGTCCACGCGCTGGGGCTCGAAGCTCACCCTCCCCTCGGCACGGGGCTCACGCCTCGTGATCGTGGCCGAGCGCGTGAGGGGTGGGGGCACGATCGGTGTCTACGTCGCGGGCAAGCGAGTTGCGACCGTCAGCCTCGACTCGAGCAGCACCCGCTACAAGCAGATCATCGACCTCGCGGTCCGCGGCCTCACCGGAGGCCCCGTCACCCTCAGGGTCGAGAGCTCCGGCAAGCCCGTCAACCTCGACGCCGTCGGAGTGCGCCCGTAGGTCAGGTCCTGGGTCAGGACTTGGCGCTCACGTGGTCGACGAGCGCCGGGATCACGGTCTCGGCGTAGGCGGCGAGCGTCGACTCCTTGGCGTCGTGCTGGAGGTAGACGGCGAACTGGTCGACGCCGAGGTCCTTGAGCGCTATGAGCTTCTCGATGTGGTCGGCCGCAGTGCCGAGGACGCAGAAGCGGTCGACGATCTCGTCGGGCACGAAGTCGGTGTGGGTGTTGCCGGCGCGACCGTGCTCGTTGTAGTCGTAGCCCTTGCGACCGGCGATGTAGTCGGTGAGCTCCTGGGGCACGGCCCCGCCGTCGACGCCGTACCTCTCGACGATGTCGGCGACGTGGTTGCCCACCATGCCGCCGAACCACCGGCACTGGTCGCGCTGGTGTGCGAGGTCGTCGCCGATGTACGCCGGTGCGGCCACGCAGATCTTCACCGACGCCGGATCGCGACCCGCTGCCTCGGCCGCAGCGCGCACAGCCTTGATGCTCCACTCGGCGATCGAGAGGTCCGCGAGCTGCAGGATGAAGCCGTCACCCACCTCGCCGGTGAGCGCCAAAGCCCTGGGGCCGTAGGCCGCGACATAGATGTCGAGCTTCGAGTCGCTCACCCACGGGAACCGGAGATGACTGTGCTTGTAGTCGGCCTCGCGTCCGTTGGCGAGGTCGCGGATCACGCCGATTGCTTCGCGCAGCTCGGCGAGAGTGACCGGCTTGCCGTTGATGACGCGTACGGCGGAGTCACCGCGACCGATCCCGCACACGGTGCGGTTGCCGAACATCTCGTTGAGCGTCGCGAAGGTTGAAGCCGTGACCGTCCAGTCACGGGTCGCCGGGTTGGTCACCATCGGACCGACCGTCACGCGGTGGGTCTGCGCGAGGATCTGGCTGTAGATGACGTAGGGCTCCTGCCAGAGCAGGTGCGAGTCGAAGGTCCAGACCCAGCGGAAGCCCGCGAGCTCGGCCTGCTTGGCCAGGTCGACCACGCGCCACGCCGGCGGGTTGCACTGCAGGACGACGCCGAACTCCATGGGGGCTCCTCGGGCAGGGCGGACGGTCAGGTGAGGTAGGACGACAGGCCGCGGCGCAAGAACTTCCCGTGGCCCTTCGTGCCGAGATACTCCCCGCGTTGCACCACGACCGTGCCGCGCGAGAGCACGGTGTCGACACCGCCGGCGATCTCATAGCCCTCCCACGCGGAGTGGTCCATGTTCATGTGGTGGGTCTCGACGGAGATTCTGGTGCGTGCGTTCGGGTCATAGACCACGACGTCACCGTCGGCACCCGGCACGATCTCGCCCTTGCGCGGGTGCAGGCCGAACATCCGCGCCGGTGTGGTGCAGCACAGCTCGACCCACCGAGGCAGCGAGATGCGACCGTCGACCACACCTTGGTAGAGCAGGTCCATCCGGTGCTCGACCGACCCGATTCCGTTGGGAATCTTGGAGAAGTTGACGACTCCGAGCTCCTTCTGCTCCTTGAAGCAGAACGGGCAGTGGTCGGTGCTCACCACCGACAGGTCACCGGTGCGCAGCGCCTTCCAGAGCTCGTCCTGGTGGCCCTCCTCGCGCGAGCGCAGTGGGGTGGAGCAGACCCACTTGGCACCTTCGAAGCCGGGGGCGGAGAGCTGCTCCTCGAGGGAGAGGTAGAGATACTGCGGGCAGGTCTCGCCGAAGACGTTGTAGCCCTCTGCGCGCGACGCCGCGAGGGTCGTGACCGCCTGCTTCGCCGACATGTGCACGATGTAGAGCGGAGCGCCGGTGAGTCGCGCGAGCATGATCGCGCGGTGCGTCGCCTCCTCCTCCGTCTCCCAGGGGCGGGTGAGGCCGTGCCAGCGCGGCGAGGTGTCGCCCCGTGCGAGCGCCTGAGCGACGAGCACGTCGATCGCGGTGCCGTTCTCCGCGTGCATCATCATCATCGCGCCGTTGTTGGCGGCGGTCTGCATCGCGCGCAGGATCTGGCCGTCGTCGGAGAAGAAGACACCGGGGTAGGCCATGAAGAGCTTGAAGCTCGTGATGCCCTCGGCGACGAGCTCGTCCATCGCCTTGAGGGAGTCGTCGTCGACGCCGCCGATGATCTGGTGGAAGCCATAGTCGATGGCGCACTGACCGTCGGCCTTGGCGTGCCAGGCCGCGAGGCCGTCCTGCACACGCTCACCGGCCTTCTGCACCGCGAAGTCGACGATCGTCGTCGTACCCCCGAAAGCCGCTGCGCGAGTTCCGGTCTCGAAGGTGTCGGAGGCGAACGTACCGCCGAAAGGCAGCTCCATGTGCGTATGGCAGTCGACGCCACCCGGTACGACGTACTTCCCGGTCGCGTCGATGACTGTGTCGGCGCTCGATGCGAGGTCGCTGCCGAAGGACGTATCGCCGGGGGAGAGCAGCGCGACGACCTTGCCGCCATCGATCAGCACGTCCATCGGCTGCGCGCTGATCGGTGAGACCACGGTGCCGCCGTGGATGAAGGTGCTCATGGCTGCACCAGGTCGCCGTAGGCCTCAGGCCGGCGGTCGCGATAGAACGCCCACTGGTTGCGCACCTCGGCGAGCACGTCGAGGTCGAGGTCGCGGATCACGAGCTCGGGGCTGTGGCCGTCGGCGACCTCGCCGACGAACTGACCGCGCGGGTCGACGAAGTAGGTCGTGCCGTAGAAGTCGTCGTCGCCGAGGTCCTCGATGCCGACCCGGTTGATGGCGCCGACGAAGTACTCGTTGGCCACCGCGGCGGCCGGCTGCTCGAGCTGCCAGAGATAGGACGAGAGCCCGCGCGAGGTGGCACTCGGGTTGAACACGATCTGCGCCCCGTTGAGGCCGAGCGCGCGCCAGCCCTCGGGGAAGTGCCGGTCGTAGCAGATGTAGACGCCGATCTTGCCCACGGCCGTGTCGAAGACGGGGAAGCCGAGGTTGCCCGGGCGAAAGTAGAACTTCTCCCAGAATCCGTTGACGTGCGGGATGTGGTGCTTGCGATACTTCCCGAGATACGAGCCGTCGGCGTCGATCACAGCCGCGGTGTTGTAGAGGAAGCCAGGCTGCTCCTGCTCGTATACCGGGAGCACGACGACCATGCGGTGCTCCTTGGCCAGCGCCGCGAACCGCTCGACCGTCGGGCCCGGCACCGACTCGGCGTAGTCGTAGTACTGCGCGTCCTGCACCTGGCAGAAGTACGGACCGTAGAACAGCTCCTGGAAGCAGATCACCTGGCCCCCCTGCGCCGCCGCCTCGCGCAGGTAGTTCTCGTGCGCGAGGATCATCGACTCCTTGTCGCCCGTCCACGATGTCTGCACCAGTGCCGCACGTACGACCGTCACGTCCGCCTCCGAGGGAGTACTGCTGGGGAATGCTGCTGGGAGTTGCCGTCGGGAAGTGCCGTCGGGAAGGAGTTGCTGCTGTCGAGCCCTGCCTCTGCTCAGTCCCGTGACCGGTGCGACCACCGGCCACCCTCGATACAACCCCCTCCGATCACCCGCCGTGGCCAAATTCACCCACTTGTCACGCAACCCGCAGCCCTCCCCGCCCCAGCCAGAGCCAGACCTCACGTGATCTTGGTCCAATGCTCGTTTCCCGGATGCGGAAGCAAGCACACGACCAAGATCACGCGAGGTTGGGGGGTAGCCTCGCGGGGAGCGGATCTTGAGGGGGATGGGTGCGACACGGCTGGGCGGTCTGCATGGCCGCGGTCTCGGTCGTCGTGGCCGTCAGCGGGTGCGCAGCTTCCCCGCTGCCGCAGCAGGCAGTGACCTCGTCGGCCAGCGCCCCCGCGGGCGACGTGGTCGCGAAGGCGGTCGCGTCGTCGTTGCGGTCGCAGGTGCGCGTCGCAGCCACCCATGCGATCACGACGGGCGGCGTGACGACCACAATCACCATCGCCGGCGTCTACGACATGCGCAGCGGCTCCGGCACCCTGACGGCCGCCGTGCCCGGCGGTGCGATCGACAGCGTCGATATCAGGCTGACACCCGACGTCGTCTACCTCACGCCCGTGTCCGGGCAGGCGAGCGGCACCTGGGGGAGGTCGCCGCGACGCGAGGTGAAGGCGCACTACCTGCTGCGTACGCCCGCGAACGACCCGGCTGCGCTGCTGCGCCAGCTCGAGCACATCCAGGCTGTCGAGCGGGTCGGGGAGGAGTCGCTCGGTGATGTGGCGACCACCCACTTTCGAGGCACGCTCGGTCAGTCGACTCTCACGACCGACCTCGCCGCCGAGAAGAAGAAGCTCGCGGACACGGTCCTGGGACTCATGGGAGTCGACCGGCTGCCGGTCGACGTGTGGATCACCGGCGACGGACTCGTCGCGCGGGTCGCCATCGCCTACCTGGTCGGCGACCCGGACGCATCAGGGCTCAGCTCAGGTTTCATCCTCGACCTGCGCGTGACGACCGATCCGGTCCGGGTCGTCGTCCCGCCGTGGACCTCGACCGTGGCCACGTCGGACCTCGGCGGCATCCTCGTCGGCTGACAACGTGCCGACGGGCGTCAACGGCTGGTGTGCTGCAGGGTCGGCGCCGCGCCACGACCGCCGACCCAGCACCAGGATCGTGAGGCCGATCGCGACGACGACGAGGTCGAGCGCGACGAGACCGGGCTGCCACCGCTCGAACGTCGTGG
>JANXWJ010000040.1 GCA_025351185.1 Candidatus Nanopelagicales bacterium
GACCGCGAGCAGGAAGATGCTGAAACCGATTCCCATGACGTTCCTTTCGCAGAGGGACGGGCGGGGGCGCCACGTCGGGGGTGTGGACCGGAACTAGTGGGGTCCGGGGTCAGTAGTAGCAGCGCCGGGTTTTCCGACACCAAGGGGTTGATGCCGTAGATCTACGGTGTAGTTTCAGTAGACCCCTCCCGGTGGGTATTGTCAATGCTGTAGGTCTACGTCGTCTGTCTACTTCGTAGCGCGATCGTGAATGGAGCAGCCGTGAGCGAGTCATTCGACAGTCCCGTGCCGCCGCAACCCATCTCGCGTGACCAGGTGCTGCGCGCGGCACTGGCGATCGTCGATCTCGAGGGTGTCGAAGCCCTGTCCATGCGCCGGCTCGGCCGCGCCCTGGGCCGAGACCCGATGGCGGTCTACCGCTACGCAGCGACGAAGACGGCGCTTCTCGACGGCGTCGTCGAGCTGGTGCTCAGCGAACTGTCCGTCGATGCCACCGACGAGGACTGGCAGTCCCAGCTGCGCGAGGTCGCGCGCCGCTTCCGCGCCATCGCCGTCGCCCACCCCCACGTCGTGCCCCTGCTCGTGACGCGCCCGCTCGCCACCCCGCTCGCGCTGCGTCCGCACGGCACCCTACGACCCCTCGAGGCAACCCTGGCATTGCTGATGCGCAGCGGGTTCCGTGACGTCGATGCCCTACACGTCTACCGACTGTTCTTCGGCTTCCTCGACGGCCACATCCTCAACGAGCTCCAGGAGCTCGTCGACAATCCCGAGGAGACTGACGATCTGCTGCGTCTCGGGCTGCACCGCCTGCCCATCAAGGAGTTCCCCCTCCTGCGCGCCCTGGCCCCAGCCCTCGCGTCCTACGACGGTGCGGCCGAGCTCGAGCGCGGCCTCGACATCCTGCTCTCCGGGCTCCAGACCCAGCTCACCCCCTCGGGTCCGACACCCGCGTCAGTGCTGTGAGCGTGCGGTGACGCCGGCCAAGCGCCCGCCACCCGACGTCTCCCCGGTGAGCCGAGCCATCCACCTGCTCTCGGGCTGGTCATCGAAGCCTGTCGCGACCGCGCTCGCGTTGATCGCCAGCCTGGTAGTTCTCGGGTTTGCGCTCCTGTCGCGGGATACCGACCAGATCCTGATTTGGTTCGCCGCCGTCGCGGGTGCCGTGACCCTGGTCATGGTGTTCGTCCTGCAGCACACCCAGACCCGCCAGCAGGACGCCCTGCACCACAAGCTCGACGAGGTCCTGCGCGCGCTGCCCGAGGCAGACGACCGGCTCATCAAGCTGGAGACAGCCTCCGATTCCGAGCTCGTCGAGGTCGAGCTACGGCACATCGCTCTGCGGGACGACGCACACGAGCGGTGATCGCTGGATGCCCGCAGGCCTGAGGGACGACAGCCGCCGCACCCGGACCGGATGCCGATGGAGAGAGGGTCCCAATCGACTCTTCCCGCTGGAGGCCTCCCGTGATGCGCAGAACCCTCACCACCGCCTGTCTGGTCGGCGTGCTCCTCATCCCCGCGTCGTCGGCGCTTGCCGACAGCTCGGGTCGTTCCGGAGGCACCATCGCCACCCCTGAAGCGCCCACGCCAGCCAACGGGGGCGACCAGGGGTGGGGCAACTGCGGCCACAACTCCAGTGGCGGGAACGCCCATACCGGCGACAACGGCAACGGCGGTGGCAACGGCGGAGACGCCAAGACCAGCTGCGTCACCGATCCCACCGGCGGTGGGACTCCTCCCCCGCGGGGTCGACGGCGACATAGGTCAGCTCCTGTTGTGTCCTGGGGCGCACCAGAGGGTGGTCCGCGGCAGTGTGGAGCAGACGTCCGGCATCGTGGCTCGGGTCGGCAGTGCTGAGTGCGATGGAGGTGTCTTGCTGGGGGTATGGACTCTGCCTCACAAAGGGCCGGTGGGGGTGAGCTGGTCCAGGTCGCATTGCACCTGCCCGAACAAAGTGTCGATCACCGCGGCGCCGGGTCCGGCGGTGACGCAGTCGCCATTGGTCGTCTGCAGATTGGCGGGGGCGGATGTGAGGCCGGTTGAGTCGGTGTTGCCGGGTCGACCCGACGACAGAGGGGTGGTCTGTACCAGTCTCGAGAGCCGCCGACTGCCATCGGATCCGCCCAGTCCCCCGATCGACCCGGTCGCTGCCCACGATCAAGTCGTGCGCGGCTACTGCGAACGCGGCCATCACCTACATCAGCGAACGCGTGCGCGGGGGCGAGGCTCTGCCTGTGCGAGCACTCCGCATGAGCGGTGCTTCGCGGAGTGTCGGTTGGCAGTCACGCCGCTGCCTCGCCCTTGTTCGTTGGCTCTCTGGACGAGTCGAAAGCTGGTGGCCCGACCCTCGCGTCCGTCAAGCAGGTGGGTCATTCTCTTCTGACCCTGCGACGGCGGTGAGTTGGGAGGTCGGCCGTCCGGTGACTACGTCCTTCTGCGGCGGGTGACGAGTACGGTCGCGATGCCGATGGCGAGTGCTGCGAGCCCCGCGATGAGCCAGCCCGATGGCCCAGTCACTTCTGTGGTCTCTTGGGCGCCGGGGTTGACGCTCTGTGGTGATTCCGGGGTGGTTGCGGTGGCGGAACCCGCAGGGACGGTGGGGGTCGCGGTTGATGCTGAGGCGGCGGACGGCTTCGTGGGTGCGGCGCTCGATACGGGACTGATGGGTGGGGGTGTGCCGGCTTGGGGAACACGTTCGGGTGTGCCGGTGGGTGGAGGTAGTTGCGTGGGTGCGGGGACGCCGATGGTCACGTCATAAGTTCCTGGTGTCAGCCTCGTCGGCGAGGCTTCGGCGGCGCCGATGGCGGCTCAACCCAGGGTGGCTGCGGAGCCCCCTCAGCGCCTCTCTTGGTGAGGCGCAGGACGCGTGACGTATCGGCCCGAGAGACGTCGCTGGATCAGAAATGTCGTTTCGACTGCGTTACGCGTGTCATCGGTGGCGGTAACTCGTTGTTGCGCCGTCACCCCGCCGGCTCAGCGGTTCCAACGCGGATGCTGACGGCTTGCCACATCCCTCAATCCGGCAGGGCCGTGATGGCCTGCAGGTTTGATGCGGACAGGAAGCGCGATGCGACGGGAGTGCCGAAGCTCGTCGAACGCGTCTGCGTGACGCATCTCCAACGGCTGCAACGGGATCGACGATCCAAGATCGGGCGGCGCAAACGGATGAGGGAACGTCGCTCGCTGACTTTCTGTTACAGCCCGCGAAGAGGAAGTTGAGGAATGTCCGTTCGGCCCTCAACCGTTCGGTTGGTCCGTGCCGTCGAGGGGATGATTGCGCGACCGAGTCGTTGACGGGGCTTATGCGTGCCCCCACCTTGGCCAATGCGGAGCTCTCCGCCCCTCCCGGTGACAGCCGCCAGGGACACGACAAACACCAACTCCCTTGGGGGGGATTCAGCATGTTTCAGCGCATCCGTGACGCCAAGAACGATGAGAGCGGCTTCACGCTCATCGAGCTCCTGATCGTCATCATCATCCTGGGCGTACTCGCCGGCATCGTGGTCTTCGCCGTCGGCGGCATCACCGACCGTGGCACCGCCTCGGCCTGCAAGGCGGACAAGAAGAACGTCGAGATTGCCTCTGAGGCCTTCTTCGCGAAGAACAACGCCTACGCAGCCTCTATGCCGGCCCTGGTGACCGCGAACTTCCTTCGCGAGGTTCCCACCACGACCAACGGCTATGTGATCTCCTACGTGACTGCCACGGGCGCCGTGACCGCGGACATCTGCTAGGTCAGAACGCCGGGGAGGGGACCTGTGCCCTTCCCCGGCGCCGCCCGCACACGACAGCTCGAACGCACTGCGAGAGCACATCGGGGAGCCAGCATGACCATGTCCGCACCAACCACCGCGCGCGTCGATGACCTGTTGGCGGCTCTGTGGTCCGCGAAGGGCACCGATCTGCTCCTCACTGTGGGGATGGCCCCGCAGATCCGGGTCCACGGTCATCTCTACCCCGTGGTTGGTGAGCCCGTCCTACGCGAAAGCGACACTCACGAGCTGCTCAGCGAGCTCCTCAACGCGGAGCAGATGCGGGCCTTCGCGGTAGGTCGCGAGTACGACTTCTCCTTCAGCTGGCGTGACGAGGCCCGGATCCGCGGGAACGCGTTCCTACAGCGCGGCATGACCACGGTGGCGCTCCGCCTCATTCCGCGTGTGATTCCCACGATGGATGAGCTCGGG
>JANXWJ010000041.1 GCA_025351185.1 Candidatus Nanopelagicales bacterium
GCGCGTGCGCGTCGTGCACGTGGATGCGCACTGTCGGTCCGGTCCACTCGATGGTCTCGCCGTCATACGGCGTCAGTCGCGCTGCAAGCTCGACGAGGTCGGCGGGAAGGTCCGCGGCCAGCGGGCCGACGACCTTGTCGCGGTCGTCGATGGTGGCGCGCACCGTGCCCGGCGTCGACCACCGCGGCACGTCGCCGAGGTCGGGGTGCCACAGGACGTGGTCGTAGTGCATGTGGGTCGAGATCCCCGCGACGACGCGTACGCCGAGCTCGGCGAGGTCCGGCGGGATGGCCGCGAGCTCGTCGGCGTAGTAGGCCGGATCGATCACGAGCGCACCGCCGTGCCCGTCGAGGAGCACGGTGGAGTTCTGGGCGTAGAACCGCGACTGCGCGACCCACACACCGGGGGCGATCTCGGTCAGACGGCTCATCGAGGTTCTCATGGGCGAGATCCTGCCCTGCCGCAGAGCGGCACGTACGCGACTCGCGCCGGACAGGGTCGCGCCACGAGCGCGTCATCAGGGATCATGCCGGTATGCGACCGGTCATCGGAGTGTCCTGCTACGGCGAGCGCGCGGCGTGGGGCGCGTGGGACGTCGACGCCGTGGTCCTGCACCGGGCCTACGTCGAAGCCCTCGAGGCCTCAGGCGCTGCGGTCGTGATCGTGCCGCCCGTGAGCGACGAGGCGACCATCGACGCGATCGTCTCGCGTCTCGACGGTCTCGTCCTCGCCGGTGGCGCTGACATCAACCCGGCCGACTACGGCGCCGACGCGCACGAGACCACCGACCGGCCGCGCCTCGACCGCGACCGAACCGAACGTCATCTCTATCGCGCTGCTCGCGACGAAGGTCTTTCCGTGCTCGGCATCTGCCGAGGCATGCAGGTCATGGCGGTCGAGAGCGGCGGAAGCCTCATCCAGGACCTCCCCGATGCCGGCTACGGCACCATCCACCGCGAGAAGCCTGGCACTTTCACCGAACACGGGGCGACCTTCACGACCGGCTCGCTCATCGCGCGGGTGCTGGAGACGATCGAGACCACCGTCAACTCCAGCCACCACCAGGCCGTGGCGGAGGCGGGGCGCCTCACCGTGACGGGCCACGCCGCCGACGGCACCGTCGAGGTGCTCGAGGACCCCGACGCCGCCTTCGTGCTCGGCGTCCAGTGGCACCCCGAGATGAGCGAGGACCGCCGCCTGTTCCAAGCCCTCGTCCACGCCGCCCACCGCCGCACCGCCGCCGCCAGCCATACCCTCGCGTGATCTTGGTCGTATGGTCGTTTCCCACCCCGGGAAGCAAGCACACGACCAAGGTCACGCGCCGTCGCTGTGTATCGCGTCAGCCTTCGGCCGGCGGCACGTAGGCGGGTGCGAGCAGCGCCGTCTGTCGCGAGCTCACCACCAGCCGCCCGGTGGAGTCCCACACGCGTGCCGTCTCGTCGGCGATGCCGTCGAGAAGCGACTCCGTACGGGCCTCCACCAGTAGTGGGCCGACGATCTCACCCGGGAAGAGGACGAGCTGCGCGCTGACGGTGGGTACGTGGCCCCAGACGTGCGCTGCCCACAAGCTCGGCGGCAGGACGTCCCACGCGGCCAGCGCGAGAAACCGGTCGGGCGGCGCGCCGTCGGCGTACGCCACCCACGATCGCGCCACGGCGGTCGCGCTGGGCGTGCCGGTGAAGCTCGCGGCAAACGTCGGGTCGAGACGCAGCTGAAGGTGCCCGAGCAGCTCCATGCCTGCGACGTCGCCGTTCCATCCTTCGAGGGCACCGACGGACTCCTCCCACGTCGGCATCGTCGGGCGCACCGAGTCATCGAGCGTCGGTTCGGCCGACTTCGGCGTCCCGGTGGTGACCAGCGCTTCGAGCAGCGTCGTACCGTCCCGGAGCAGGCGCACGCGTGCCGTGGACAGGCGACGTCTGCGGAGCTCCTCGATCTCGAGCTCGGCCGGGCCACCACCGCGCGCCGCAGCGAGGTAGTGCACGCTCAACGTCAGCGGCGCGGCGCCGTCGAAGTGGTCGCTGGCCGCCTCGGCAACGACCGCCGCGAGATAGCCGCCGTTGATGTGGCCGGTGATGGTCCAGGACTCGTCAAGGTGGATCTGCGTCACCCGACGCACTCTCCCACGACCCCACCTTGCGTGCTCGCGGTGGTCGCCGCCCCGCGAGTAACAGGTCCAATGGTCGCTGAACGGGTCGAGTGAGCGACCATTGGACCTGTTACTCGGGAAAGGACGGTCAGTCGAGCGGCGTTACGTAGGCGCCGGAGATGCCGCCGTCTACGAGGAAGTTGCTGGCCGTGATGAAGGAGCTGTCGTCGCTGCCGAGGAAGGCGACGGCTGCGGCGATCTCGTTCGGCTCGGCGAAGCGGCCGAACGGGATGTGCACGAGGCGTCGCGCCGCACGCTCCGGATCCTTCGCGAACAGCTCGCGCAGCAGCGGGGTGTTGACCGGGCCGGGAGACAGGGCGTTGACCCGGATGCCCTCGCGCGCGAACTGCACGCCGAGCTCGCGGCTCATGGCGAGGACGCCGCCCTTCGACGCGGTGTAGGAGATCTGCGACGTCGCGGCGCCCATCGTGGCGACGAACGATGCCGTGTTGATGATCGAGCCCTTGCCCTGACGCTGCATGTAGGGGATGACCTCCTTGCAGCAGAGGTAGACCGACGTGAGGTTGACGCGCTGCACGCGGTCCCACGCCTCGATTCCCGTGGTGAGGATCGAGTCGTCGTCCGGCGGCGAGATGCCGGCGTTGTGGAACGACACGTCGATCGAGCCATACGTGTCAAACGCGATCTGGAACATGCGCGCGACGTCTGCGGCGTCGGTGACGTCGGCCTGTACGGCGATGCCCCCGACCTCCTGGGCGACGGCGCTTCCGGCGTCAGGATTCATGTCGACGATGACGACTTTGGCGCCTTCGGCGGCGACTCGTACTGCAGTCGCCTTGCCGATGCCGCTTCCGCCGCCGGTGATGACGACGGTGCGATCGGTGAACCGGTCCACGGGTGATCAGCCTTCCGTTGAGATGAACACGTTCTTGACCTCGGTGAACGCGTGGAGCGCGTCCGGTCCGAGCTCCCGGCCCAGGCCGGACTTCTTGAAGCCACCGAACGGCGTCCAGTAGCGCACCGAGGAGTGCGAGTTGACCGACAGGTTGCCGGCGTCGATCCCGCGGCTCACGCGGATCGCGCGGCCGACGTCACGGGTCCAGACGGACCCGCTCAGGCCGTACGGCGTGGCATTGGTCATCCGGATCGCGTCGGCCTCGTCGTCGAACGGCATCACCGCGACGATCGGACCGAACGTCTCCTCCTGCATCAGCGGGTCGTCCTCCGACGACGGCACGACGACGGTGGCGGGATACCAGAAACCGGCACCGGCCGGGACCTCGCCGCGGATCACGACGTTGGTCGAGTCGGTGACGTAGGCCGCCACGCTGTCACGGTGCGCCGCGCTGATGAGCGGTCCCATCTCGGAGGTGTCGAGGGTCGGGTCCTCGACGCGTACTCCGAGCACCGCCGCCTCGAGCTTGGCGAGGAAGTCGTCCATCACCGAGCGCTGCACGAGGATGCGCGACCGCGCGCAGCAGTCCTGCCCCGCGTTGTCGAACACGGCGTACGGCGCAGTGGCCGCTGCCCGGTCGAGGTCGGCGTCGGCGAAGATCACGTTGGCGCTCTTGCCGCCGAGCTCGAGGGTGACCGGCTTGACCTGACGCGCGCAACCTTCGGCCACTCGGATGCCGACCTCGGTCGACCCGGTGAACACCACCTTTGCGACGTCGGGGTGCGTCACGAAGCGCTCCCCCACGATGGAGCCCTTGCCGGTGAGGACCTGGAAGACGTTCTCCGGCAGACCGGCCTCGAGGCCGAGCTCGGCGATGCGCATCGCGGTCAGCGGCGTGAGCTCGGC
>JANXWJ010000083.1 GCA_025351185.1 Candidatus Nanopelagicales bacterium
CACGCTTTCGAGGCGTGCTCCTTCGGCCGCTCGGACACGCCACCGCCGAGAAATGTACAGGGGGTGGAGCCGCTGTCGAAAATCGCAGCACCCCGCGAGGAGCAGGACGGCGCGGAGCGGTCGGATCAGGGGTCTCGACGACGGGAGGCGAAGAACTCGTCGAGCAGGGCGCTGCACTCGTCGGCGAGCACGCCGGAGACGACTTCCGGGCGGTGGTTGAGCCGGCGATCGCGTACGACGTCCCAGAGCGAACCGGCCGCACCGTACTCAGGATTCCAGGCGCCGAAGACGACTCGGTCGACGCGGGCCAGCCAGGCGGCCCCGGCACACATCGGGCAGGGCTCGAGGGTCACTGCGAGGGTGCATCCGTCGAGCCGCCACGTCCCGAGCGCCGAGCCCGCAGCCCGGAGGGCCACCACCTCTGCGTGCGCCGTCGGATCGTGGGTCGCCTCGCGCTCGTTGCGCCCGGCCCCGATCACCGCCCCGGACGCGTCGAGCACCACGGCGCCGATCGGCACCTCGCCCACAGCCCTCGCGCGACGAGCCTCGTCGAGGGCACAGCGTACAGCGTCGACGTCGTCCGGACGCACCTGCATCCCGAGATCATCGCGCACCCGGACCCCACCGACCCTCACGCGGCTGGTACTGCGACGGCTGAGGGTGCCCGAGCGGGGGCGGTGCTGCGGGGTCAGTCGGGGAGCTGTTCGAGGGTGGCGTCGAAGAGCTCGCCGAAACCGATCCGGGCGGCGATCGACGCGAGCTGCTCGTCGGGCCACATCTCGGCGTCCTCGAGCAGGAGCTCGATGTCGACGGGGCCGACACCGAAGTCTTCGACGACACGCAGGTCGCCGCCGGGCTGGATGTCGTCGCTCTCGTCCTCCTCCGGCGAGGGGATGCCGAGGCGGTCGAGGGCGTCGTTGCCGAGCGGCCACTCCTCTGCGGCATAGACGTCGGAGAGGAGCAGGTGGACCTCCTCGCCGAGGACGCGTACGAGCAGGAAGAACTCCTCGGCCACCGACACCAGACCGAGCACCCCGCCCTCCCCGGGCTGGGCGCGCAGCGCGTTGACCAGGACCTCGAGCGACTCACCCGTACGAGGAGGCAGCAGCTCGACCTGCCAGAGCCCGTCCTCGCGCCAGGCCGCGACGGCGAAGTCGACAGCGGAGTCGTCCACGTCGTCCTCCTCGCAGCACGCATGAGCGACACCCGGTGGCGACGCCGCCCCAGACTGTCAGACATGGTCACGGGACGTGACTCGAATGCACCGCTAGCCGGTGCCGACCGGCGCAGCGCGCGACCGCCACGAGCGCGTCGCGGCGCCGAGGTGGACCGATCGCCGTTGTCCACCGGAGCAACGCGTCTCGAGCCCCCTTGCCCACGACGCGACGTCAAGATGGACCGCGACTCCCCACCGACGGTCGCCAGCGCCTAGCCTTCGGGCCATGTCCGACAGCCTGCGCATCCACGTCGCCGACCACCCTCTGGTCGCCCACAAGCTCACGACCCTGCGCGACGCGCGCACCGACTCACCGACGTTCCGTCGCCTTGCCGACGAGCTCGTGACGCTGCTGGCCTACGAGGCCACCCGCGACATCCGCGTCGAGCGCGTCGCCGTGACCACGCCGGTGTCGCCGGCGATGGGGGTGAAGCTCGCCGACCCGCGGCCCCTCGTCGTACCCATCCTGCGAGCCGGGCTCGGCATGCTCGACGGCATGGTGCGTCTCCTGCCCACGGCCGAGGTGGGCTTCCTCGGCATGGTGCGCAACGAGGAGACCCTCGAGGTCTCGACGTACGCCGACCGCATGCCGCACGACATCTCCGGCCGCCAGGTGTTCGCCCTCGACCCGATGCTCGCCACCGGCGGCACCCTCGTCGACGCGATCAACCTGCTCCTCGAGCGCGGCGCCACCGACGTCACCGCCATCTGCCTGCTCGCCGCCCCAGAGGGTCTCGAACGCCTGCGCCAAGCGTTCGACGGCCGCGATGTACGCGTCACGGTCGTCACCGCCGGCCTCGACGAGCGCCTCAACGACAAGGGCTACATCGTCCCCGGCCTCGGCGACGCCGGAGACCGCCTGTACGGCGTCGCCTGAGTTCCCTCCCCGAGTAACAGGTCTAACGGTCGCTGAGTCGGCCCACTTAGCGACCGTTAGACCTGTTACTCGCAGGCCCGGGGGTGCTGGGCCTGTGGATGGCGCGCACGGGGCTCGGCCCGGAAGCTCCAGGGTGTCGCGATGCGGCATTGTGGAGAGTCCCTGGTACGGCTCGACACGCTCATCGGTGCTCTCGGACCCGGGCCCTGGGCGCTCGGCGATGTCGAGAGCGAGGGGTGGACGCGTGCTCAGATCCGCGCCGCGGTCGCCGCGGGTCGTCTGATCCGTCCTCGACGAGGTGCTCTGGCAGCAGGTGCTGCGCCAGCACCCGCAGAAGCAGCGCGGTCCGTCGATGGACGACCTGTCGCTGGCTCGTCCCAAGCCGCTCGAGCGGCGTCCGATCTCGTCGTGGTGAGAGCCGCCCTCAGGACGACCACCGCGCGCGCGGCAGCAAGCTTCCAGTCAGCCGCCGGGGTGCACGACCAGTGGACGCCGCGGGATTCACCTCATGCCCACCTCACGGCACCCGGTCTGCCCGACGCTCTCGTCAACGGTGTTCGTATCCACGGTTCGCGCCTCCCGCCCGAGCTGGTGACCGTGGTCGACGGCATCCCGGTGACGACCATCGCCCGCACCGCCGTCGACCTCGCGCGCGGAACCACGTTCGCCGAAGCGCTCGAGGCGCTCGACGGCGGCGCGAGGCTGATCTGCACCCGTACCTTCGCCATCACCGAGCGCGCGCTGCGCGATCCACGACAGCGGGCTCTGTGGGCGCCTGCCGCCCACGACCTGCTGGCCGTGGCCTACGACTCCGTGCGGACCTGGCCCGGGACGGTCGTCGTCCGCGAGGCGCTCGAGCACGTCGACCCGGGGTCCGAGTCGCCTCTCGAGAGTCGGTCCCGGGCCGCGATCCTCGAGGCCGAGCTGCCGAGCCCGGAGGTCGGCTACCGGGTCCTGGGTGCGTCCGGCGCGGTCTACTACGCCGACTTCGCCTGGCCCGGGCTGCGAGTGCTCGGCGAAGCCGACGGGATCGGGAAGTACGGCGATGACCCCGCGGAGGTACGCCGCCGGCTCAGGGCCGAGCGCCGGCGCCAGCGTGACCTCGAGGACGCCGGCTGGATCGTCGTACGGTGGGACTCCACCGAGTCGCCAGCCACCGTGATCGCGCGCATCAAGCGCGCCCTCCACGAAGCGGCCCAGCGGAGCCCCTCCTCCCCGAGTAACAGGTCGAATGGTCGCTAAGCGGGTCGAGTCAGCGACCATTCGACCTGTTACTCGAGGATCGTGCGGGGACGGCTAGCCCCCTGGGTGGGTGCCGGTGGGGTCCTGCCAGGATCGGTGTATGAGCACCGACGAACTCGTTGCGCGCGATCTGGCGAGCGTCTGGCATCCGTTCACCCAGCACTCGCGCTGGGCCGAGGACCGGCCGCTGGTGATCGACCGGGCCGAGGGCATGCACCTCATCGACACCGACGGCGTGCGCTACCTCGACGGGTGCTCGAGCCTGTGGGTCAACGTCCACGGGCACCGGGTGCCCGAGATCGACGCCGCGATACGTCGCCAGCTCGACCGAGTCGCGCACTCGACCTACCTCGGTCTCACGCACGAGCCCGGCATCGAGCTCGCCGAGAAACTGCTCGCGACAGCACCGCGCAGCGACACCCGCCAGCTCACGAAGGTCTTCTACGCCGGCGACGGTGCGAGCGCGGTCGAGGCCGCGATCAAGATGGCGTTCCAGGCCAAGGCGCAGCAGGGCGAGGACCGCCCGCTCTATCTCCACGTCGCCGAGGGCTATCACGGCGACACCCTCGGCGCGGTCAGCGTCGGCGGGATCGAGCTCTTCCACCACACCTACCGCCCGATCCTGCTCGACACCGTGATGGTCTCGAGCCCGGGCATCCGCGAGCCGGGTCAGACGGCGTACGACCGGGCCGTCGCGGTGGTCGCCGAGACGCGTGCGGTGCTCGCCGAGCAGGGTCACCGCGTGTGCGCGATCGTCGTCGAGCCGATGGTGCAGGCCGCCGCCGGGATGCTCACGCACGATGCCGAGTTCCTGCGCGGGATGCGCGCGCTCGCCGACGAGCACGGCGCCTACCTGGTCGCCGACGAGGTCGCTGCTGGCATCGGACGCACCGGCCTGATGTGGGCCGTCGAGCACGCCGACGTCGTGCCCGACCTGCTCACCTGCGGGAAAGGGCTGACCGCCGGCTATCTCCCGCTCTCGGCCGTGCTCGCGACCGAGGAGGTCTACTCCGCGTTCCTCGGCACACCGACCAGCGGCCGCACGTTCTTCCACGGCCACAGCTACACCGCCAATCCGCTGTGCGCCGCGGCGGCGATCGCCAACCTCGACCTCATGGCAGCGCGTGGCACGGTCGCCCACGCGACCCACGTCGGCGAGCGCATCGCCACGCTCACCGCAGGTCTCGCTGCCTACGACGGTGTCCTCGAGATCCGGCGCATCGGCACGATGACCGGCATCGAGGTGCGCAGCGTCGGCGAACGCACCGGATTTGCCGTGTGCCAGAAGGCACGAGAGCACGGGGTGCTCATCCGCCCGCTCGGCGACGTCGTGGTGCTGATGCCCCCGCTCGCCATCGGTGACGACGACCTCGAGCACCTCGTACGCACCACCGAGGCCGCCATCCGCGAGGTCGTCGGATGACCGCGCTCTCCGACCCCACCGCTCAGACTGATCGTGTGGCTGCTACCGACCCCGGGAAACAGCCACACGATCAGTCTGAGCAGGGGGTTGTGCCTGCGCTCGATCCGTTGGCGCGCCTGCAGGAGATCGCCGTACGTCGTCGGGCCGCGGGGCTGCGGCGCACGCTGACGCCGCGTCAGGCAGACGACGCGGTGCTCGACCTCGCGAGCAACGACTATCTCGGCCTCATGCGCGACCCGCGCGTGATCGAGGGTGCGATCGCCGCAGTGCGCACCTGGGGTGGCGGCGCGACCGGGTCGCGACTCGTCACCGGGTCGACGCAGGCGCACCACGACCTCGAGCAGGAACTCGCCGACCACGTCGGCGCCGAGGCCGGCCTGGTGCTCTCGAGCGGCTATCTCGCGAACCTCGCAGCGATCACCTCGCTCGCCGGACCGGGTGACCTCGTCGTGAGCGACGCGCAGAACCACGCGTCGATCATCGACGCCTGCCGCCTCAGCCGCGCCGACGTCGTCGTGGTGCCGACCTGCTCCCCCGCGGCCGTCGATGCCGCGCTCAGCGCACGCACGCAGGCGCACGCTGTCGTGGTCACCGACGCGGTGTTCTCGGTCGACGGAGCCCTCGCGCCGTTGGCCGAGCTCGCCAGGGTCTGCGCACGCCACGGCACGATCCTGGTGATCGACGAGGCGCACGGCCTCGGCGTCGTCGGCGACGACGGCCGCGGTGCTGCTCACCTCGCGGGCCTCGCCTGGCGGCGCGACATCGTGCTCACGGTGACGCTGTCGAAGGCCCTCGGGTCACAGGGCGGTGCCGTCCTCGGCGCGCAGGACGTCATCGACCACGTCGTCGACGCGGGTCGCGCGTTCATCTTCGACACCGGGCTGGCACCCGCCGCGGTCGGCGCCGCCCACGCCGCCCTCGACGCGCTGCGCGCCGATCCCACCCTCCCGCGTCGTACCCGGCAGCGTGCGCTCGACCTCGCCGCTGCCGCGCGCGACGCTGGCTGGAAGGCGTCCGAGCCCGCATCGGCGGTGACCTCGCTGCCGGTCGGCGACCCTG
The DNA here is from genome assembly GCA_025351185.1 of Candidatus Nanopelagicales bacterium. GTDB lineage: Bacteria > Actinomycetota > Actinomycetes > S36-B12 > CAIYMF01 > Longivirga. The sequence continues at coordinate 5,818 of JANXWJ010000083.1, forward strand.
CGCTCGCCGTCGCTGCAGCTGCAGCGTGCCTCGCTCGCGGGTTGCGCGTCGGCTGCTTCCGCCCGCCGTCGGTGCCCGACGGCATCTCGCGCCTGCGCCTCACCGCACGCGCCGACCTCAGCGACGCCGACCTCGACCAGGTGCGCGCGGTGCTCACCGAAGTGCGCCGCGAGATCCTCGGCGAGGTCGCACCATGACCCGCGTCACCGACCTCGACGCGGGTCGCGTCGGGTGCGCCGACGCGGGCCGAGCGATCCTCGATGAGGTCGCACGATGAGCGTGCTCGTCGTGACGGGCACCGGCACCGACGTGGGCAAGACCATCGTCACCGCCGCTGTCGCGGCACTTGCCCGAGACCGCGGATCCCGTGTGGCCGTGGTGAAACCGGGCCAGACCGGTGTCACGGTCAACGACCCCGGCGACCTCGATGTCGTACGCCGGCTCACAGACGTCGACGACCTGCACGAGCACGCGCGGTTCCCCGACCCGCTGGCTCCGGCCGCTGCCGCGCGGCTGAGCCGGCGCGCGGCGCTCGATGTCGAGGCGTCGATCTCCTCCGTACGCGAGCTGGCCGCGACCCGCGACCTGGTGATCGTGGAAGGCGCCGGTGGGCTGCTGGTGCGCTATGACGACGACGGTGCCACCATCGCCGACTGGGCGCGGGCGCTCGAGGCGGACGCGCTCGTCGTCGTGCATCCGGCGCTGGGCACGCTCAACCACACCGCGCTCACCCTGGAGGCGCTTGCGCACCGCGGCATCGGGCTCGCGGGTGTGGTCATTGGCAGCTGGCCGCGCGACCCCGACCTCGCGTCGCGATGCAACGTCCGCGACCTCGAGACGCTGGCGGCGAGGCCGCTGTCGGGTGCTCTCGAGGAGGGTGCCGGCACCCTCGAGCGGCTCGAGTTCCTGCTCGCCGCGCGGGCGGGTCTCGAGCCTGCCCTCGGTGGCGCCTTCGATGCGCGAGACTTCCGACTCCGGCACGATCCTTGGGAGGACACCCGATGACCACGACGCACCCGACCGAAGCCCTCGACGACGAGGGCACGGGGCGCCACACCGTGCTCGAGATCGCCCGCGACCAGGTGCTGGACCAGGGCGTCGGCCTCACCGAGTCCCAGGTGCTCGAGGTGCTGCGCCTGCCCGACGACGCGCTGCCCGAGCTGCTCGAGATCGCGCACGAGGTACGGATGCGCTGGTGCGGCCCGGAGGTCGAGGTCGAGGGCATCGTGTCGCTCAAGACCGGTGGCTGCCCCGAGGACTGTCACTTCTGCTCGCAGTCGGGCCTGTTCTCCTCCCCCGTACGCGCTGCCTGGCTCGACATCCCGTCACTCGTCGAGGCGGCGGTGCAGACCGCGGCCACCGGGGCGTCGGAGTTCTGCATCGTGGCTGCGGTGCGCGGGCCGGACGAGCGGCTGATGACCCAGATGCGCGAGGGAGTTGCGGCGATCAAGGCTGCCGTCGACATCAACGTCGCGGCATCGCTCGGCATGCTCAGCCAGGAGCAGGTCGACGACCTGTCCGACATGGGCGTGCACCGCTACAACCACAACCTCGAGACGGCCAAGTCGTACTTCCCGACGGTCGTCACGACGCACACCTGGGAGGAGCGCTGGTCGACCCTCGAGATGGTGCGCGACGCCGGCATGGAGGTCTGCTGCGGCGGCATCCTCGGCATGGGCGAGACCCTCGAGCAGCGCGCGGAGTTCGCCGCGCAGCTCGCCGCGATCCGCCCGCACGAGGTGCCGCTGAACTTCCTCAACCCGCGGCCGGGCACGCCGTTCGGCGACCAGCCCGTGATGCCCGCGACCGATGCGCTGCGCACGATCGCGGCGTTCCGTCTCGCGCTGCCGCACACGATCCTGCGCTATGCCGGCGGGCGCGAGATCACCCTCGGCGACCTCGGCACCCGCGACGGTCTCCTCGGCGGCATCAATGCGGTCATCGTCGGCAACTACCTCACGACGCTCGGCCGTCCGGCGACCGACGACCTCGC
>JANXWJ010000087.1 GCA_025351185.1 Candidatus Nanopelagicales bacterium
AACGACCACCCGACCAAGATCACGCGAGGAGGTCGGTGAGGCGGGACTGGAGGTAGGTGCGCTCGGCGCCGTCGGGCACGGTGGCCAGGGCTGCGCGGTACGCCGCGGCCGCCTCCTCGTCGCGTCCGAGGCGGCGCAGCAGGTCGGCGCGGGCGGCGGGTAGGTAGTGCCACGAGCGCAGGTCCTCGCGAGCCTCGAGCCCGTCGAGCAGCGCGAGGCCGTCCTCGAGTCCGACCGCGAACGCGACGGCGACCGCTCGGTTGACCTCGACCACCGGGCTGGGCCACACGCCCAGCAGCCGGTCATAGAGCATGACGATGCCCGGCCAGTCGGTCGAGCCCCAGCTTGCCGCCTCGTCGTGCGCCCCCGCGATGGCTGCCTGCAACAGGAACCGGCCTGGCTCGACACCGGTACGCAGGGACGCGGTGAACGCCCGCGACACCAGCGCGTCGCCGCGATGGACGGCCCGCGTGTCCCACAGCGTGCGGTCCTGGCCCTCGAGCACCACGAGGCCGCCCTCGGCATCGACCCGCGCGGCGCGGCGCGCGTCGGTGAGCTCGAGCAGGGCGAGCAGCCCCAGCGCCTCAGGTTCGCGTGGCATGAGCACGACGAGGACCCGCGCGAGGTCCAACGCCCGATCGACGAGATCCGCGCGTACGAGGCGCTCCCCCGATGTCGCATGGCCGGCGGTGAAGACGAGGTGGATCACGGTGAGCACGCCGTCGAGGCGCTCGGGCAGGTCGTCGTCACCGGGTACGCGATAGGGGATCCCGGCGGTCGCGATCTTCTTCTTCGATCTCGTGATCCGCGCTGCCATCGTCGGCTCGGGCACGAGGAACGCGCGAGCGATCTCCTCGGTCGTGAGACCGCAGACCAGACGCAGGGTGAGCGCGACACGCGACTCGGCCGCGAGGGCCGGGTGGCAGCAGGTGAAGACGAGGCGGAGCCGGTCGTCGATGTGCACGTCGTCGTCCTCCTCCGACCCGGACGGGTCGATCTCGTCGCGCACCAGGTCGGGATAGCGCACGCGCAGCGAGACCTCGCGGCGGATGCGGTCCAACGCCCGGTTCTTCGCTGTGGTCGTCAGCCACGCCCCCGGCTTCATCGGTATCCCGCGCTCGCCCCACGTCCGCAGGGCAGCCTCGAACGCCTCCTGGGTGCACTCCTCGGCCGTGCCGACGTCACCGTCGAGCAGGCGCGCGACAGCGGCGAGCACGATGCCCCACTCGCTGCGATGGGCCTGCTCGACGGCGACGACGACGCGGTCGGCCGGGACGGTCACGGGCGTCTGGACGATGAGTCCGGTCAGCCCGTCTCGACGACCGGGCGCACCTCGATGCTCTGACCGGGCAACGTGCCGGCCAGCGCGAGGGCCTGGTCGAGGTCGGCCGCCTCGACGATGTAGAAGCCGCCGAGTGCCTCCTTGGTCTCGGCGAAGGGACCGTCGGTGACGACCGGTGAGCCGCTCCCGGAGCGCACCGTCGTCGCGGTGGCCGTGGGGGCCAGCGCATCGCCGCCGTGGATCTTCGCGCCGGCCGCCACGACGGACGCCTGCCAGGCCTGGTGTGCGTGGAGCATCTCGGTCCACTGCTCGGGCGTGGCATCGGCGTAGGCAGACTCGTCGCCGTAGATGAGGAACATGTACTTCGTGCTCATGGTGGGCCTCCTGTGGCTCAGTCGTGGTGTCCCCGTATCCCCACGACGCACAGACTCTCCCGGAATCGACACCTGTGGCTGAGGAATCCGATGACTTCCTCAACTTCGTCGAAGGCGCTCGTCGCGGCGGCTAGCCTCCGGGCATGGCCGAGCCCGCTGACGCATCTGCTGCCCTGCGCCTCCAGCTCGACCGCGTCGCCGCCCACGAGGCGCGGGTGAGCACCGGGCCGCTGACCCGGCTGATGCGCCGCCTGGGTCAGACCGCCGGGTTCGCGAAGGTCTACAGCAAGGTCGGGCCGGTCATCGACCCCAAGATCCGTGACCTGCGCGACGGTCGGGTGATGGCTGCGGTCTACGGCTTCCCGATCCTCGCGCTGCACACCACCGGCGCCAAGAGCGGGCAGCCTCGGCTCTCCCCGTTGGTCTACGTGCGCGACGGCGACGACGTGATGCTCATCGGGACCAACTTCGGCCAGCCCAAGCACCCGGGCTGGACGGCCAACCTGCTCGCGCACCCCGAGGCTGCGGTCGAGATCGGGCCCGAGCGCCTCACGGTGCAAGCCGAGCTCGTGGACCCCGAGACGTGGGCCCGGACGTTCCCGGCGTTCGTGGCGGTCTACCCCGGCTACGCCAACTACATGGAACGTCGCGCGGCGCTCGTCCCCCGCATGTTCCGCCTCGTACCCACGCCACCACCTGCTGGCTGAGCTCCAGGAGCGACGGAAAGTCCACGGGCCAGCGCCAGACCACCTGACCCAGCCACCGCCGGTCCACCCCACCCGCGACCTGGGTGTCGTGGGTGCCTCAGCGCGTCGGAGACCCCACGACATCCAGGTCAGCGGTGGGTGCACCTGGTGCGGCATAGCCTGGGCGCATGCGGGTCGTCGGGGCTACGGGGATGAGCGCCGTGCTGCTGGCGCTCGCGGGGTGCGCGTTGGCGCCTTCTGCTGCGTCGGGTGCCGCGCCTGCCTCGTCGCTCACGTCAAGCGCCATGTCCACGAGCTCATTCTCTGCGCCGACGTCGGTGCCGGCGCCGGGTGCGACGACGCGTCCGGGTGCGCTGCCGGTGGCTGGCGCGGTGGTGCGGCCGGTCGGGGTTGCGCAGTGGCGTCGCATCGTGGCGGCGGGGATGGCTCATGCGGGCTGCCCGGTGCGGCGCGGCGACGTGCGACGGGTCGAGGTCGGGTTCTGGGGGTTCGACGGGGTTCCGCGTCGCGGCGTGCTCGTCGTAGGCGCCGACGTCGCGGCGAGCACCGCGGCGATCTTCACGCGCCTGTTCGCGGCGCGCTTTCCGATCCGGTCGATGCGACCGCTCGAGGACTTCCACGGCGACGACAACGCCTCGATGGCGGCCGACAATACCTCGGCCTACAACTGCCGCTCGGCCGCGCAGGCCAACTCACCGGCCCGACTCTCACCGCACGCCAACGGCCGTGCCATCGACATCAACCCGGTCGAGAACCCGTGGCGCGACCGGCGCTGCCACTGCTGGATGCCCAGCGCACGGCACGCCACCGCACGCACCGGAACCGGCGTCATCTCCAAGCATGGCGTCGTGTGGGTGGCCTTCGCGCGCGAGGGCTGGATCTGGCAGGACATCCCCAGCACCATCGACTACCAGCACTTCGACACCGGCTATCCGAGCCGACCGTTCCACCGGCGTACGCCCTGACAGCACGGCTCGTGCGCCGAGGCGATCGGCGCCACCACGCCGGCGCCTGATCGACGGCTCGGGGCGGTCCCCCTCTGGTGGGTCTCGACAGCCCCGGGCCAGTTGCCCGCTCGTCGCATCACGACGTAGGAAGGCCCGCGCACC
>JANXWJ010000286.1 GCA_025351185.1 Candidatus Nanopelagicales bacterium
CGGCGGCGGCACCGCCCGGCCCGAGCAGCGCGCGCACCTCGCGGTTGACCCACGGGTGCACCGGGAGGTCCGCGGGCATCCGCGCCGTCGCTCGATGGACGACCACGCCGTCGAGAGTCTCGGTGCCGCGGCGTACGACGTCGCCCGGGGTCGCGGTGATCACGTGCACGTCATGCCCCGCGAGCACCTGCCGCGTCGCGAGCGCGCGGACCTGAGTCTCGATCCCCCCGAGCCGAGGCAGGTAGCAGTCACTGATGTGAACGATCCGCACGATCCGCGACCCTACCCGCGCCCCAACCCCCACCACCCCAGCCCACCCACCATGTGACCGCACGTCGCGATCTTGGTCGGCGTACCGGTGCCCCGGTCGGTCTGGGAGGATCTGAGCGTGGTCCTTCCGAGCAGCGCGCGCACGCTCGTCTTCGTGCACGCGCACCCCGACGACGAGGCGCTGCTCACCGCCGGCACGATGGCGCGCGCGGTGGCCGAGGGTCAGCGGGTCGTGCTCGTGGTCGCGACCGACGGAGCCGCCGGCCTCGCATCGGCCGAGCTCTCCGACGGGCTCGCGCGACGGCGTGCCGCCGAGCTCGACGAGTCCTGCCGAGTGCTCGGGGTGCATCGCCTCGTGAGCCTGGGGTACGCCGACAGCGGACTGCACGGTGATGCGCCGGGCGAGCCCGGCGGGCGCATGCCGCTGTGTCAGGCACCGGTCGAGGAGGCGGCCGCCGGCCTCGCCGCGATCCTCGTGGAGGAGGGCGCCGATGTCGTCATCACCTATGACCCCCACGGCGGATACGGCCACCCCGACCACGTGCGTGTGCACCAGCTCAGTCTGCGTGCAGCCGACATCGCAGGTGTGGCAACCGTTTTCGAGGCGACCGTGCCGCGCGACCAGCTCCTGCGCGGCATCAAGCTCGCATCGCGCGTCTACCGCTTCCCGCCGGAGTTCGACCCGACGTCGTTCGAGCGCGCGTTCACCGCGAGCGCCGACATCACGCACCGCGTCGACGTGCGACCGTTCATCGATGCCAAGCGCGCCTCGATGGCCGCGCACGCCTCCCAGGCCACCGCCGACGACGGCGACCGCACTCTCGCTGCCTTCCTGCGCATGCCGCGCCCGCTCTTCAGGCGCGTGTTCGGCACCGAGTTCTACCGCCTCCGCCCGTAGGCGATCCTCGGCATTGAGAGGTCAAGGAGCTCCCGGGGTGGGGGTGCAGAGGGCGGTGGCAATGGCGGTGAGGTCGGGGGTGGTGGGTGGGAGCCAGTGGATGCGGAGGTCTCGGCGGAACCAGGTGTCCTGGCGTCGGGCGAAGCGGCGGGTGGCTCGTTGGGTGTCCTCGAGCGCCTGGGACTCGGTGAGCTCGCCGTCGAGATGGCGCAGCACCTGGGCATAGCCCAGCGCGCGTGAGGCCGTGACACCCTCGCGCAGGCCGTGGCCGGCGAGGCGGCGTACCTCCTCGACCAGGCCGTTGGCCCACATCCCTTCGACCCGCAGGTCGATCCGCGCGTCGAGCTCGGGACGAGGAAGGTCCAGACCGATCTGTACGCCGGGATACACATCACGAGGCGTGGGAAGCGTGGCCGTGTAGGGGCCGCCGGTGATCTCGATGACCTCGAGCGCCCGCACGATCCGCCGGCCGTTGCTCGGGTGGATCGTCGCAGCCGCCGCCTCGTCGTGCCGGGCCAGCCGCCGGTGCAGCTCGCCCGAGCCGACGTCGTCGAGCTCGGACTCCAGACGCGCCCGCACCACCGGGTCGGTGCCGGGGAACTCCAGATGGTCGAGCACGGCACGGACATACAGCCCGGAGCCACCGACGAGCACCGGAGTGCGACCCGCTGCGCGCAGGTCGTCGACGACTCGCCGCGCGCGCTCCTGGTAGTCAGCGACGCTCGCCGTCTGCGTGACGTCCCAGATGTCGTAGAGGTGGTGCGGCACCCCACGGCGCTCGCCGAGCGGGAGCTTGGCCGTGCCGACATCCATGCCCCGATACAGCGCCATCGAGTCGGCGTTGACCACCTCACCGCCCAGAGCGATCGCGAGGTCGATCGCGAGGTCGGACTTGCCCGACGCCGTCGGCCCGACCACGGCCACGACGGGTGTCCCGCTGGCAGAGATCTTCGACATTCGGGGTTGCACGTACCTCATCCTTCCCTAGGTTCGGACAACGGCCGTTCCGGCTGCCCTTCCCACGCATCTGGAGTTGACATGGGCCTGCTCGACGGCGCCAAGAACCAGGCTGACAACGCGATCGACGCAATCGGCGGCGACAAGGTCAAGGACGGCGTCGACGCCGCCACCGACAAGGCCGACGAGGCCACCGGCGGCGCCTCGTCCGCCGCCAGCGAGAGGGTCGACGAGGCCGTCGACGGCGTCGTCGACGAACTCGCCAACAACTGATCGCGCGGCCCTCGGGCCGCCCCCCACTCGGCCGGTGCTCACCCTGCGTGCATCGGCCTTGTGCTGTCCGGGCAACGCGGCAAGGATCGATCTGAGGCCGTACGCCGGAGCACCCGCCGATCCGCGCGGAGCCGTCGTACGACCAGAGACACTGGAGGCGTCATGGGGCTCATGGACAGCATCAAGGGACTGTTCGGATCCACCACCGAGAAGGCCACCGAAGCCGCGACCAAGGCCACCGAGGCCGCGAAGTCGGCCGCAGCGAAGGCCCAGGAGTCGGGATTCACCGACCAGGCCAAGGAGGCCGCCGCCAAGGCCGGTGACGCGGCAAAGTCGGCAGCGGAGAAGGCCAAGGACGCCACGGCCGACGTCATGGACAAGCACGGCGACAAGGTGACGGGCGCGGTCGCCTCGGCCGGCGCCTTCGTCAGCGACAAGACCGGCGGCAAGCTCGATGCGGTCACCGACAAGGTCGACGACCTGACCGGCAAGGCCGTCGACTCGCTCAAGTCCGACTCCCCCACCGAGGTCGTGGTCGAGCGGGTGTCCGATGCCGCCGACGCCGCGACGGCGAAGGCCGACGAGGTCATCGAGGACCTCAGCCAGGGCAACGCCTGACCAACCGGCTCACGCCACAGCGCGCCGACTCAGCCAGCTCACCCCACCGCTGACCTGGGTGTCGTGGGGGTCTCAGCCAGCCTGAAGCCCCCACAACACCCAGGTCAGCGGTGGGGTTTGGTCATGCTTGGCTCAGGGTGTGCGCAACGGGGGGCCTTGTGGTCAGGCGGCGCAGCTCGCGCACCTACCGTCGATCGCGACAGCTGCCGGTGCCGTCGATGACCGCAGGCGCGGGAGTCCGGTGCGCGTCCTGCTGTCCGGCGCGGCCCCCAGGCGAACCTCTCGGTCCTGATCGGTCGGTGTTGACGGCCTGGCTCACGAGGGGGAGCCAGGCCGTGACGCGCTCGTTCTTCTCAGCGCTCTCCGCTCAACTGTCTCGGCGACCGAGCAGACCGACCGCGCGGTAGGTTCAGCTGCGCCGCAAAGTCAGCGGCAACCGCATCGGCGGGCTGCGAGAGTCAGGGGCCCCCGGGAGTCGGCGGGCTCGGAGAGTCAGCGGTGCCAGCGGGCGACGAGGTAGCCGACTCCATAGGGTGAACTGGTGGCGATGAGCTCGGCGGTGTACGCCGCACCCGCCATCGCGGCAGCTGCCACCCGCCACGCGGGTCGACCGGCAGCCGTGACCGCCAGCGACCGGTCGCGGTCGATCCCCAGCAATGACTGCGGATCTCCGCCGGCCAGCATCACAGCCAGCTGCGCGTCGAAAGCCTCGGCATCGGGGTGCAGCGCCGCCGGCGCCTTCTCCGTACGCGACGCAGACCCGTCGGCGACGACCAGCAGCAGCGTCTCATCATCGTCGTCGGCGGCGAGAGCGTGTCCGATCGCGTCGAGGTCGTCGTCGCTCGACATCGCAGCGACCTCGAGAGCGAGTCGCTCCCCCGACCACGCGACCTCGCCGAGCAGCCAGGCTCCGACCGTCAGCGCGAGCGGGAGGCGACGGCGCGACGGCACGGTGTCGGTGTCTCGCGGGTCGAGGACGACGTCGTACGGCACGCCGAAGCCGCGCAGCGACCCCTGACCACGGCGGTGAGTCTCGGTGACGAGTCCGGCGCCGATGATCACCACCCGGTCTGGCTCGGCGCGCAGCGCCGCCGCCAAGGCTGCGACTGACGACTCACGGATCTCGTGAAGCTCGCCCTGCGCTCCTGAGGCCGCGACGGGGATGAGCAGCGGCGTGCTCGGGATGAAGACGGCTCCGCAGATCACAGCACGACCCTAGGTGAGGTGACCGCCGGCGGCAGGGTGGGGCGGCACCGCCCGGTCTCCGGCTCGACACCAACTCCCGGTCACTGCGACGTCACGTGTCCGGCGGCGGCAGATCACTTCGTCGACACCGACTCGCCGGTCACAGCGTCGACGAGCACCCGGCGGCCCAGCGGCGAGGCGAGGGTGAGAGTCACCGACACGGGTTCCCCGGCCGTGGCACACGTCTTCGACCCGTCACGCCACTGGGTCCACAGTCGCGGCACGTCGGGCAGCCAGGAGCTCTCCGGGTGCACGAGCACCTGGACCAGCACCGGTGACTCGACGACGTCGGCGACAGGCGTGGGCCCGTCGCAGGTGGCCTGCGACGTCACGAGGGTGAGGGTGGTCTTCGACGTCTTCGACGTCCTCGCGGAGTCGACGGGTCGAGCACCGATGCGCTGATACGGCTGTGCCGAGAAGCCTTTCGGTCGTACGCCACCCTTGCCGGTCGCCGCAGTCGCGAGGGCCGCAGGGTCGTCGGTCCACGCCTGACCGACCTCGTTGGTGCGGGTGGCTATCGCCTGCGAGTCGGTGGCGTGGACGTAGGCCTGGTAGCCGAACCATCCGATGGCGCCGATCACGGCCAGGAAGAACGCGATCGACAGCAGTGCGCTCAGGCACCCGAGCCGACGGATCACGACACACCACCTCCTGGCTCCGGACGGTACGCGTGAGGATGCCGGGAAGCACTCCCGACACGTCGGAACGCAGTCGGTCTCAGGGACGCAGCGTGGGCAGACCGAGCAGCACGGGCGCAGCCGTCGCAGGCGGCCCGGCCGCTGTCTCCTGACGCGACTGCCACGCGTCGCCGGCCCGGGTACGGCGCAGGTCGGTCGCGACGATGTCGCTGACGAGGTGGTGCGGCGCGGCGTAGGTGATCTCCGCCATCACGACATCACCTGGTCGGGGGCGCTCGTCGCGCGCGTCGGCGGGCGTGAAGTGCACGAGCCGGTTGTCGGGTGCTCGACCTGACAACCGTTGTGTCGCAACGTCTTTGCGACCCTCGCCCTCGGCGACGAGCAGCTCGACCCGGCGGCCGATGAGGCGCGTGTTCTCCTCCCAGGCGATCTCCTCCGAGACCGCCTGCAGTGCCTGATAGCGCTGCTTGACGACCTCGGGAGGCACCTGGTCGGGGAAGGTGGCCGCCGGAGTGCCGGGGCGCGGGGAGTACTGGAAGGTGAAGGCACTGGCGAAGCGGGCTCGGCGTACGACGTCCAACGTCTGCGCGAAGTCGTCGTCGGTCTCGCCCGGGAAGCCGACGATGATGTCGGTGGTGATCGCGGCGTCCGGCATCACGGCGCGCACCCGATCGATGATGCCGAGATAGCGCTCGCTGCGGTAGGAGCGGCGCATCTCCTTGAGCAGCCGGTCGCTGCCGCTCTGCAGCGGCATGTGCAGCTGCGGCATGACGTTCGGCGTCTCGGCCATCGCCGCGATGACGTCGTCGGTGAAGTCGGCCGGGTGCGGGCTGGTGAAGCGCACCCGCTCGAGGCCCTCGACCTCGCCGCAGGCGCGCAGCAGCTTGGCGAAGGCCTGGCGGTCGCCGAACTCCACACCGTAGGCATTGACGTTCTGGCCGAGCAGCGTCACCTCGAGCACGCCTTCGCCGACGAGCGCCTCGATCTCGGCGAGCACGTCGCCGGGGCGACGGTCCTTCTCCTTGCCGCGCAGCGACGGCACGATGCAGAACGTGCAGGTGTTGTTGCACCCGACGCTGATCGCGACCCATGCGGCGTAGACCGACTCGCGCCGGGTCGGCAGCGTGCTCGGGAAGACCTCGAGGGACTCGAGGATCTCGACCTGCGCCTCGTCGTTGACCCGTGCGCGCTCGAGCAGCGCCGGCAACGAGCCGATGTTGTGCGTGCCGAACACGACATCGACCCACGGCGCCCGACGCACGACCTCGCCGCGGTCCTTCTGCGCCATGCAGCCACCGACCGCGATCTGCATCCCGGGCGTGATGTCCTTGATGGACTTGAGATGACCGAGATTGCCATAGAGCTTGTTGTCGGCGTTTTCGCGCACCGCGCAGGTGTTGAACACGACGACGTCGGCCTGCGCACCGTCATCCGGACGCGTGTAGCCGGCGCCCTCGAGCAGGCCGGAGAGGCGTTCGGAGTCGTGGACGTTCATCTGGCAGCCGAAAGTACGTACTTCGTACGTGCGGGGTGTCATGTGTGGAGGTTCATCTCTTCGAAGGGATGTCAGCCATGTTGGTTCGGGAACGCCTCTACGCCTTGGCTTTGGGCATCGAGGTCAGTGGGCTAGGCCGGTGGCTCGGGACTCGCGTATGACCGTGACGCGGATCTGGCCGGGGTAGGTCAGCTCCTTCTCGATCTCGGCGGCGATGTCGCGGGCGAGCACCGCGGCGCCGAGGTCGTCGACCTGGTCGGGCAGCACGACGATGCGTACCTCGCGCCCGGCCTGCATCGCGAAGACCTTGTCGACGCCGCCATAGGACGCGGCGATCTGCTCGAGCCGCTCGAGACGCTCGACGTAGTGCTCGAGCGACTCGCGGCGCGCGCCCGGGCGTCCGCCGCTGATCGAGTCGGCGGCCTGAGTGAGGACGGCCTCGAGGGTGCGTACCTCGACCTCGTTGTGGTGGGCCTCGATGGCGTGCACGACGTCGTCGTTCTCGCCGTAGCGTCGGGCGACCTCGGCGCCGATGAGCGCGTGCGACCCCTCGACCTCGTGGGTGAGCGCCTTGCCGATGTCGTGCAGCAGCGCGCAGCGCTTGGCGTGCTCGATGGGCAGGCGCAGCTCGGCGGCCATGATGCCGGCGAGGTGTGCGCACTCGATGAGGTGCCCGAGCACGTTCTGGCCGTAGGACGTGCGATAGCGCAGCCGCCCGAGCATCGTGATGAGGTCGGGGTGCATGTCACCGATCCCGACCTCCACGAGGGCGTCCTCGCCGGCGCGCACGATCCGCGCCTCGACCTCGATCCGGCTCCGCTCGTACTGTTCCTCGATGCGTGACGGCTGGATACGGCCGTCGGCCACGAGCGCCTCGAGGGTGAGCCGCGCGACCTCGCGGCGCACCGGGTCGAAGCTGGACAGCAGCACGGCCTCGGGGGTGTCGTCGATGAGCAGGTTGACGCCGGTGACAGCCTCGAACGTCCGGATGTTGCGACCTTCGCGGCCGATGATCCGACCCTTCATCGAGTCGTCGGGCAGGTGCAGCACCGACACCGTCGACTCGGCCGTCTGCTCGGAGGCCAGGCGTTGCACGGCGAGGGTCACGATCCGTCGAGCACGCTGGTCGCCCTCGTCACGCGCCTCGCGCTCGATCTCGCGCACAGTCAGCGCCGCCTCGCGCTTGGCCTGGCCCTCGACCGCCGCGACGACCTCGGCGCGGGCGTCCGCGGGCGACAGCTCGGCCACCTGCTCGAGCACCCGGGCGCGTTCGTCGGCGATCGCGGCCTCGGCTGCCGCGACATCGGCCAGCCGCTCGGCGACGTCGGCCTCGGCATGGTCCAGCGTCGTACGCCGATCGGCCAGTGCCATGAGCTCGGAGTCGAGGCGCGACTCGCGCTCGGCGAGGCGGTCCTCGCGACGCTGGGTCTCCTCGCGGGTCCGCGCGATCTCGTCGCGCGCTGCCGCCTGCTCGCCGCGCGCGAGCACGATGTCGGCCTCGACCTGGGCGCGGCGTTCCTCGGCCCGGCGGACGTCCTCAGCGGCCTCGGCCCGAACCTGCTCGGCGGCCGACAGCGTCTGCTCGGCCACCCAGCGGGTGCGCTCGGCCTCGTCGTGAGCGTCGGCCCGGATCGCCTGGGCGCGGGCGTCGGTCTCCTGCTGGCGGCGGGTGAGCTCGGTGTCGACCCCGGCGGCGATCTCAGCGATACGGGTGCGCTCGGCCTCGGCGGCCTGGCGGCGCGACCGGCTGGTGACCGCGAGCAGCCCACCACCGAGCGCAGCCGCGACGACGAGCGCGATCACCGTGACCGGATCCATGGTGCCCCCTTCGCGCGCCGTGACACCGACGCACGCGAGCACCACTCGCCGGACTCGCGCACGCGCGATTCGGACCGCAAGGCGGGCCCTTCAGGGCCACGGAGTCAGCAGTGTTCGGGACGTGCTTCGGGGTCGGGCCGGGCCCGACACCCGACAGCGTAACCGCCCGGTGCCGCGGCCACGCCCGAACAGCCATCAACCGGTGAACCCCCAGCTCACGCGGGGCAGCGCACGGTGGTGCTAGACGAATGCCTCGTCGATGTCGCGCGCCGCGGGCTCGTCGTCGATGATCTCGTCGGCACCGCCCTCGACGTCGAAGTGCGGGAGGCGGGTGGCGAGCCACGACGGCAGCCACCAGTTGGCCGTGCCGAGGATCGACATCAGCGAGGGCACGAAGACCAGGCGGATGAGGAACGCGTCGACGAGCACGGCCGAGGTGAGCGCCACACCGAACAGCTTGATCGTGTTGTTGGGCGTGGGGATGAACGCGGCGAACACCGCAGCCATGATGAGCGCCGCCATGAGGACCACGCGACCAGAGCCGGCGAGCCCACGACGTACGGACACGGCGTTGTCCTGGGTGCGCGCCCACTCCTCCTGCATCCGACTGACCAGGAACACCTGGTAGTCCATCGACAGGCCGAACAGGATCGCGAACACCATGACCGGCAGGAACGGGAAGATCGGCCCGGTGCCGGTCACGCCGAGGATGCCGTTGAGCCAGCCCCACTGGAAGACCGCGACCGTGATGCCGGTGGACGCGGCGAACGACAGCAGGCTGGTCACGACCGCGGTCAGCGACACCACCGCGGAGCGGAACAGGATCAGCAGCATGATGAAGCCGAGGCCGACGACCACCGAGAGGAAGATCGGCATCGCCTTGATCATGACCGAGCTGAAGTCGGCCGTGATCGCCGTGGTGCCACCGACATAGGCCTGGGCACCCGAGCTCGCCGCGACCGGCGGGATCGTCTCGGTGCGCAGTCGGTCGAGCAGCTGGGTCGTCGCCTCGTCCTGCGGACCCGTGGTCGGCTGCACCTTGATCGCCGTGATGGTCTGGCCCGCGATCTGGCCACCCATGATCGGCATCATCGCAGTGCTGGGCACGGTGCTCGCCACTCCCGCGGTCTTCTCCAGAGCCGCCACGACCGCTCCGAGCGTGGCGGTGTCACCGGCCTTGGGGAGCTGCACGGCCACGAAGAACGGGCCGTTGGCACCGGGGCCGAAGCCCTCGGACGTGAGGTCATAGGCGATGCGGGAGACGCTGCCCTCCGGCGTGCCCGAATCGTCGGGGAAGCCGAGCCGCAGCGACAGTGCCGGGATGGCCAGGATGAGGACGAGACCGAGCGAGAGGATCGCGGGGAGGATCGGGCGCTTCTGGAGGAAGCGTGCGTAGTGCGCCCAGCGTCCGCCCTCGGGGTGGAACTCCTGGGTCCAGCGCGAGTGCCGCGTGACGCGATAGCCGAAGGTCGCCATGAGCGCCGCAAGGATCGCGATCAGCGGGACGAGGACCTTGGTCAGCACGCCCGCGTCGGCGTTGGCCAGCGTCGAGGTGGCGATAGCGAGTGCCCACAGCCAGACCAGCGCGAGGACGATGTAGGCGACGACCCCACGCCAGCCGCCCCGCTTGCGTGCTCCTTCGATGAGTCCCGACACCGGAGTGACGGCACGGGCACCGAGCAGCGAGAGCAGGGCAGGCAGCAGCCAGATGGCCGAGAGCATGACGAGGAGCACAGTGCCCGACGCGGCGACGGCGAGGCCGTTGAAGAAGTTGATCCGCATGACGAACAGGCCGAGCAGCGCGATGACGACCGTCGACGCGGCGAACACGACGGCACGACCGGAGGTGTTGACCGCCTCCATCGCCGCCGACTTCGCGTCGTGGCCAGCGTGCACGGCCTGACGGAAGCGGTTGATCACGAAGAGGGAGTAGTCGATGCCGACGCCGAGACCGATCATGGTGGCGAGCGTGGGCGCAAAGGTCGCGACATCGAGGAAGCGCGCGACGAACAGCAGCAGCAGCCCACCGAGGAAGACGCCGAAACCGGCGGTCAGCAGCGGGAGCCCGGCCGCGAGGAGCGAGCCGAAGGCGAGCAGCAGGATGACGAGGGCGGCGATGATGCCGATGACCTCGCTGCTCGGCGGCTCCTGGCCGGCGAAGGACAGCACCTGGCCGCTCGCGCCGACCTGGATCCCGTCCTTGGCGTTGGCCGCCTTGACGTCGGTGAGAATGCCGGTGGCCGTGGTGGTCGGCACGTCGCTGCCGTCAGCGGCACCGGTGAAGGTGATGGTCGCGGTGGCGACGTGGCCGTCGGGGCTGATCGGCGAGGTCGCCGCGATGGCGGCCGCGGTCCCGGACTTGATCGCCGCGAGCTGGTCGGCCGAGAGGTCGGCCGGCGGGGCCTGCGGCACCTGCGGCTTGGGGCAGGCCTTGCCGAGCGAGGCGCCGGTCCGGTCGAACGGGTTGGTCACGCAGTCGACGCCAGGCTGCTTCGAGATCGAGGTGAGCAGTGGCGTCATCGTCGCGGCGGTCGCGGCGTCGACGGCCTTGGCGCCCGGGGCGTCGGGTGACCACACGATGGTCGCGGTGGAGGAGTTGAAGTCGCCCTGCTTGGTCTGGCTCAGCAGGTCGGTGGCCGTCTTCGACTCGGTGTCGGGCAACGAGAACGAGTCGTTGAGCGAGCCCTTGAGAACGAATCCCAGAATGCACACGACGACGACGAGGCCGGCATAGCCGAGCAGCGCCCACCACGGTTTACGTACGGCCCAGCGTGACAGTCCACCCATGACGATCTCTTCTCCAGGTTGTCGAGCACTGAGACGCCGAACGGCGCCGGTCGAGGAGCGACCCCCGTTTGCATGTGCTACACATCTATCACAGCTGAGACTAAAGTATGTGTACGACACACGCAATCCGATTCCGTGACCATCGTGTGAACCCTGGTCACGTACACGCGCAGGAGGGAGGACTCGATGACCGCAGCCAAGAAGGCTCCGGCCGGTGTCCCACCCCTGCTCACCGGTGCGCACCTACCCGGCTCACAGCTGTCCGACACCTTGGTCGACACCATCGACCGGTCGTTCCGACGGCTGCGCAAGTCGCTCATCAGGCCGCCATCGGGCATGGTCCCGGTGCCCTGCCTCGGGCATCCGCTGGAGTTCGCGAAGATCGCGGCATGCGATGCGATCGACGAGCTCGCGGAGACCACCGAGTCCGTGTCGGTCAAGGATGTCGCGGCGGTGCTCGACCTCGAGCACTCGACCGTGAGCCGGCTGCTCTCGGAGATCGAGGACGATGGCCTCCTCGTGCGCGGTGAGCACCCGCAAGACCGACGTCGCACAACGGTGGAGCTCACCGACCTCGGGCGTGCGGTGGTCTCGGACGCCACGGCCATGACCCGCTTCTTCACCCGCGCCCTGCTCTCGGAGTGGCCGCAGGACGACGTGGAGTCACTGAGCCGGCTCATCGGCAAGCTAGCCGACACCGTGCACTCGCGCCTGTCAGCACTGCCCGAACTCGCGATGGCGGAGTTCTGCCGGGTGCACGAAGAACCCGCAGACCCCAGCTGACCTGGGTGCTGTGGGGGCTTCGGGGACCTTGAAGCACCCGCAACACCCAGGTCAGCGGTGGGACTCCGGGGTCAGTCGAGCAGTGCGCGCTCGAGCTCGTCGAGCTCGGTCTCGCTCGCGATCGCCTCTCGCACGACGCGCTGCGCGAGACTGCCGGAATAGCCCTTGCGAGCGAGCATGCCGACCAGCCGACGCACCCGGACCTCGACGGAGAGCGTGCGGGTCGAGGACATCTTGCGCGCGACAAGTGCTCGTGCCGTGGCGATCTCAGCCTCGGGGTCCAGGGTGTCGAGCGCCTCCGTGACCACCTCGCCCGACACCCCCTTGCTGCGCAGCTCATAGCCCAGCGCACGCCGCGACATGGTGCCGGCCCGACGTGTCTGCACGAAGGTCTCTGCGAACGCCGAGTCGTCGACGAGGCGCACATCCTCGAGCCGGTCGAGCACCGCCGCAGCGATG
>JANXWJ010000154.1 GCA_025351185.1 Candidatus Nanopelagicales bacterium
CCGATGGGGAGCGACCTGCGAACGAGCCAGCGCATCCAGCGCAACTCGTTGACCATCCGACATCGCCAACGCAGCCGCGGGAGCTCGAGTCATGCAGACAGGGTAGCAACCAAACAGTCACTCAAATGCGAGACACACCACAGCAGCCCCGCGTGCTGGCGCGCCGCCCGTTCCTCGGGATGTGCCCGCCAGCACCGGGACCTCACGACGAGAGCGGGTGACGACCATGGCGATGCTGACCAGCGACCGTGCGGCGGCGCCTGCTGACGACGTCGCCCCTGAGGTGACGGAGCTGGAGTTCGCGCAGCTCGACGGCGCCGCTCCAGCATCCGCACCCGAGTCGCCTCTCGTCCGTCGTATCCGGCTCTCGCGGCTGGTGAACGGGGCTCCGACCAACTGGTCGCGGGTGGCGTTCTTCGTCGTGCTGACCGTGTTCGTCAGCACGATCCTGGCCTCGTACGCCGTCCCGCTCTGGTTCCAGGTGCGCGGCGAGCGGCTTCTCGTCGTGACGAGTGGTTCGATGTCACCGGAGATCGAGGTCGGCGACGCTGTTGTCATCCAGCAGGTCACCAGCGCGTCGCAGCTGCGCATCGGTCAGATCGTGACCTTCTACCCGACGAAGTCCACGGTGCTGATCACGCACCGGATCGTGGGACTGACCCACGTGGATCGAGTCGACGACGCCGGCAACCCCGTGCTGGCCCCCAACGGCAAGCCGCTCAACGACCCGTTCATCAAGACCAAGGGCGACGCCAACAAGACCGTCGACCCCAACCTGACGCCCGCGACGCAGGTGCGTGGGATCGTCAGAGAGGTCTATCCGCGATGGGGATTCGGGCTGGCCTGGGCGCACTCGGGCGTGGGTCGGCTCGTCCTGTTCGGGCCACCTCTGCTCGCTCTGGCCATCTCCGAGCTCATGTCGCGCACCGGCACGTCGGTGGGTGACCTGCTGGCTCGGCTCCAACGCCGGACCCGCCGCGACACTGACGAGCCGACGTCCGACGAGGGAGACCGGGATGCGCCGGACCTCGACTGAGCGACGCAGTCTCGGTCGCCTGCTCGTCGTCGGAGCGCTCGCGGCACTCGTCACGGTCGGTGCCTCCGTCGGCAGCACCTCCGCGGCCTTCACGGCATCGACGACCGCCACCGCGACCTCGAGCACCCGGGCGGCCTGCACCGGCGGCACGCCGTCCGCGACGTTCCTTGCTTCGCCGGCCATGCTGCCGACGCTGTGGTGGCGCTTCGGCAACCTCACCAGATCGACGACCGTCACCGACTCCAGCGGTCACGGCAACTCCGGCAGCATCGTCAATGCTGGCCTGACCTTTGGCGTGGTCAACGTCGGCCTCGTCACCTGCGATGCGACGTACGCCATGCGCCAGCCTGGCGCTGTGACCTCGACCGGCTTCGTCGCGACGCCGACCCAGCGCCTGACGCCGAGCACCCTGACGATCGCGACCTGGGTACGCAGTACGTCGCTCACCGGCGGCCGCATCGTCGGCTTCGGCGACTCCGCCTCAGCCGGATCTGTGCAGCAGGACCGCGCACTCTTCCTCGACCGCACGGGTCGCGTGGTCTTCCAGGTGCGCACGACCACGGGCAACCTGCTCCTGACCAGCCCGACCGCGATCACCAACAACGCCGTGCGCCTCGTCGTCGCGACCTTGTCCGGCACGTCCGCCGCGCTGTACGTCGACGGTGCCCGCGTCACGTCGGCGCTCGTGATCTCGCCAGCACCCGCGTACGCCGGCTACTGGCGTGCCGGCTGGGACCAGAACGCGGCAGCGGTCATCCCCACCGCCCGCAACCAGGCGACGCTGCGACAAGACGAGCTCGCGATCTGGGAGGGCCGCGCGCTCTCCGACACCGACGTGACCGCGCTCTGGACGAGCAACCACTGGTAGCTCGCGCGAGAACCGCGACATAACGACCGATGCACGAACACGAGAAGGGGTGAGGAGATGTACCGACGGCGCCGGATGACGCTGACCACGACGTTCGCTGTCGTGAGTCTCCTCGCCATGACGATCCTCGGCATCGCTCTGGTGACGACGGTCGGGCAGCTCATGCGCAAGCAGGCGCTGGACGAGGCAGAGCGCACCGCGCGCGCCTACGTCGAGGCCGGGGTCCGCGACCGGATCAGCGCGACGGAGTGGACGTCCGAGCAGCTCTCCCCCGCCACCTTGCACGGTCTGGCTGCCAACCTCGTCGGGGATCGCAACCTCATCGAGGTGCGCATCTTCGCTCGCTCGGGGATGGCGCTGTTCGACTCCAAGGGTGCTGTGCTCGACTCCAACGGGACCCTCATGGCGTTCCCGGACACCTCGCGGCTCGACAAGGCGCAGGGCGCCGACACCGCGTCGTCGGAGATCATCACGCAGGTCGCTCCCGCGAGTCCTGCGTCATTGCCGAGCAGTGACCCGTCCACGACCAGAGCGACGGGCTCGATCGCGGTCCCCACCGCGGCAGCGCCCCCGTCGGCCGCCTCACCTGCGCCGTCTGCCTCGACCGGAGCCACCGAGACGGGCATCGAACCGAGCATCGTCTCCGACGCGCAGACCGTGCTCGACGTCTATGTTCCCGTGCATCCTCGAGGTCGCTCCGGAGTGCCGGTGGGCGTGGCTGAGATCGTGCTCGACTATGGCAGCTCCGAGCGGGCGACCACGGAAGCGCTGCGCCGAGTCGGACTTCTCATCGCCGGGGGCCTGCTTCTGGTGTGGCTGTTGCTCTATCGCACCGTCCGCCGCGCCAGCCGTGGCCTTCGTGCGTCGGCGTCGGAGAATGCGCGGCTGGCCCTCCTCGATCCACTCACCGGGCTGCCCAACCGGCGACTGCTCGCGCAGCGGCTCGAGATTGCCGCCTCGCAGGCCGAGGTCAACCGCGCGATGGTGGGTCTGCTCATCATCGACATCGACCGCTTCAAGGAGATCAACGACTCGCTCGGTCACGACCGCGGTGACCAGCTGCTGCAGCAGGTGGCGAGCCGCCTCAGCGGCATCGTGCGGGGCACCGACACGGTCGCACGTCTTGGTGGTGACGAGTTCGCCGTGCTGCTCACGACCGTGCGCAGCGTCGATGACGGAGTGATGTTCGGCCAGCGGATCCTCGAGCAGTTCGCCGATCCCTACCACGTCGACAGCTTGGTGCTCCATGTCGAGACCTCCGTCGGTCTCGCCGTGATGCCGGATCACGCCGGAGACATCCAGACCCTGATGAAGCACGCCGACATCGCGATGTACGTCGCGAAGGCCGGGCGCATCGGGCTCAGCGTCTATGACCCGGACGGCGACTCGAGCTCGACCGCGAAACTCATCCTGTTGGGTGACCTGCGCCAGGCCCTCGATGCCGACGACCAGCTGAGCATCCACTACCAGCCGAAGCTCGACCTCAA
Source organism: Candidatus Nanopelagicales bacterium (assembly GCA_025351185.1). Classification (GTDB taxonomy): domain Bacteria; phylum Actinomycetota; class Actinomycetes; order S36-B12; family CAIYMF01; genus Longivirga. Next base: position 3,392 of record JANXWJ010000154.1, read on the forward strand.
CTCCGGTGCGATCGTCGGGCTCGAGGCACTGCTGCGCTGGAACCACCCGACTCGTGGGTCGATCCCACCTGACAACTTCATCCCGCTCGCCGAGCGCACCGGCCTCGTGCACCACCTCACCAAGCGGGTGCTCGAGCTCGTGCTGTCCCAGATCCGCGAGTGGCGACGCAGCGGCTGGGAGATCCAGGTCGCGGTCAACCTCTCCGCCCTCAACCTCTCCGAGCCCGACCTCGACGTGAAGATCGCGGCGATGCTCAAGGAGTACGACGTACCGGCACGGCTCCTCGAGTTCGAGATCACCGAGTCGGCCATCGTGCAGGACCCCGAGCGGGCCGCGATCACGCTGCGTCGCATCGCTGCGATGGGGTCCACGATCGCCCTCGATGACTTCGGGATCGGCAACACCTCAATCAGCCAGCTGCGTGACCTGCCGATCGACACCCTCAAGATCGACCGGTCGTTCATCGTCGACATGGACAACGGCAACGACGTGCTGGTGCGTGTGGTCACCGACCTCGCTCACGAGTTCCGGATGATCGCCGTCGCCGAGGGCGTCGAGCAGCCGGACACGGCAGAGCGGCTGCGCCAGATCGGCTGCGACATCGCCCAGGGATGGCTCTATGCCCGAGCCGTGCCGGCTGACGAGCTGCCGGCGATCTTCGAGAAGTACGGCACAGATCCCCGTGGCACCGTGGAGCAGCTCGCCCGAGACCTGGTCTGACCCAGGCGATCAGGGGTTCAGGCGCGCACGCGGGCGAGCCAGTCGGCCACCAGCGCGAACGACGCAGCACGGGGTCCCGGCTCGGACAGTGCCAGGTCGTGGATGCCGTCGGGCACCCCGAGGACCTCGACATCGGTCCCGAGACCCGGGCCGAGCCGGATCATGTCCGCCACGTCGAGAACGACATCGGAGTGACGCACGTCCTCGCCCCACACCTTCGGGTGCGAGCCGTGCCCCGCGTGCAGCAGCAGCACCGGTGCGGTGATGCGCGGGCCCCGGGCGACGTCCGCCTGCGCTCGGTGGATCGCGCGGAACCACCCCGCTCGTGCCGGGAAGCCCGCGAGCGGCTTGTAGGCGAGGTCGAAGTCCCAGGAACCTTTGCGGCTGCTGTGGATGCTGTCGCCGTAGAACGACGAGAGTCCGGGCAGCACGTACGTCGGCGCGAGGTTGCCCACCGCCGCGAGCACGGGTTCGAGGAGCTTCTCCTGCAACGGCGGGAGGTTCATGTCGAGGAACGGGCTGTTGAGATAGACGGCGTCGACGCTGGCACGCTGTGCGCCGCGGTGCGCCTGCAGGACGGCCACGAGACCACCGGTGGAATGCCCGTTGACGAGCAACCAGTCGACTCCCTCCTCGCGCCGGAGCAGGTCGATCGCGGCGTCGAGGTCGGCGATGTACTCCTCGATGTCGGTGGTGTAGTTGGGCAGCTGGTGGTCGCGCAGCGAGCGCCCATGTCGGCGCAGATCCACGGCATAGAACCGCAGTCCGTGAGCCTCGTAGAACTCTGCGAGGTGGGTCTGGAACCAGTAGTCGCTGAACCCGTGGACATAGAGCACGGCGGCCCCGGTGGTGCCGGCACCGAGCCGTCGGACCACCGTGATGTCAACCGGTCCGTCGCTCGCCGCGGGCTGTTGCAGTGTCCGCTGCTCGAACCCCTCGATGATGTCGGGCGCCCACGTCGGGTCGGTCATCTGCGTCGTCCTCCTCGCCGGCGCCGCACGCCGTCGACCGCATCATCGCCTCATCGCCTGCGTCAGCGCAGCCGACCCGGCTGATGACGGCGTGCCGAAGGCCGCGTGGGTGTACGCGGTGGGCCTAGGCTCCGCACATGATCTCCTCCTTCGACGCGACCGCAGTCGCGGTCTCCCACACCCCGCTCCCGTCCGAGAAGGCGCTCAGCGAGGGAGTGAGCACCGGGCTCGTCGAGCTCGCGAGCGACGCCGGCCTCGAGGTGGGTGTCTGGGAGCACAGCGTGGGCTCGTCCACCGACTCCTTCGGTGACGAGGCGTTCGTGGTGCTCTCCGGCCGTGGTGTCGTGCGAGACGGGCAGGGCGGGGAGATCGTGCTTGCTCCCGGCGTGCTGGGAGTCCTGCACGCCGGTGACGTCACGACCTGGGAGATCACCGAGCCGCTGCGCAAGGTCTGGATCGTCCGGGGCTGACCGCAGCCATCCAGCGTGACGCGTGACGGGGGAACGACATGCGACGACAGATCGCCGCGATGGTGTGCACGTCTGCAGCACTGCTGCTCACTGCGTGCACGGGCTCGACGTCGACGCCCGGGTCTTCTCCAGCGCCGAGCAGCGCATCGACAGCGGCAGCGCTGCCCACCGCCACGAGCGCATCACCCCCCGACAGCGCAGCGGGTCTCGGTGACACGTACTTCCCCGCCGACGGCAACCCGGGCTATGACGCCGCGCACTACGACGTCGCGGTCACCGTCGCTCCTGACTTCGCGCACATCGTCGGCACGTGCACGATGTCAGCGACGGCCAGATCGACGCTCTCGTCGTTCCACCTCGACCTGAACGCACTGACCGTGCGAGCCATCCTCGTCGACGGCAAGCCGGCCACGTTCACTCGCGAGGGATCTGAGCTCGTCGTGACACCGGCAGCGGTGATCGCACGCGGTGCCCGGTTCACCACCCGAGTCAGCTATGACGGCGCCCCGACGAAGCTGCCCGCGCCCGACCTCGACAACGGTTGGTATCACGACGCCGAGCGGGCCACCGTTCTGGGCGAGCCCCAGGGCGCCTCGACGTGGTTCCCGGTCAACGAGCACCCGTCGGACAAGGCGACCTACGACGTGACAGCAACGGTGCCGACGGGCAAGACGGCGATCTCCAACGGGTTGCCCGTGGGTGACCCGGTCACCAGTGGCACGACCACCACTTGGCACTGGCGCAGCGTGCACCCGATGGCGTCCTATCTCGTGCTCCTTGCCGTCGGCGACTACGCGGTCACGCGATCCACGAGCTCCACCGGCATCCCGATCATCAACGCCGTGGATCCAGCGGCCGTGAAGAACGCTGCTCCCGTGCTCGCGCAGCAGTCGGCAATCCTGGACTTCCTGGCACACGACTTCGGTCCCTATCCGTTCGAGGCTGCCGGTGCTGTCATCGCCCAGGGACTCCCGCAGGTCGCTCTCGAGACGCAGACCCGATCGCTCTACACGGCCGACTTCTTCGGGCCGAACAGCGACGGCGCTTCGATCCTGGTGCACGAGACGGCGCATCAGTGGTTCGGCGACAGCGTGTCGCTGTCGCGCTGGAGTGACATCTGGCTCAACGAAGGCTTCGCGACGTACGCCGAGAGCCTGTGGCAGGAGCACGAGGGCACCCTCGATCCGCGCACCCTCATCCCGGACGCCCTGGCCTCGCCGCCCGCCGACGAGCCGTTGTGGCAGACCGATGTCAGCGATCCCGGAGTGGAGAACCTCTTCGGACAGTCGGTCTACGTCCGCGGTGGCCTGGTGCTCGAGGCGCTCCGAGAGGTCGTCGGTGACGCCGCGTTCTTCACGACGCTCAAGCGGTGGGCCGCCGAGCATCGCGACGCCAACGGCAGCACCGCAGCGTTCGTGGCGCTCGCGCAGAAGGTGAGCACGAGGGACCTGACCGAGGTCTTCGACACCTGGCTGTTCGGATCGGGCAAGCCCGACGGCTGGGACCCGGCTGCTGTCCGGGCCCGCCACCCTCTCGGCTCCGCACCTCAAGCCTGACCGTCCGCCGGACGGCGACCATCGTCCCGCGACGTACGGTCCGCCACCTACTGGCCCGCGACCCACAGGGCTAGAACGGTGGCTCGTCGAGCTGTGGTGGTTCGGGTCGTTCGGGTGTTGACGGGCGGGCCTCAGGGCGTGCGTCATCGCTGGGTGTCGCGGGTGGTGTGTCGTCCGGTCCCGTGCCGGGTGGCGGTGGCGGTGGCCCGGGTGTCGCGGGTGGGTCGGGGGTGTCGAGGAAGGGTCGGGGTGGGATGTCGATGCGTTGCCCGAACTTGGTGAGCCAGGTCGCTGATCCGTCGGGTGCGAGGTTGGTGATGTCG
>JANXWJ010000205.1 GCA_025351185.1 Candidatus Nanopelagicales bacterium
TCGGACAACTCCCAAGCGGTGCTGCCTCTCCATCCTCGGCAACGTCGAGCTCTAGTCCGGTCAGCACGGGGTAGCAGCAGCGACACGTCGTCGGCACCCTCACCTGCCCGACCGAATCCCGCCAGGAGCTGTCACCGGCACGCTCTAGGCTCACCGACGTGAGCGCCGAGATCTCGACCACGTCGTCGAGCACCGCGATGTCTCGTCGCGCCTGGCTGCTCTTCGCGGCGATGTCGGTGATCTGGGGCATCCCCTACCTCTTCATCAAGATCGCCGTCGTCGAGCTCTCCCCGGTCAGCATCGCCGGCTTCCGCACGCTGCTGGGTGCTGCAGTCCTGCTACCGCTGGCCGCTCGAGCAGGCGCCATCCGACCGGCACTGCGAGCTTGGCCCTTCGTCGTCGCCTTCGGCCTCATGGAGATGGCGATCCCTTGGGTGCTGCTCGGGCACGCCGAGCAACGCGTGCCGAGCGGCTTCGCCGGACTCATGCTCGCCGCCGTGCCCATCGTCGGAACGCTCGTCTCCTGGCTGCTCGGCGACCGTCACGCACTCACACCGGTCCGGCTGCTCGGCCTCGCGGTCGGAATCGGCGGCGTCGGGGCCCTCGTCAGCCTCGACCTGGCCGGCGGGGCTATCGATGTCGTGAGCGTCATCGAGCTGCTCGTGGTCGCTGCGCTGTACGCCATCGCCCCGGCCATGGCCGCACGCAAGCTGGCGCACGTGCCGTCGATGGGCGTCATCTCCTGCTCCCTCGCCGTCGTCGCGGTCCTGTATCTGCCGGCCACTGTGCTCGGGCTCACCCCTGGGCTGCCGTCCGGCAAGGTCATCGGCTCGGTGCTGGTGCTCGCGCTGATCTGCACCGCGCTGGCGTTCGTGCTGTTCTTCGCGCTCATCGCCGAGGCCGGACCTGTTCGCGCCACCGTCATCACCTTCGTCAATCCTGCCGTCGCGGTCGGCCTCGGTCTCGTCGTGCTCGACGAGCCGCTCACGGTCGGCACGATCATCGGATTCCCATTGGTGCTGCTGGGTTCCTACTGGGCGACGAGATCACCCAAGGCCGCCCCGGAGGCCGCCGAGGCCGCCACGCACTGACAGCCCCCGTGGCCGTTGTGCGGAAGCCGACCAAACCCGTGCACGACCTGGTCGCTTCGCAAGGGAGGATGCAGCCATGAGTGCGACGCTGCAGGCCCGTGGAGTCTCCGCCGGGCACGGGGACCGTGACCTGTTCACCGGACTCGACCTCGTCGTCGCGCCCGGCGACGTCATCGGTCTCGTGGGTCCCAACGGTGCCGGCAAGTCGACGCTGCTCCGCATCCTCGCTGGGCTCCGTGCGCCGGACTCCGGTGCTGTCACGGTGTCGCCGACGGCCGCCCACATCGGCTACCTCGCCCAGGAGCCAGACCTCCGCGACGGCGAGTCGGTGCGCACCCACCTCGCCCGACGGACCGGCGTCGACGCAGCTCAGACCGAGCTCGACCGCGCTGCGCAGTCGCTCGCCGACGGTGTCCCCCGGTCCGACGACGCCTACTCCGACGCGCTCGAGTCCTGGCTCGATCTTGGCGCCGCCGACTTCGACGAGCGGCTCGCCATCGTCGTTGACGACATCGGGCTCGATGTCGACCTCGATCTCCCGATGGTCGCCTTGTCTGGCGGACAGGTGGCCCGCGTCGGCCTCGCCGCTCTCCTGCTGTCTCGCTTCGACGCCTATCTCCTCGACGAGCCCACCAACGACCTCGATTCCGACGGCCTCGACCTGCTCGAAGAGTTCGTCGAGGGTCTCGAGGCACCGGTTGTCGTCGTCAGCCACGACCGAGAGTTCCTCGCGCGCACGGTGACCACGGTCGTCGAGATCGACCGTAGCCTGCAGCGAATCACCACCTACGGCGGCGGCTACGAGGCCTACCTCGACGAGCGCTCGGTCGCGCGGCGCCAGGCTCGAGCAGCGTACGAGGACTATGCCGGACGGCGCTCGGAGCTCGAGTCGCGGGCGCGCATGCAGCGCGCGTGGATGGAGAAGGGCGTGAAGAACGCCCGGCGAAAGGCAAAGGACAACGACAAGATCGGTCGCAAGTTCCGCACCGAGGCGACCGAGAAGCAGGCGGCCAAGGCGCGGCAGACCGAACGGCTCATCGAGCGCCTCGAGACGATCGAAGAGCCTCGCAAGGAGTGGCAGCTGCAGTTCTCCATCGCGGCCGCGCCGCGCTCGGGCGATGTCGTGGCCGTCGCCCGCAACGCCACCGTCGTACGCGGTGGCTTCACGCTCGGTCCCGTCGATCTGGGGCTGAACCTGCGCGACCGCGTCGCCGTCACAGGTCCGAACGGCGCCGGCAAGTCGACGTTGCTCGCCCTCCTGCTCGGTCGCACTTCCCCGTCGTCGGGACTCGTCAGCCTGGGCTCGGGGGTCGTCGTCGGCGAGGTCGACCAGGCGCGGGCCGCCTTCGAGGGCGACGAGCCGTTGTCCGACGCCTTCGCCCGCGAGGTCCCGGAATGGCCCACCGCCGAGGTGCGCACGCTGCTCGCGAAGTTCGGTCTCGGCGTCCATCACGTGGGTCGACCCGCCTCGTCGCTCTCGCCGGGCGAGCGCACGCGTGCCGCGCTGGCGCTGCTGCAGGCCCGCGGCATCAACCTGCTCGTGCTCGACGAGCCGACCAATCATCTCGACCTTCCTGCGATCGAACAGCTCGAGGAGGCGCTCGAGTCCTTTGACGGCACTGTGCTCCTCGTGACGCACGACCGCAGGATGCTCGACACGGTCCGTCTCACGCGTCGCTGGCACGTCGAGGGTGGCAAGGTCACCGAGATCCCCGCCGACTGATGCACCGCGGCCCTACGGTGTCGACATGAACATCGTGACGCTCGTGCTCGCCGGTCTCGCGTCCGTGTTGCACGTCTACTTCTTCTGCCTCGAGACGGTGAGCTTCCGAAAGCCTTCGTCCTACAGAACGTTCGGCGTTCACGAGTCCGACGTCGAGACCGTCGCCTTCTCGATGTACAACCTGTGCTTCTACAACCTCTTCCTCGGCCTCGGCGCTCGTGGGAATCGTCGGGTCGGCGCGCGGCTGGGATCCCCAGGGCAGCACCCTGCTGGCGTTCGGCTGCGTCTTCATGATCGGTGCGTCACTCGTCCTCGTTCTCGCTCGGCCCGCGATGCTGCGTGCCGCGCTCGTCCAAGGACTGCTGCCGACCCTCGCTCTCGTGGCCGCGCTGATCTGGCACTGACCACGTCGAGCGACCGTCCGTCCGTGAGATGCGATGAGATCGAGCGCAGATCGACACCTCTCATACGCGTAGCCTTCGCGGCATGTGGCAGAACCTCACGTTCTACCCCCAGGTCCCCCGCGACCGGCGCTCACGCATCACTCGCGACCTCATCGTGCTCGGCCTGCTGATCCTGTTCGTCTGGATCGGCTTCCGAGTTCACGACCTCGTCGGCGCGCTCTCAGTTCTCGGGTCAGGTGTGAAGGAGGCAGGCACCACGGTCGAGGGTGGCTTCACCTCGGTCGCCGACGCCGTGGCGGGGGTTCCTGTCGTCGGTGGTGCGCTCTCCGACGTCTTCCACACCGCAGGAGACGGCACCGGTGGAAACCTCGTCGATCTCGGCCAGCAGGGCGAGGACGCCGTCTGGCTCCTGGCCCGCACCCTCGGCATCGTCACGGCGGCGCTGCCGATCACAGTGCTGCTGGTCGCGTGGCTCCCCGGCCGCATCCGAGGAATCCGCGAGATGAGCTCGGCACGCGCCGTCAGCGGTCTCGACCTCGCTGACCCGGAGCGACGTCGGCTGCTCGCGATGCGAGCCGCCTTCGGCCTACCGTTCCGCGTGCTGCTCACCTACACCTCGGATCCGTTCGGTGACCTCGCCGCAGGCCGCTATGACGCACTGGTCGACGCGGCACTCGCCGACGTCGGGCTGGTCGCGCACAAGATCGTGCGGACCGCATGACCCACGACCGTGCACCCGACCTCACCGAGTCGGTCGACGTACATCGCTGCGCCGACGACGTGTGGCGCGCGGTGGCTGACCCCCGACGCGTGACCGCGTGGTCGCCCGAGGCCATTCGAGTACGAGGCGCCGGCGTCGCTGACGGCCCGATGCCTGCGGGCACGACGTTCGCCGGAGTCAACCGTAACGGCATCTTCCGATGGGCCACCCGCTGCACCGTCGTCGAGTCAGCTCCCGGCGCATCGTTCGCCTTCGACGTCACCTATCTCGGTCTCTCCGTGGCACGCTGGCGCTATTGCGTCGAAGCGACGCCTGACGGATGCCGCGTCGACGAGCAGTGGTGGGACGACCGCGGCGTTGCCATGCGCTGGCTCGGCACGATAGGGACGGGTGTCGCGGACCGTCGCACGCACAACCGAACAACCATGCGCGCGACGCTGGACGCGATGCGCGAGGACCTCGAGAGGACGGCCTCCTGACATGTGCCGCAGCATCAAGACCCTGCGCCCGCCCTTCACCGACGAGGTCACCGACGACGACGTGCACGCCGCCTCGCTGCAGTACGTACGCAAGGTCGCCGGGATGCGCGCGCCGTCGGCGGCGAACCGCGAGGCTTTTGACCGTGCGGTCGAGGAGATCGCGCACGCGACCGAGCATCTCCTCGACGCCCTCGTGATCCGCCCATCGAGCTCCGCGACGCACTAGCGTCGACGTATGAGCATGGCCTCGGGCGGCACGACTCCGGGCGTCGCTGCAGTCAGCGTCGCCGGACTCACTGTCGTGCGCGGCACCGTCACCGCGATCGACGCGATCTCGTTCGATGTGCCCCAGGGAGAGGTGACCGGGCTCCTCGGTCCCAGCGGCTGCGGCAAGTCCACACTGATGCGCGCCATCGTCGGCGTGCAGATCGTCGCGTCAGGAGACGTCACCGTGCTCGGCGCACCTGCCGGGTCGCCCGGCCTGCGATCCCGGGTCGGCTACGTCACGCAGGCGCCGTCGATCTACGTCGATCTCACCGTGCGCGGCAACCTCCGCTATTTCGCGACGATCCTCGGCGCCCCCGACGACGCGGTCGAGCAGGTGCTCGACGACGTCGATCTCCGTGGGGAGGCTGACCGGCTCGTGGGACAGCTGTCCGGTGGTCAGCGCAGCCGGGTCTCGCTGGCCAGCGCGCTGCTCGGGTCACCTGATCTGCTGGTCCTCGACGAGCCGACCGTGGGGCTCGACCCGGTGCTGCGGCGCGACCTCTGGGCGCTCTTCCACCGGCTTGCCGACGCGGGCACGACCCTCCTCGTGTCGAGTCACGTCATGGACGAGGCGTCGCGCTGTGATCGCCTGCTGCTCATGCGCGATGGTCATCTGCTCGCAGACGGCACCCCGGCCGAGCTGCTCGCCCGAACGGGCAGCAGCGACATCGAGTCGGCGTTCCTGTCGCTCGTCGAGGGCGGCGCGGCATGACCTGGCGTCGCACGCTGGCCACCGCACGCCGCGTCCTCGAGCAGCTGCGCCACGACCCGCGCACGATCGGTCTCATCATCGTCGTGCCCACCGCCCTCATGGCACTGCTCGCCTGGATCCTCACCGACGCCGACTTCCACAAGTACGGCCCACCCCTGCTCGGCATCTTCCCGATGCTCGTGATGTTCCTCGTGACCAGCGTCGCCACGTTGCGCGAACGCACGAGCGGCACGCTCGAGCGGTTGCTCTCCATGCCGATGGGCAAGGGCGACTTCGTGTTCGGCTATGCCGTCGCGTTCTCGATCCTCGCCGTGATCCAGGCACTCGTCGTCGCCGGCGTCTCGTTCCTGCTGCTCGGCCTCGAGGTCCGCGGGTCGGCGTGGCTCGTGGTCCTCGTCGCGGTGGTCGACGGCCTCACGGGCACGGCGCTCGGCCTCTTCGTGAGCGCCTTCGCTCGGACCGAGTTCCAGGCCGTTCAGTTCATGCCGGTCGCGCTCATCCCCCAGCTGCTGCTCTGCGGGCTCATCGTGCCCACCGACGAGCTGCCTCGTGTGCTGGAGTGGATCTCCTGGCTGCTGCCACTGACCTATGCGTTCGACGCCATGCAGCACGTGGCGATGAACCCCACCCCCGACACCCGCTTCTGGATCGACCTCGGCGTCGTCGCCGCGATGGCCGTGGCCCTCCTCGCTGCCGGAGCCGCAACCCTCCGGCGCCGTACGCCGTAGGGTTCGGGTTCGGACTGCCCCTGGGCCGTGCAGCTCGCGACGAGTGAGGACCAGCTGATCGGTCGATCAGTCCTCGACCTGCGTGAGGTCCAACGTCCAGCGCAGCATCGGTCCCTCATCGGTGACCTGCGGCTCAGGATCACGTTCGAAGTCGCAGTGCTCGAGCACCCGTTGCGAAGCCCGGTTGTCGGGATCGGTGAGCGCCATGATCGTGCGCACGCCGCGGTCCCGAGCATGCGCGATCACACCACGGAGCGCCTCCGTGGCCAGCCCCTGACCCTGGACCGACTCGGCGAGGCCATAGCCCACCTCGACCTCACCCTCGGGTGAGGGGGCCCAAAGGAATCCGATGCCGCCCACGGCAATCCGGCTGCTGCGCAGGCGCACCTGGAGCACCCCGAGATCCGTGCGCTCGTCGTAGTGCTCGCCGGCCTCACCGATGACGCCGGCGACGACAGCGTCGCCGTCGGTGGGGTAGTCGGCGACCCACGCGCGCCCCGCGCGATCGCCGGCGCGGACCGCAGCGGCCTCGTCCGAGGTCAGTGTCTCCAACAGCAGGCGCGGGGTGCGGATCGTCGTCACGGAAGAACGCCGACCGACGCCAGCGCGAGGCGCAGCAGCCGATCCTGTCCGCCCGTCATCTCCAGCGCGACCGCATCGCTTGCCGCCTCGTCAGGCGTCATCCACTGCAGGTCGAGCGCGTCGGTCGACGGGACGCAGTCACCGCTCACCGGCACCACGAAGGCGAGCGAGACAGCGTGCTGGCGCGGGTCGTGGAACCCCGACACCTCGGGATCTGGGAAGTACTCCACGATCGTGAACGGCTGCGGCGCGGTGGGGATGCGCGGGAGCGCCATCGACCCGAGGTCCTTCTCGAGGTGCCGCATCAGGGCGTCGCGGATGCGTTCGCCGTACAGCACCCGACCCGACACCGGCGCTCTGCTGATGCTGCCGTTGGGCATCGCGCGCAGCAGCAGCCCGACCGACGTGACGACTCCACGCTCGTCGACGCGCACCGGGAGGGCATCGACATAGACGAGCGGGAGGCGGTCGCGCGCCTGCTCGAGGTCGTCACGGGACAGCCAGCCGGGGCGCGCATCGGTCATCTCACTCACGAGCCCACGCTACGCGGTGCCGCGCGGGTGCGGAGCACGGACGCGCTCAGCGCCAGACACGTCACACGTCAGCACCCCACCGTGCGAGGCCCTTCGGGTCAACAGGCAGGATTCGCACCATGCGTCTCACCCTCCGCGCCGATGGCGCCGCCGACCTCGCCCTGGTCTGGCAGCGCTACTCCCAACCGGAGCTGTGGACGACCTGGGCACCGCAGATCCGGCGAGTCGAGTGCTCCTCGGACCGGCTCGAGGTCGGCTCGACCGGCACCGTCTACGGCGTCGTGCCCAACCTCGGCGCGAAGTTCGAGGTCGTGGAGTTCCTCGAGGACGAACATCGCTGGGCGTGGGACATCGTCGCCGGACCCGTGCGCATGCACCTCGACCACCGCAGCGAGTCACGCATCGGTGGCGGCACCAGCACGACGCTGATCGCCGACGGTCCGGCGGTCGCCGTGCTCACCTACTCCCCGGTCGCACGGATCTCGCTCGAAGCCCTCGTCCGCCCCGCGAAGTCCTAGGGGCTCACCGACAACAGCCGAGGCGAGTGTCGGAGCCTGCTGAGAGCATCGCGCGGTGACCACTCGACCGTCCCTCCCCCGCGAGTTCAAGGTCGTCTTCATCGGCACCCTGGTCAACCGGGCCGGCACGTTCGTCGAGCCGTTCCTCATCCTCTACCTGACGACCCAGCGTGGATTCTCCCCGTCCGGGGCCGGACTCATCCTTGCCGCCTATGGCGTCGGAGCACTCGCCAGCGCGGTCACCGGAGGTTGGCTGGCCGACATGGTGGGGCGACGTACCACCCTGGCGCTGTCGCTCTTCTCGTCAGCAGCCAGCCTCGTCGCACTCGGCTCGGCGCGAGGTGTCACCGAGATCGCTGTCGCCTCGCTCCTCGTGGGCCTCTTCGGCGACATGTATCGCCCGGCATCGCAGGCCCTCATCGCCGACGTCATCCGCCCCGATCAACGCCCCTACGCCTTCGCGCTCATCTTCTGGGCGGTCAACCTCGGCTTCTCGGTGGCGGCGATCTCCGCCGGATTCCTCGCCGAGCACGGCTACTGGCTGCTCTTCGCGATCGATGCAGCCACCTGCGCCGCCTATGCCGTCGTCGTGCTCGTCGGTATCCGCCGCGACCCGCCCCGGGTCGTGCACGATCCCGCTGACGGTGCCGCCCCCGGCTTCCGCACCGCCTTGCAGGACCGCACCTTCCTCATCCTGCTCGGCTGCTGGATGGCCCAGGCCATCGCCTACTTCCAGGTGTCCCTCACGCTTCCGCTCGCGGTCACCGACGCCGGGCTGCCCACCTCCGCCTACGGCATCATCGCGGCGACGAATGGCATCGTGATCGTCACCGTGCAGCCGTTCGCCATCCGGTGGACGACCCGGCTCGACCCGTCACGCACCATCGCCGTGTCCCTCCTCATCACCGGGATCGGGTTCTGGCTCAATACGTTCGCGCGTTCCCTCCCGGCGTTCATCGCGGCCACCATGATCTGGACCATCGGGGAGATCGGCGTCTCGGGCCACGCATCTGCCATCGTTGCCGACCTAGCCGACCCTGCCGCGCGCGGGCGCTACCTCGGACTGTTCGGGGTCTCCTTCGGTGTCGCCAACCTGATCGCGCCGCTGGTCGGCCCCCGCACCTACGAGCACCTCGGTGCAGCCTGGCTGTGGACCGGATGCCTTCTCCTGTTCGTGCTCGCGGCACTCGGCAACCTCGCAATCCGATCCACGGTCATCGCTCGACGCGACGAGCACGCGATGCTCGCGGCAGCGACCACCGGACATACTCCCTAGGCCTTCCAGAGCCTATTCTTCGACGGTGACTGACGAGCGCCTGACCATCGCCGTGCTCGATGTCGATGGTGTGCTCGCCGACGTACGCCACCGGCTGCACCATGTCGAACGATCGCCCAAGAACTGGGACGCGTTCTTCGCCGCCATGGCCGACGACGAGCCGCTCGAGAAGGGCATCTCGACCGCCCGCGACCTCGCTGCCACCGGGCACCGGATCGTCTACCTCACGGGCCGCAACGAGTCCTACCGCGCGGTCACACAGGCCTGGTTGACCCACCATGGCCTCCCCGAAGGTCGGCTCGTCATGCGCGGCAATGCCGACCGGCGGCCAGCGCGCCAGTTCAAGCCCGCAGCTCTACGCCGACTCGCCGAGGGCGGCACCATCGTCACCGTCGTCGACGACGACGACGCCGTGGTGGCCGTGCTGCGTCGCGACGGCTGGCCCGTGGTGCACGCCACGTGGATGACCGCCGAACCCGAGCAGCAGCAGACCCTCTTCGACGCCCAGGAGACCCACGGCCGGACCTGAAGCCGACCGAACACAGACACCGGGCAGCTGCCGGGAAGCCCTAGTCAGCCGGTCCGAGCGCGGCCTCACGTACGTCGACCTCACGCAGCAGGTCGCGCATCACCGGATCGGGGAGCACCCCCTCGTCACGCATCTCCTGCAGCTCGAGCCGCTCCGCCTCGAGCATGTCGCGCCGCCAGTCGAGGTAGGTCTCGGTGAGGCGCTGAGACCGTCTGTTGATCCGCCGGCGCACCAGCACCGCGCCCCGCAGTCCGGCCACCAGCTGTTCGGGGACCACCATCCCGTCAGCTCGGGCGTTGTTCACCAGCGAGTCGAGCCTGGACAACGCAGCGGATGCGGCTCGGTCGCGGGCCCGCTCGAGCAGCTCCGCGTCGTCCTCGGGCTCGAAGCCCAGCCGCCGGACGAGCGGGCCCAGGGTCAGCGACAGCACCAGGGTGGCCACGACGACCCCGAACGTCACGGCGAGGATCTCCGCGCGTCCCGGGAACGGTGTTCCGTCGGCGAGCGTCACCGGGATGGTGAACGCTGCGAGCACGGACACCGGTCCGCGTGCACCTGCCCAGATGATGACCAGCGACGTACGCCGTCCCGCCCGCAGGTGTGCTGGTGTCACGAGCCGCACCGCAGCGATGAAGATCGCACGGGTGGCCACGAGCACGCCGACCGTGAGGACCACGAGCGCCACGAACTGCCACCACGAGAGGCCGTGGATGCTCTGGATCGTCGAGGGCAGCTCGAGGCCGACGAACAGGAACGCCACCGACTCCAGGAGGAATGCCAGCTGCCCCCACAGCACGCTGGACGTGAGGCGAACCTCCGCGCGTGCCCGGGTGCTGCCGGAGTGAGAGATCCAGACGCCGGCGATCGCGACCCCCAGCAGACCAGAACCGCCCAGTCGCTCCGCCCCGAGGTAGACGAGGAACGGGGTGAGGATGATCGCCGCGTTGCCCACCACCTGGTCGTCGATCCGGCTCAGCAGCCACGCGACGAACGCTCCGACGAGAGCCCCCATGCCAGCGCCGACTACGATGGACTGCACCAGGGTGACAGCGAACTGCCCTGGCGTCACGGATCCGGCGGCGACGACGACGAGGGCGACGCGGAGCAGCGTCAGCGCGGTGCCGTCGTTGACCAGGCTCTCCCCCTCGATGATGGTGAGCACGCGTCGCGGCAGACCGGCCGCTCGACCGCCGCTGCTCGCGGCGACCGCATCGGTGGGTGCGAGCACGGCGCCGAGGATGCACGCGACCGCGAACGGCGTTGCCGGATCGATTGCCGTGACCACGCCTCCTACGACGAGAGTCGTGACGACGACCAGACCCACGGCCAGCAGAAGGATCGGGCGCGACGCCCCGCGGAGGTCGAGATACGAAGTCTCCAGTGCGAGCGCGAAGACGAGCGGCGCGAGCAGGAAGACCAGGACGGTCTCCGGGGTGGGCACCTGGCCGACGAGACCCGGCACGAGCGAGAGTCCAAGGCCGACGACCAGCAGTGGCAGCGCCGGGGTGATGCCCCGCCAGCGGCAGACTCCGCTGGCCGCGACGGCGACGACCACCACGAGAACGAAGGCCAGTCCCTGATCGGTCACGTCGTCACACTAGGGCCGACCCCCGAGTGCTCCTGCCGCCCGGCTGACGGTGCCTCATCACGTCCGGGGGTGACGTGCCGCGCGGGCGAGACCCAACTTCGGCACGGGCTACTCCTCGATCTCGTTCCTGCGCGACCTTCCCGTCACCGGTCTCAAGCTCGACGGATCGATTACCGGGCACCTCACCGACGCTGATGACACTGCCCTCGTCCTGTCCGCTGGGATCGCCGGACTGGCCGAAGCACTGCATCTCACGAGCATCGCCGAAGGGATCGAAACCCTCGAGCACGCACGGATCCTGCGTGCGCAGGGCTGGTCGCACGGCCAGGGCTACCTCTTCAGTCGGCCCCGGCCACGCATCGACTCCGAGCTCATGACCGAGGCCGTCTCGTGCTGCCCCAGCAGCACTAGGCCGAGACTGCTGGAGGAGACCGGCGCCCACGCCGTGCTCACTCGGCGAACGCGCTCGGATCCGGGCAGGAACACACGAGGTTCCTGTCTCCGTAGGCGCCATCGATGCGACGTACGGGCGGCCAGTACTTCTGGTGCCTCAGCGACTCGACGGGGAACGCCGCGACCTCGCGGGAGTACGGCTTGTCCCATTCGCCAAGCAGCGAGGCGGCTGTGTGCGGCGCACCGCGCAACGGTGAGTCCTCGACCGGCCAGACACCGGCGGCGACATCGTCGATCTCTGCGCGGATCGCGAGCATCGCGTCGCAGAAGCGATCGAGCTCTCCGACGTCCTCGCTCTCGGTCGGCTCGATCATGAGGGTGCCGGCGACGGGGAACGACATGGTCGGCGCGTGGAAGCCGTAGTCGACGAGACGCTTCGCGACGTCGTCGACGGTGACTCCCGTCTCCTTGGTGATGTCGCGCAGGTCGACGATGCACTCGTGCGCCACCAGGCCTCCGCGTCCGGTGTAGAGCACCGGGTAGCGGTCGCGCAGCCGCACGGCCACGTAGTTGGCCGAGAGCACTGCGGTCTGCGTGGCACGGGTGAGCCCGTCACCGCCCATGAGCCGGATATAGGCCCACGGGATCGGCAGGATTCCCGCACTCCCCCACGGAGCACCGCTCACCGGGCCGACACCGCCGTCGGCGTGGCCTCGACCGGTCGGACCGGCCTCCGGTCGGAGCGGGTGGCCGGGAAGGTAGGGCGCGAGGTGGGAGCGGACGCCCACCGGACCGACACCAGGACCGCCGCCGCCGTGCGGGATGCAGAAGGTCTTGTGCAGGTTCAGGTGCGACACGTCGGCGCCGAACTTGCCCGGCTTCGCGAGACCGACGAGGGCGTTGAGGTTGGCACCATCGACATAGACCTGGCCTCCGGCATCGTGGACAAGTGCACAGATGCCGGTGACCGTCTCCTCATAGACCCCGAAGGTTGACGGGTAGGTGATCATCAATGCCGCCAGGCGATCTCCGTGGTCGGCGATCTTGGCTCGCAGGTCGTCGAGGTCAACGTCACCGGCGTCGGTGCAGGCCACCACGACCACGCGCATCCCGGCCATCACGGCACTCGCCGCATTGGTTCCGTGGGCGCTGCTGGGGATGAGACAGACATCGCGGTGCACATCTCCGCGGCCGTGGTGGTAGCCACGGATCGCGAGGAGTCCGGCGAACTCTCCCTGGCTCCCAGCGTTGGGCTGCAGGGAGACCGCGTCGTAGCCCGTGATCTCGACGAGACAGGCCTCGAGCGAGCGGATGAGGTCGAGGTAGCCGGCCGCCTGGTGCAGCGGCGCGAAGGGGTGGATGTTGGCCCATCCCGGCTGCGTGATCGGCTCCATCTCCGTGGTGGCGTTGAGTTTCATCGTGCAGGAGCCCAGCGGGATCATCGCTCGGTCGAGCGCGATGTCCTTGTCGGAGAGCTTGCGCAGATAGCGCAGCATCGCGGTCTCGCTGCGGTGGTCATGGAAGGTCGGGTGGGTCAGGAACTCGGACAGACGACGATGCAGCTGCGGGAGCACCCACGGGCTCGACGCGGCGATCTCTTCGACCTCGTGCTCGTCGATCGCGGCAACCCCGAGGATCTCGGAGACCGCGGCCCAGACCGCCAGCAGGTCACGGCGCGTCGTCGTCTCGTCCGTGCTGACCCCGAAGGTGTCCTCGTCGACGAGGCGGAGGTTGACCCCGAGCTCTTCCGCGGCGTGGACGACATGCACGGCGTGACCGGGCACCGATGCCTGCACAGTGTCGAAGAATGCGCCGGGCGCCACCGTCGCACCGAGCCGCTCCAGACCGCTCGCGAGCGTCGCGGCATAGCGGTGCGTGCGCTCGGCGATCCTGGTGAGGCCTTCGGGCCCGTGGTAGGCGGCGTACAGCGACGACGTCACAGCGAGGAGCACCTGGGCGGTGCAGATGTTGCTGGTCGCCTTCTCTCGGCGGATGTGCTGCTCGCGGGTCTGCAGGGCGAGCCGGTAGGCGGAGTGCCCGTCGGCGTCGACACTCACACCCACGAGGCGGCCGGGCATCGAACGCTCGAGCCCCTGACGCACCGACATGAAGCCCGCGTGCGGCCCACCGAACCCGAGCGGCACGCCGAACCGCTGCGCCGAGCCCACGACGACGTCCGCGCCCAGCTCGCCGGGCGGCGTGAGCAGGGTCAGCGCCAGCAGGTCTGAGGCCACCGCGACGACAGCGCCGCGCGCATGCGCCCCGTCGACGTGAGCCGCGATGTCGCGTACCCGACCGGAGGAGGCCGGATACGACACGAGCAGTCCGAAGAAGTCACCTTCGGGCAGTGACGAGTCGAGATCTGCGATGACCAGCTCGATACCCAGAGGATCGGCTCGCGTCGCGAGGACCGCCAGGGTCTGCGGGTGGGTGTCGGCGTCGACGACGAAGCGAGGCGAGGCGACCTTCCCCGCGCGACGCGCAAGCGTCATGGCCTCGGCCGCGGCGGTCGGCTCGTCGAGCAGGCTCGACCCAGCGACAGGGAGCCCCGTGAGGTCGCAGATCACGGTCTGGAAAGCCAGCAGCGCCTCGAGACGTCCCTGGCTGATCTCGGG
>JANXWJ010000012.1 GCA_025351185.1 Candidatus Nanopelagicales bacterium
TTGGGTTCAGATGCCGGCGGTCGCCTCGATGCGTCCGCTGGCGATGGCCGCGACGAGCTCGGCGTGGTCTCGGTCGTTCTGGTCTGCGTAGGTGTGCGCGAACGCTACGAGCGCATCGTCGAAGGTCCGACCGTTGCCGAGGTAGGACGAGATGGCGATCCGGTCGCCCGAGCGCGCGTGCGCCCTGGCGAGCGTCCAGGCGCACATCTGGGCGTAGATGCGCATCGAGTCGGCGGTCATCGCGGGGATGTCGACGCTGCCCTTCCCGTCCTTGAGCTGGCGCACGTAGAAGTCCCGCTCGACGCCGTCGATCCCGGCGCCGCGGTACCACCCGAGGAAGATGTCACTCGATGCCTGCATCAACCGTTGGCCGGCCACCACCCGGTGGCCGCACCTCTCGAACTCCGAGGACCCGAGATGCGCCTCGAGCACGGAGGGCTGGGCCTCCTTGAACTGCAATATGAGCGGATCCTGCCCGTCGCGTCCGAGCAGCAGCGCGACCCACGCGCGCGTGCCGACGCTGCCCACGCCCACGACCTTCCGGGCCAGGTCCTCGTAGGTATAGGTGCCGGCGAGCTGCCTGCGGTCGTCGTCGAGGGTGCCGCGGTAGTCGTCGAAGATGCGACCCGCCTCGCTGTCGACCCACACCTTCCCGAGGTCAGGCACGAGCTCGTCGATCGGCACGATGAGCGGCGGCTCCGACCGGAACCGCGGCCGACCGTCGACGACCTCGGTGAGCTTGGAGAACGCCTGCATGTTGTCGCGCATCGCGAACTTCTCCGCGTTGCGCCGCAGTGACTTGTTCTGTGCCGCGTCCGTGCGCGCACGCACCGCCTCGAGCAGGTCGGCCACCTCGAGACGGGCATACCAGACCTTCAGGTTGGTCATCGCGGCGAAGGTCGCCATCGACGTGCGATAGGACCGGCTCGCGTCGCGGACGACGTCGGACGTCTCGACCTCGGTGAACCCGTTGTCGCGACCGGCGACCACGAGTGAGGCAGCGAGGCGCTTGACGTCCCACTCCCACGGGCCCGGGAGCGTCTCGTCGAAGTCGTTGAGGTCGAACACCATCCGACGGTCCGGCGCGTTGTAGACGCCGAAGTTCACCAGGTGCGCGTCGCCGCAGACCTGCACCGCGATGCCGGAGGTCGGCGTGGTCGCCAGGTCCATCGCCATCACCGCAGCGGCACCCCGATAGAACGCGAACGCTGACGACGCCATGCGCCCATAGCGGATGTGCAGCAGCTCGGGCACCCGAGTCTCGGCCTGCGCCTCGAGCACGGCGACCGGATCGCGCCGCTCGGGAGTCGCGGCGAACTCCGCGTGCGACGTACGAGGCACCTGCTTGCGCGCGGCCTTGCCGCGGGCCGCACGTTCCTCCGCCGAACCCTCCGTGACCTCAAGTCTGGACTGCCCGCTCATCGCCGTCCCCCTCCTCCTGCGGTGTCGAGATCCCAGGCGCGGACCCCGCCCACGATCCCTGCGGTGTTCGGCACGATCACCACGTCGTCACCGAGGCCGGCCAGCACCTCGGGTGAGATCACCCGAGCGTTGCCGCCGCCGAGGTAGAGCCTGTCCCAGACGAATACCGGACGCAGGGCTTCCACGACACGGCGCACCCGGCGGGACCAGAACGCCGGGCCGAGGCGACGGCGCTCCTTGTCCCCGATGTAGGTGTCATAGGACAGACCCCACTTCACCGGCGCCTGCGAGAGCTCCAGGTGCGGCGCGAGCCGGCCGCCGTCGAACAGCGCGCAGCCCAGCCCGGTGCCGAGCGTGAGCACCAGCTCGAGCCCCACGCCCGTGACCACTCCCGCGCCGTGCACCTCGGCGTCGTTGAGCACCAGGGACGGCATCCCGAGCCTCGTGGTGATCGCGGCCTGCGCGTCGAACCCGGTCCACTCCTCGACGAGCGCCGGGACCGGCTTGGACCGGGGTCCGCTCTCCGTGACGTAGTGCGGAGTCACGATCACGACGCCGTGCCGGATCATCCCGGGGACCCCGACCGTCGCGCGGTCCGCGCGCGGCAGGTCCGCCGCGAGGCCGGCGAGCGCGTCGAGGAACCGTTCGGTCGGCAGGGGGTAGGGAGTCGGCACCCGCACCGGCTTCGCACGCAGCGTGCCGTCTATGTCGAGCACGGAGGCCTTGAGGCCGGTGCCTCCGCAGTCGATCGCCAACGTCATCGTCACCGGCACAGTGTGGCGGTCCGGCCGCCGCGCCGGCGCAGGACACGCGAGCTGACATGATCGTACAGATGTATGAGGACGCTGCTAGCGTACGCGTATGTCGATGACGGTGCAGGCGTCGCTGCTCGATCTCGCCGACGACGTGCGGATCGGCGCGCTCTCGGGTCGCGTCCAGCGTACTCCGCTCGCTCAGGGAGCCTGGGTCGACCACCGGCCGGCGTGGGTCGAGGGGTCCGACGCCGTGCTCGACTCGCTCCTGCACGACGTGCCGTGGCGCTCCGAGGCCCGCCGGATGTATGACCGCGTGGTTGCGGTGCCGCGCCTCGTGGCGTGGTACGACGCCGGCGCGGCGCTGCCCCACTCCGTCCTCACCG
>JANXWJ010000066.1 GCA_025351185.1 Candidatus Nanopelagicales bacterium
GTCGTGTGACTGTTTACGGACCCCGGTAACAGTCACACGACCAAGATCACGCGGGGTTGTGGTGGGTGCGTGAGGATGGTGGGCATGGTGGAGGACCGGTCTGTGCTGGAGCGTACGGCGACGGCGCCGGACTCGGTCGTGCGCTGGGGGCCGGGCAATGACGACGTGGCTGATGTACGCGTCGGTGCCGTCCTGGGCACCGACTCAGCCGAACGGCCGCTGCTCGTGATGGTGCATGGTGGGTTCTGGCGGCCGGCGTACGACCGGGTGCACGTGCGGCCGATGACGCAGGCGCTCGCAGCCATGGGATGGACGGTCGCTGCACCGGAGTACCGACGGGTGCCGGGAGATCCCCGCGCCACGACCGATGACGTGCGTACGGCGCTCCGGATGCTTCCCTCGGCTCTGGCCGGCGCGCACGACGGGCGGGTGATCGTGCTCGGGCACTCGGCCGGCGGGCATCTCGCGCTCTGGGCGGCGGCCGCCGCACCGGCACCCGGGCTCGTCGGCACGGTCGCCCTCGCCCCGGTCTGCGACCTCGCGGGTGCGGAGCGCGAGGGCCTCGGATCGGGTGCCGTCGAGTCCTTCCTCGGAGCGGGCGCTGCGGCGCGTCCCGACCTCGATCCGACCCGGCTCGGAGCTGCGACGGGGCGGGTCGTGCTGCTTCATGGCACCGATGACGAGATCGTGCCGCTGCGGCAGTCTCAGGCGTACGCCGATGCGCACCCCGCAGCGGTGCTGGAGGCCGTGCCGGACACCGGACACTTCGCCCTGATCGACCCCGCTTCCTGGGCGTGGCCCCGCGTGATCGCGGCCCTCGACCTGCTCGGCCGCACCGCTCCGGCGCGCGAGGCGGGGCAGGGGCCCGGAGGCACGTAGACTGCATCTGTGCTTCGCGGCGACGGACGGCTCAACCACGACCTTCTGCCCGGCGAGAAGGGACCGCAGGATGCCTGCGGTGTCTTCGGTGTCTGGGCCCCGGGCGAAGAGGTGGCGAAGCTCAGCTACTTCGGCCTCTATGCGCTGCAGCACCGCGGCCAGGAGTCGGCGGGCATCGCGGTCAGCGACGGCTTCCACACCGTGGTCTACAAGGACATGGGACTCGTCTCCCAGGTCTTCAACGAGGCCTCGCTCGAGAGCCTCCAGGGTCACATCGCGATCGGCCACGCGCGCTACTCCACCACCGGAGCGAGCATCTGGGAGAACGCCCAGCCCACCTTTCGTGCCACCGCCACCGGCCACCTCGCGCTCGGGCACAACGGCAACCTCACCAACACCCACGACCTCGCCCGTCGCGTGCGCGAGCGCGCCGACGCCAACGGTGAGCTGCCCCTGGGCGGCAGCGCCGTCAGCACGAGCGACACCGACCTGCTCACCGCCCTGCTCGCCTCGCACCCGAACCTCTCGCTCGAGGCCGCCGCGATGGTCGAGCTGCCGCTGCTCAAGGGTGCCTTCTCCCTCGTCTTCATGGACGACAACACGTTGTACGCCGCCCGTGACCCTCAGGGCATCCGGCCGCTGACCCTCGGCAAGCTCGAGCGCGGCTGGGTCGTGGCGAGCGAGACCGCGGCCCTCGACATCGTCGGTGCGTCCTTCGTCCGTGAGATCGAGCCGGGTGAGCTCGTCGCCATCGACGAGCACGGGCTGCGCTCGCAGCGCTTCGCCGAGGCCGACCCCAAGGGCTGCCTCTTCGAGTTCGTCTACCTCGCGCGACCCGACACCTCGATCTCCGGCCACAGTATCCACGCGGTGCGCGTCGAGGTCGGTCGCCAGCTCGCACGCGAGCACCCCGTCGTCGCCGACCTCGTCATCCCGGTGCCCGAGAGCGGCACCCCGGGCGCCGTCGGCTACGCCCAGGAGTCGGGCATCCCGTTCGCGCAGGGACTCGTGAAGAACGCCTACGTCGGGCGCACGTTCATCCAGCCGTCGCAGACGATCCGCCAGCTCGGCATCAGGCTCAAGCTCAACCCGCTCAAGGAGATCGTGGCGGGCAAGAAGCTCGTGATCGTCGACGACTCCATCGTGCGCGGCAACACCCAGCGCGCGATCGTGCGGATGCTGCGCGAGGCAGGGGCGCTCGAGGTGCACGTCCGCATCTCCAGCCCGCCCGTGAAGTGGCCGTGCTTCTACGGCATCGACTTCGCGACGCGCGCCGAGCTCATCGCCAACGGCCTCTCGGTCGACGAGATCCGCACAGCGATCGGTGCCGACTCGTTGGGCTACGTCTCGCTCGAGGGTCTCGTCACCTCGACCGGTGTCGCGATGGATCGCTTGTGCCGCGCGTGCTTCGACGGTGTCTATCCCGTCGAGCTTCCCGAGGGAGAGCTGCTCGGCAAGCATCTGCTCGAGGGCATCGAGAGCCTCGAGAAGGGGTTGCGCGATGCCGACAACCCGATGCCCACGCTCGACATCGACGGGCTTCCGGCGCTGCTCGGCGGCGGCGGTGCGGCAGACGCTCTGACGCGCCCGTGACCGAGCCGATCTCGGGCGACGTCGTTCATCACAGCTCCGCCGCACCCACGACCTACGCCGCTGCTGGCGTCGACGTCGAGGCGGGCGAGCACGCCGTAGCCCTCATGAAGGCCTCGATCGCACGCGCCCAGCGACCCGAGGTCGTCGGCGACTTCGGTGGCTTCGCCGGGATGTTCGACGTCTCGGTCATCAAGCAGTACAACCGCCCGCTGCTCGCGACCTCCACCGACGGTGTCGGCACCAAGGTCGTCATCGCGCAGAAGATGGACAAGCACGACACCATCGGGATCGACCTCGTCGCGATGGTCGTGGACGACCTCGTCGTCTGCGGTGCCGAGCCGCTTTTCATGACCGACTACATCGCGACCGGCAAGGTCGTGCCCGAGCGCATCGCCGAGATCGTCGGGGGCATCGCCCGCGCCTGTGCCCAGGCCGGTGTGGCTCTGGTCGGCGGCGAGACAGCAGAGCACCCTGGCTTGCTGGAGCCCGACGAGTACGACGTCGCCGGCGCCG
>JANXWJ010000073.1 GCA_025351185.1 Candidatus Nanopelagicales bacterium
ATACGAGGCAGGTGCCATCTCGAGCACGAACAGTGACTCGCCGGGCAGTGCCATCGAGCCTGCCTTGTTGCGGTTGATCAGGAAGGCGTGCTGGCGGTCGAGCATCGTGACGATCCGGGATGCCAGCACTCGAGGCTTGATCGCGTCGTCAGGCTCGGCGCCGAGCGAGGAGAGCACAGCCTCGCCAGCGGCCTTCACCTGCCCGGTCGGGCCATGGATCTCCAGGTAGCCAAACTGCCGCTCCACGACGAGGATCCCCGCCTGCACCTCGGCGTACTTCAGCGCAACGTCAGTCAACGGTTCGATATCCAGACCGGGTGCAACCTCGATGATCTGTGCAGCGACGTTGGCTCGGGGCAGGGCTCCCTTCACCGACGAGCCCATGTAGCACATCGTCTGCGGCTGCAGCCGGTCGAGGAAGATGAAGGAACGGAGCTCGGCCATGGATCAGCCCCGCACGATCGCATTGAGCTCGTCGATGATCAGCCGGCGTATCTCCTCGCGGAGCTCGCCACCCGGCCACGTCGCCTCGACCAGGTCCGGACGCGCGGTCGCCGCGGCACCGCCCCCGCTGCCCGCTCCGGGGTCGTTGGACGCGCGGGGGTAGGCGGGCACGACGCCCTGGGGCGCGCTCCACGGCGCGATGCCCGCGAAGTCGGCCATCGGCACCGATGCGTCGCTGTTGTAGGCGATCCGGGTCCAATTGACCAGGTGCTTCGGCTCGAGGTTCTCCCCCACCGCGGACCGTCCGAAGAAGCCGGTGCCGATCGTCATCGACAGCGCGAGGTTGGTCGAGAGCCCGGAGCTGCCCAGGCTGTTACCGACGTTGACCGACACCCGCAGCACGCGCACTGCCGCCGAGAACTCCATGATCGTGCGGGCGTCCGTGCTGTGGATCGCGGCCGAGTGCCCCTCGCCCGTGATGCGCAGAACGGCCTTCGCGGCGTCGATCCCGCGCCCGGCCGACGCCACGCGCACGATGCCGAGCACCGGGAAGAGCTTCTCGTGCGCCAGCGGCTCCTCGGGCACGACGAGGTCGAACGGTGCGAGCAGGACGGAGGTGCTCGCGGGCACGCGAACCCCTGCCGCCCGGGCGATCGCGCCGGCGTCCTTGCCGATCCACCGGGTGTCGACCTGGCCGTCCGGGAAGACGAGGTCGCGCACCTTGTCGCGGTCGGCGTCCGAGAGGAGGTGGGCGCCGGCGCGGCGCATGTGGTCCAGGAGACGGTCGGCTGCCGCGTCCTCGACGATGAGCACGCTCTCGTTGGTGCACAGCACCGAGTTGTCGAAGGCCTTGCTCTCGACGATGCGCTTCGCGGCGGCCGCGAGGTCGGCGCTCGCGTCGACCAGCACCGGCACGTTGCCCGGGCCGACGCCGATGGCGGGATTCCCGCTGCGATAGGCAGCGCGCACCATCAAAGAGCCACCGGTCGCGACGATGACGTCGGTGCGCGGGTCGGTCATGAGCGCGTTGACCAACGGGATCGACGGCTCGTCGACGACCTGGATGCAGCCGTCGGGGGCACCGGCGGCGATCGCCGCCTCCGCCATCGTGCGCGCGGCCTCGGCGCACACCGCCTTGGCGTAGGGGTGCGGGCTGATCACGATGGCGTTGCGGGTCAGCAGCGCGAGCAGGATCTTGAAGTAGACCGTCGCGACCGGGTTGGTCGACGGCGTGAGCGCCAGCACCACCCCTGCTGGTCTCGGCACGGACACGATCCTGGCAGCCGCGTCGACCACGGGGTCGACGAAGTCGGCGGCGCGGTAGGCGGCGGCGATGCCCGTCGAGCACGCGAGGTTCTTGACCACCTTGTGCGAGGCGACGCCGAAACCGGTCTCGCGGACCGCCCACTCGGCGAACTCCTGCGCCCGGGCCGCTCCGGCGGCCGCAGCAGCGTCGACGATGCGTTGCACGCTCGCGGCGTCGTAGGACGCGAAGGCTCGCGCTGCCCAGTCAGCACGCTCGATCATCGCCCGGCCGCGAGGCACCCCCGCCGGCTCGAGCGGGAGCTCGAAGATCGTGTCGCTCATCGAAGTCCCCCCGCCTCGGCGAGCACGTCGTTGCGTGCCTTGGCGATGCTGACCTCGACCCTGTCGAGCAGCTCCTCGGCCACTTCGCGCTTGAGCAGGATGCCCGGTTTGAATTGCAGCACACGAGGATCCAGGGTCGAGAAGATGGCCCAGACGCCGTTCTCGTAGAGCCGCTTCATCACGAACTTCGCACCCTGGGGGTGGGCGAACTCGAGGCCCATCACGACGCCGTTCTGCCGAATGCCGGTGAACCAGTCGGGATACGTCGCCTGGATCTCGCGCAACCCTCGGCCCACGAAGTCGCTGATGTAGTGGACCATCGACCTCGTCTCCGTGCGGCTGCAGATCTCGAGCGCCTTGAGCGCCGCGATGCAGCCGAGCTCCGCGCCCCCGAAGGTGGAGATGTGGCCGAAGCCGTCCTCGCGCAGCCACCCGGCGCAGCGCTCGCTCACCAGCACCGCCGCGATGGGGTACATCCCCCCGGAGATCCCCTTGCCCGTGACGAGGATGTCGGGCGCAATGCCGTGCTTGGTGATGCCCCAGAGCTCACCGGTGCGCATGAGGCCGGTCTGCACCTCGTCGGCGATGTAGAGCGCGTCGTACTTCTCGCAGAGCGACTTCACGGCCTCGAGATAGCCCGGCTCCGGGAGCGGGAAGCCGAAGGTCGCGGGGATGGTCTCCATGATGACCGCAGCGACGTCACGACCCCGCAGCGCATCCTCCATCGCGTCGAGGTCATTGAAGGGGACGTGCGGGAAGTCCTCTGGCTGGTCGGAGAGGAACAGCTTGGAGAACCGGTCGTCGCCGGTGCCGACCGCCAGACCGGTGTGCCCGTGGTAGGCCTTCACGATCGAGACGATCTTGCGCTTCTGCGTGGTGTGCCGGGCGGTCTTGATCGCGATGTCGATCGCCTCGCCGCCGCCCGAGCCGTAGATGACCTTGGTGAGGCCGGGGGGAGCGGAGGAGATCAGTGCCTCGGCAAGCGCCGTGCGGGCGAGCGACGGGAAGTGGTGGTTGCCGATGTCGAAGTGCTGCATCGCCACGGTGATCGCCTGCACGACCTCGGGGTTGCGGTGCCCGAGGTTGTAGGTGCCACCGTTGAGGTGCACGTCGATGAGTCGCGTGCCGGACACGTCGTAGATGAAGTAGTCCTCGCGCCGGTCGATGACGAGCGGCACGCCCGACTCCGACCAGAAGGTCGTCTTGTCGGGGTTCCAGAACTGCTTCGACTTCTCGAGCACCTCGGCCTTGGAGGCGAAGGAGAAGAAGCCGTAGTCGAGGGCCGTCTCGTGCTCGGACACCGACGCCTCCGTCACGGTCAGACCTGCACAACACCAGAGGGGGATACCATACCGAAAGACCAGACCAATACAAGACCAGAACACCGGAAATCCTGAGGCAGCTTCACAGAATCGCGCCCAATCCCTGGGTCGACCTCATGTTTCGGGGCTGTTTCGGTCCGCCGAGGTGACCGCGCCCAGATCCGCTCGTCAGGTGACAGGGATGTAAATGGTTTGCCGAATCGCTTGATTCGGTACGCCGCGGGATCCATACTCCGCTCACTGTGTGACCGTCGTCACGTCGGCACGCATCGAGGTCCGCACTGTCGCGCCCTTGTCCTGACGCCCGTGAAAGGAAGGCCTGTCGATGACCACGGAACGGCTGCCCGACGGCGGCCCCGTCGCACTCCCGGGGGACCACCACGTCAATCCGAAGGACGAGGCACGGCTCAAGGCCGGCGCCGTCGGTCTGGTCGGAGTCCTGTTCATGGCGGTCGCCAACGCGGCGCCGATCACCGCGATGAGCTTCAACGTGCCCATCGCCATCGGCTACGGCAACGGCACCGGGGTCTCCGCGGGGTTCCTCTTCGCCACGATCGTGCTGACCATCTTCACCATCGGCTTCAGCGCGATGGCCCGCTACATCACCACTACCGGTGCCTTCTACGGGTTCATCTCGCAAGGACTCGGCCAGGTGTGGGGCATGGCCTCCGGGCTGCTCGCCGCAGTCGCCTACATCATCTTCGAGGCCTCGCTCATCGGCGGTTTCGCCTACTTCGCCTCCGACGCTCTCTCGAGCTCCCTGGGCATCTCGATCAACTGGCTCCCTATCGCTGTCCTCGGCATCGCCATCATCGCCGCGCTCACCTACTACTCGATCACCCTCGCCGCCAGCATCCTGAGCGTCACCCTGGTCTCCGAGGTGCTGCTGCTCGCCGCGCTCGGCATCTCGGTGCTCATCAAGGGCGGCCCTGACGGTCTCAACGCCGGCAACCCCTTCAGCATCAGCGGAGCGTTCACCGACCTGCCCGAGAACGCCTTCGGCACCGGCGTGGCCGCAGGAACGGCTGCGGTGGGCATCTTCTTCGCGTTCTGGTCGTGGATCGGCTACGAGACGACCGCGGTCTATGGCGAGGAGTCCAAGGAGCCGAAGAAGATCGTGCCCCGCGCGACCATCATCGCCGTCGTCGGTCTCGGCCTCTTCTACACGTTCATGTCGTGGATGGTCGTCGCCGGCCAGGGAAACGCCAAGGCGGTGGCGCTCTCCGCGAGCTCCGCGCCCGTCGACCTGTGGCAGACGCTCGTGCAGTCCAACCTCGGCACCGTCCCGTTGGGGCTCTACAAGATCCTGCTCGTGGTCGGGTCGTTCGCCTGCGCGATGGCCTTCCACAACGCGGCTTCGCGCTACCTCTACGCCATGGGTCGCGAGGCGGCGTGGCCGGGGATCCGCAACAGCCTGGGCAAGGTCAACGTGAAGCACGGGTCGCCTGCCATCGCGTCGTTCACCCAGAGCGCGATCACGCTGGTGCTCGTCCTGCTGTTCACGTTCTTCACCCACGTCTACGTGGCCGGCGACGCCGGTCCCGTCGACACCCCGGCACTGGTGCCCTACGTCAACATCTACGGCATCCTCGCGCTCATCGGCACTGCGATGATCCTCATCGTCCAGACGTTCACGTCGTTCGCCGTGGTGTCGTACTTCTGGGTCAAGAAGACCCACACCGGCAACTGGTTCACGACCCTCGTCTGCCCGATCGTGGGGGCGGCCGGCATGATGTACGCACTGTTCCTGCTGTGGCAGAACCGTGCCTTCGCCGCCGGCCTCGCGTCGGAGAGCATGGTGATGACGGCTGCACCGTTCATCATCCTGGGGCTTATCGTGCTCGGTTTCGGCTATGCCTACTGGGTCAAGTCGGCCAAGCCGGAGATCTACGCCGAGATCGGCCAGACGACCCTGCAGGAGGCGCACGAGCGGGTCTGACAGCACGTCGTCCGGGGGTGCGTGGCCAGGCGGCTGCGCATCCCCGGACGCATGACCGACGTTGATCCGAGCAAGCCCTGACGGCACGACCCGACAAGGTGGGAGCCTGCAGACGTGACCTCCCCGACCGACACCCCGTCCCCCCAGCCGATCGTCTGGGGCCCGGACCCCGACGGTGACCCGCAGCGGCTGACCTACACCTTCGGCGGGGTCGCCCCGGTGGCGTCGCTCAAGCCCGGAGCCGTGCTCTCGACGTGGACGTTCGACTGCTTCGGCGGTCGGGTGCGCTCGACGGCGGACCTCGCGAGCGAGGTCTGCGACCCGCGGATGCTCAACCCGCAGACCGGTCCCTTCTACATCGAGGGCGCTGAGCCGGGCGACACGCTCGCCGTGCACTTCGTCTCCATCGAGCCACGCGAGAACTGGGGGGTCAGCGCCACGGTGCCCTTCTTCGGAGCGCTGACCTCCACCTCGACGACGGCCACGCTCCAGGCCGCGCTCGAGGAGCGCACCTGGATCTATGAGATCGACGCGGTCGGACGTCAGGTGCACTACTCCGCTCGCGACACGTCGTTCACCGCAGCGCTCCCCCTCGACCCCATGCACGGCACGGTGGGAGTCGCCCCCGCCCTCGGGGAGGTCCGGTCGTCGCTGGCGCCGGGTGACTGGGGCGGCAACATGGACACCCCCGAGATGCGGGCCGGCGTCACCTGCTACCTCGGCGTCAACGTCGAGGGAGCGATGTTCAGCCTCGGCGACGGCCACGCTCGTCAGGGCGAGGGCGAGACCTGCGGCGTCGCCGTCGAGTGTGCCATGGACACCGTGGTCATCGTCGACCTCGTCAAGGGCGTGCCGACACCGTGGCCACGCATCGAGAACGACCACGAGATCATCACCACCGGCTCGACCAAGCCCCTCGAGGACGCGTTCCGCATCTCCCACCAGCAGATGACCCACTGGGTGTCCGAGCTCACCGCGATGTCGACCCTGGACTCCTACCAGCTGGTGTCGCAGGCCGTGCTCTCGCCGGTCGCCAACGTCGTCGACACCGTCTACACGATGACGTGCAAGCTGCCCAAGCGGATCCTCGGCGACGTCGAGGTGATGCAAGGCATGCACGCGCGCATGCGTCGTCGCGCAGCAGCGCTGGCCGGGGCTCGACCGTGAGGGTGACCCGGATGGAGGTCGACCTCGACCTCGCCCTGCGTATCGCCGAGGTCGCGCGCGACCGCGCGGCGTCCCACGGCGCCCTGGTCTCGGTGGCGGTCGTCGACGCCGGCGGCCACCTCGTGGCGTTCACGCGCATGGACGGCGCCGAGATCGCCGGACCGGTGCTCGCCCGCGACAAGGCCTACACCGCGGTGGCGCACCGGTGCGGCACCGACGAGCTCACCGAGCTCGTCTCCCCCGGTGCCGCGTTGGCCGGGATGAGCTCGGCCGATGGAGGGCGCTACATCGCATTCGGGGGCGGGGTGCCGCTGTGGTCGGGGGACCGCGTCGTGGGCGGCATCGGCGTCAGCGGTGGCACGTCCGACCAGGACGTCGACGCGGCCGTCACCGCGCTCGCCGTCTGGATGGAGGCTGAGGCGCCATCATGACCATCGGCAGGTTCCGCTTCATGGACGAGCAGCGCGTCAACCTCGACGGCTTCGCGGTCGAGGACGCCGACCTCGGCCTCATCGCGTTCGCCTCGCCCCACGACCCCGACCCGTCCCTCGTGGTGCGCGACGGACGGGTCGTCGAGATGGACGGGAAGCCGGAGGCGGAGTTCGACGTCCTCGACGAGTTCATCGCCCGGCACGGACTCGACCTCGCCGTCGCCGAGGAGTCGATGGCGCTCGACGACACGGCGTATGCCCGCCTTGTCGTCGATCCCGCGACCCCGCGGTCGGAGGTGGTGCGGCTGGCGGCCGGAATGACGCCCGCCAAGCTCGCACGCGCGCTCACCCTGCTGCGACCTGCCGAGCTCGTGATCGCGATGACGAAGGCCCGTGCTCGTCGCACGCCGTCCAACCAGGCCCACGTCACCAACCGGTCCGACGATCCGTTGCTGCTCGCGGCCGACGCCGCCACCGCGGCCGCCTTCGGCTTCCGTGAGATCGAGACCACGGTGCCGGTGCTGGGCGACGCGCCGTCGAACGCGATCGCCGTGAGCATCGGTGCGGCGGTCGGTTCTCCCGGCGTGCTCGTGCAGTGCTCGGTCGAGGAGGCGATGGAGCTCGAGATGGGTATGCGGGGGCTGGTGTCATACGCCGAGACCGTCTCGCTCTACGGCACCGAGCGGATCTTCGTCGACGGTGACGACACTCCGTGGTCGAAGGCGTTCCTCACCTCGGCCTACGCCAGCCGCGGCATCAAGATGCGGGTCACTTCGGGTGGCGGCGCCGAGGCGCTCATGGGCGGTGCCGAGGGCTGCTCGATGTTCTACCTCGAGGCCCGATGCGTCGCGCTGGCGCGCGCGATCGGCTCGCAGGGTGTGCAGAACGGCGGGATCGACAGCGCGTCGGTGGCCGGCTCGGTGCCTCGCGGGGTCCGCTCGCTCATGGCCGAGAACCTCATGGTCATGCTGCGCAACCTCGAGTCGTGCACCGGCAACGACGCGCTCATGAGCGAGTCGGAGGTCCGGCGCACCTCGCGCACGCATCCGATCTTCATCGGCGGGTCGGACTTCATCTGCAGCGGGTTCGGCTCGATCCAGCGCTATGACAACATGTTCGGCCCGAGCCAGTGGAACGCCGAGGACATCGACGACTTCCTCGCCATGCAGCGCGACTGGGGCGTCGACGGCGGACTGCGCACCGCCGCGGAGCCCGAGGTGGCACGGCTGCGACGCCGTGCGGCAGAGGCGGTCCGCGACGTCTACGCACACCTCGGCCTCGGCGACCTCGACGACGTCTGGCTCGAGCAGGCGATCGACGCGGCGGGATCCAAGGACGTCCCGGCCGCCGATCTCATGACCCCGCTGTCGGCGTCTCGGATCATCCGCGACTCCGGCATCACGATGCTCGACGTCGTGTCGGCGCTCGACGCGCTCGGCTACGTCGTCGAGGCGGAGCGGCTGCTCGCGATGCTGCGGGCGCGCGTCGAGGGCGACTACCTCCAGACGTCAGCGATCTTCACCGAGGACATGCGCGTGCTCTCCCTCGTGACCGACCCCAACGACTACGCGGGACCGGGCACCGGCTACTCCCCCACACCCGAGCGCCAGCAGGAGATCGACGCGATCCGCCAGGAGCGATCGGTCGGTGACATGCGCACCGAGCAGGCGGGCGCCCGTGACCACAGCCTGCGGTCGACGGGTGCCGCCGCGGTGGGCCACGACCCTCGCGAGGTCGTGATCGGCGTCTCGGCCGCGACCGGCCGCGCACTGTGGACGTCGCTGTCGGGGCTGACCGTCACCG
>JANXWJ010000172.1 GCA_025351185.1 Candidatus Nanopelagicales bacterium
TCGCAGGTTCAAATCCTGCCCCCGCTACTTGAAATCCCTCGTGGGACAAGGCCTCCAGCGATCACTCGCTGGAGGCCTTGATCATTTGCCATCAATTTGCCATCAGGATTCCTCGGCACGAGCACACATCAAGTGGCACCAGAACCCAGCTCGCGGACGTCTGAAGACTGCCCGGACGGTGCACTGGGCGCACGACCAGCGAGCGGGTCTTCACCAGCTCGGGCACGCCGACAGGGTCGGTGAGGGCCAGGAACGCCCGGGGTGCAGCCTCCCCGAGCGGGGGACATCGCGCGGTTGACCTCCCACGGGAGGGCGATCACCGCTCGAGCGGAGCCCCTGACATCGATCAGACCCAGCGTTGGCGTTCCTGCGATTCGGGTGGCCGTCGCCCGCGTGCTGGGCGGAGAGCGTCTCGCGGCAGATTCGCAGACCTCGTCAGCTCTGGTGGGACGGATTGTGTACAGGTAGTGTTACCTGTACACGTATTGTCCCGAGAGGCGAGGTAGGAATGGATGCCGCTACTCCGCGTCGCGCTCGCGAGCCCGGCGGCATGCCCAAGAGCAGCTTCTACCGGGCTGCGGACGCTGGCCGCTACGACAGGATCGCTCGAGGGCTCTACCTGCCTGCCGACGCTCCGGCCGCAGACTGGGACTGGTTGGAGGCGGCCGCCCGGCACTCCCGGGCCACGATCTGCCTCACGTCGGCGCTGGCGCACTACGACCTGACCGACGAGGTCCCACGCGCGCTCCATGTCGCGATCCCGCGCGGCAGCCGGCGACCGGCCTCCACTGCGGCGATCGCGTGGCACCTGTTCGATGCAGAAACGTTCGACCTGGGGCGCGGCGAGATCGAGATCCCGGGCACGACGTTGAGCATCGGCATCTACTCCCCGCAGCGCTGCATCGTCGATGCGTTCCGCCTGCGCGGAGACCTCGGATACGAACTCGGCCGTGACGCCCTGCGGGAGTGGTTGCGACGTGGCGGCAAGCCCAGCGAGCTGCTGGACCTCGCCGACCAGCTCCCACGAGCGATGACGCCGCTACGCCAGACATTGGAGGCGATCGGATGAGCTCCGGCGAGGAAGTCTTCCTTCAGCTGCAGCGGCTGGCGCGGTCGCACGCGGCGAGGAACGGAACTCAGGCGCCCACGGCGGAGTACGTCACGCGGCATGGGTTGGAGTCGTTCCTCGACCGCCTGATGCGGACCGAGCACGGTGAGGACTTCGTCCTCAAAGGCGGCATCCTGCTGGGCGTCTACGGAGCACGGCGCCCCACGAGGGACATCGATGCCGAAGCGGTCAGCGCGTCGCTCACCCCGGAGCACATCACCCAGGTGGTCCGAGACGTCGCAGCTGTGATCGTCGACGACGGCGTCAGCTTCGACCTCGACTCGATCACGGTTGCCGAGATCCGCGAAGCGGCGCAGTACCCCGGCTGGCGGATGCGAGTGGCGGCCTCGATCGGATCACAACGGATCGTCATCGCCTGGGACATCTCCACCGGAGACCCGGTCGTCCCACCGCCTCGACGCGTGCAGGTTCCCCGAGTGCTCGGTGACCCCATCGAGATGCTCGGCTACGCGCCGGAGACGACCGTGGCCGAGAAGGGCGTGACCATCCTCGAACGTGGCACGTCGAGCACGCGCTGGCGCGACTACGTCGACATCGTGCAGCTCGCGGCCGCGGGGATTGACGACCAGGTCCTTCTCGAGTCCATGCGCGCGGTAGCCCGGTACCGCAACGTGACACTCGGGCCGATCGCCCCGGTGGTCGCCGGGTACGGCGACATCGCTCAGGTCAAGTGGGCTGCATGGCGTCACAAGGAGGGTCTCGAGGACGTCACCGACGCGCTCCTCGACGACCAGCTGGCGAAGGTGGCGGCAGTCCTCGATCCCATTCTTGGAGGTCCCGAAGCGGGAGCGGACTGAGACGCCACACGGGAACGCCCCCGCCGCGTAACGCCGACCTGGCTCCGAGGACGATCAGCCGCGATCGGAGACTGCGAACTCTGCAGTCGGCTGGCTGATGAGAACCAACAACGGGGCCGTCGGGATCTTGATGAGCTTCCCGATGTGCAGGACGGTGGTGGGCCATTCGCCGCGGCGGACGAGGTCGTAGGCGAGGGATCGGCCGATGCCGAGGACTTTGGCGGCGGTGGGGACGTCGAGGAGGGCGGGGAGGGTGGCGAGTTCGTCTCGGGTCATGGTCGGGTGCTCCGTTTCGGTGGTGTCCCAGGGCGGGATCTGGTGGGTGCTCTCATCTGGAGGTGTGCACGACAGGCCGCCAACATCGAGGTGTTCGGGCAACGGTTCGGTGACGATGCCCGACTGCTGTCCACGGGTGTCCGACCGATGTCGTTTCGTGCTGGCTCCTCTTCAGATGCCCAGGTGGTGGTCGGGTCCGCGGTGGTGGTGCGTGCTGCTGTGGCTGACTCTGATCGGCGTGGTCGGGGTCCTTTGCCGGGCGGCGGCGCGGGCTGCGATGCGGGCGTTCGCGGCCTCGACGACGGGCCTCGGGTCGCGTTCCCCGGTGTGCGGGTTGGGGTCGCGCAGGTCGGTGTCGGGTCGGGATGCCCAGGCGTCGCAGCGGTCCTGGCGGTCGCGGTCTGCCTGGGTGGCGCGGGTGGTGGTGTCGGTGTCGACGACGC
This sequence comes from Candidatus Nanopelagicales bacterium, assembly GCA_025351185.1. GTDB lineage: Bacteria > Actinomycetota > Actinomycetes > S36-B12 > CAIYMF01 > Longivirga. The sequence continues at coordinate 2,646 of JANXWJ010000172.1, forward strand.
CGGCGAGGCGGGTCACGACTTTCTCGGCAGACTCGAGCCGGCTGAGGGTGCCGGTGACGATGTCTTGGCTGTGCGGGTGATCGCGGTGGTGAGTTCGGCGCGGCGTTTGCGTCCGAAGATCCCGGTGTGGGCGAGCTCTGCTTCGAGCTCCCGCATCCTGGCCGCGGCTTGTTGCAGGCGTTGCTGGGCGTGGTCACGGTCGATGCGGGCGCGGTCGAGGTCGCCCTGGTTGTTGAGGTGCTCGCGTGGGAACTCCTCCGGTGGGCGTGCTGCTTCCTGCCGCGCCCACGCGTTCTCGCGGGCGGCGTGCACGGGCGCGTCGAGGAGGGCGTGCGCGGCGCGTTCGCGGCCGCTGGTGGTCACGGCGCGGGTGAGCTGGGTGATCGCGGCGTCGATGTCGGGCAGTGCCAGCTGGGTCGGGGGTTGTCGCCGGGGGGGCGCCAGCCCGGTGA
>JANXWJ010000186.1 GCA_025351185.1 Candidatus Nanopelagicales bacterium
GACGCGGCGCCCCTTCTGCTCGTGCGGGCTTGACGTGCTGGGTGGTGCTGTGGCGACCCCGACCGGGCTCGAACCGGCGACCTCCGCCGTGACAGGGCGGCGCGCTAACCAACTGCGCTACGGGGCCTTGCTGTCGTGCACGTGCTGCGGCGCTTGCGATGCATGTCGCTGTCGTGCAACGCGCTGTGGTGCGTCGTGCTGTCGTACCCCCAACGGGATTCGAACCCGTGCTGCCGCCGTGAAAGGGCGGTGTCCTGGGCCACTAGACGATGGGGGCCTCGGCGTGCTGGTCCCCGGCGTCGTCGCCCGTCGGGGACCGGGAGAGCATACGGGACGCCTGGCTCCGAGCCAAAATGCGACCCGATGCCAGGGTAAGCCTCGCATGCACCTGTGGCTGGGGCAGGATCGGGGGGTGCTCCAGATACCTGCCGAGGAGTTCGAGGAGCTGGTCGCCGAGGCGCTAGACGAGATTCCGGACGAGCTCGCCCGCCTGGTCGACAACGTGCTGTTCGTCGTCGAGGACGACTCCGAGGAGCGCGGCGAGCTCCTCGGCCTCTACGAAGGCATCCCGCTGACCGAACGCGGGACGTCGTACGCCGGGGTCATGCCTGACCGCATCACGATCTATCGGCTCCCGATCCTGGCGATCTGCGATTCCGTCGAAGACGTGCTCGACGAGGTACACGTCACCGTGGTCCACGAGATCGCCCACCACTTCGGCATCGACGACGACCGTCTCCACGACCTCGGCTACGACTAGGGCAGGTGAGCTGCCCTGACCGTCCCGGGCGAAGGAGAGACGTCGGGGGTGCGGATGGCGGTGGTGCTCAGTAGTCGGTGTCGGGCTCTGCGGACCAGGTGTCGTAGGTCCGCGTGGAGGGGGGCAGGGGAGCCGGCCGGACGGGCAGGGCCATGCCGAGGTCGCGTGCGACCTCCTCGGCGAGGCTGGCTGCAGGTGGGGTGGGTACGTCGACGCCGAGGTCGCGCGCGACGATCTCGCTGATGCTCGGTGCCGGTGGTGAGGGCAGCGACACCCCGAGCTCACGAGCCAACGCGTCGCCGATCGACTCGGGCGCTGTGGTCTGGCCGTACGCGGTCGCTGGGAACACTGGGGTGGCCGGGACGGGGACTGTCGCAGGCGTGGCAACGGGATCCGGCGCGACAGGAGTCACGGGCGATGCCGGCCCGCTCGGGGCGTGGACAACGAGGTCGCGCAGGTCGATAGTCGGCTCCGCCGAAGCCTGGACAGCTTGAGGCTCAGCGGTTCCCGGCTGCTCAGCCACGACGGGTGGGGGCACCGGCACGTCGGCGGGTTCGACGGTGGGGAACAGGTGCGGTGACGGTGGGAGCACCACAGGGTCTGCCAGCGCACGTGTGCTGTCCGACGCAGCGGTGCTGTCGAAAGTGATGGCGCCGTCGGCCGCAGGGGTGCTGTCCGGCGACGTGGTGCTGTCCGACGTGACGTCGCGGTGGGTCGTGGGGGCCGGCGTGCGCTGACCGAGTACGCCGGCCCAGATGTCGGCGTCGCTGGGTCCCTCGTCCGGGCCCGGCGCGAGAGTGAGGTCCGTGGGGGCGTTGTCGTCCGAGGACGGGTCCGTCGAGGTGTCGATGTCGTCGTCGTAGGCCACCTCGACCTCGGCAACTCCACCGGGGAGCGACATCCGCCCGCCTTGGAGCAGGTCGGCGTAGGTGTCGAGCGGCGCAGCCGGTCCGACGAGGTCGCCGTAGGCCGCGTGGATGCCCAGGGACCGGGCGATCGCGAGCTGCTCGGGCGAGTCGACGTGCATCGCGACCGTGATGACGCCGAGCGCCGAGGCCGCTGCGACGAGCGCGCGCACCAGCTCCTCGGTCGACCGGTTCTCCGCGACGGAGGCAAGCAGGTCGGGGTCGAGCGACACCGAGGCGGCCGAGAGCAACTGGAGCAGCCCGACGGGCACCAGGTCGGCGGTGAAGTGCTCGACCCCGAGGGCGAGCGGGCCGACCTCGAGCAGGTCGTCGAGGTGGCGGTGCAGGGCCTGGCGTCGGGTCAGGGACGCGACGTCGACCTCGTGCACGTCGAGCACGAGCGAGGGTGCCGAGTCCGCGGTCAGCGATCCGTCCGGCCCGGCGATCGACGCGACGATGGCATCGCGGGTGCTGGCTGCGAGGGCCGCTCGACCAGGCACCGAGAGCCACACCGACACATGCTCAGCGCGGGCCGGGGCGACGGTGCGTACGTCGGTGATCGCGCGATCGATGCACCAGTGCACGATCGGCAGCGTCGCGGCGCCAGCACCGAGCGCCGACCTCAGCTCGTGCGCGGGGATGAGCCCGCGATCCGGGTGGTTCCAGCGCACCGCTCCCGTCACGCCGAGCACGGCGCCGGTGCCGAGCGACACGACTGGCTGATAGTGCAGGCGCAGCTCGTGTCGGGCCAGCGCGCCGACGAGGTCGAGATGCGCGTGTGTCTCGAGCTGTCCGATGTCGGCTCGAGCGACCCGCGACCCACCACCGGCCTTGGCCATGTACATGGCCGCGTCGGCTCGCCGGAGCAGGTGCTCGGCGTCCTCGTCGTCCTCGTCGGTGACGGCCACGCCGATGCTCACCCCGACGGCGATCGTCTCCGCCCCGATCGTCAGCGGCTTGCACACCGCGGCGAGGATGCGGTCGCCGATGTCGCGCAACGAGTCGTCATCACCCACGTCCTCGCACACCGCGACGAACTCGTCGCCACCGAGCCGGCCGAGAGTGTCGGCCTCGCGCAAGGTGTCGCGCACCCGGGCGGCGACGGTCTCGAGCAGGACGTCGCCCGCACGGTGCTGCCACGGGTGCGTGTCGTTGACCCGCTTGAGGTCGTCGAGGTCGATGAAGAACAGCGCGACGCGTCCGCCACCGCGCCGGCCACGCGTGAGCGCGAGCTTGAGGCGGTCGGTGATGAGGCGACGGTTGGGCAGCCCGGTCAGGTCGTCGTGCAGTGCATCGTGCCGCAGCTGGGTCTCGGTGTTCTTGGCCGAGGTGACGTCTTCCAACGAGACGAGGGTGCGCTGCTCGCCGGCGTAGTCGAGGTCGGACGTGCGCATGCGCACCCAGATCGTCGACCCGTCGGCGCGATTGAGACGGCGCTCGGAGGCCGACGGCATGGTGCCCTCGTTGATCCGGCGAGCGCGTGAGATCACTGCAGCAGCACGGTCTTGCGGGTGCAGCAGAGCCTCGTAGACCGTGGCGAGCACGGCGTCACGGGTGTGCCCCACAAGCTGGCAGAAGGCGTCGTTGACGTCGGTGAAGCGCCCATGGTCGTCGAGGACGGCGAGTCCCGCCGGGCTCGCGTCGAAGAGCTCGCGGAACGCGCGCTCGCTCTCGGCGATTCGTCGTCCCGCCGAGACACGTGCATGCACGTCACGCACGATGAGCACGGCCTCGATCAGCTTCTCGTCGCTGTCTCGCCGAAACTCCGAGGCGCGGATCTCCGACCAGCGCCAGTCATCATCGCGTCGCATGCGCACGTCGACGTGGCGCAGCCCACCTGGCTCCATGGTGTGGAGCTCGTCGCGCCACTGCACGAGCGTGTCGTAGTCGTCGGGGTGGACGTCATCGCGCAGACCACCACCCTGACTGAGCCGCTCGACCAGCGCCCGCGCCTCGTCGTCGTGGCCGGACATGCGCAGATAGCGGTGCTCGACGACGTCATAGAGCAGCACCAGGTCGGGCGTCGCCGAGAGCACCGCGGCGGCGAGGTCGAGATCGACCCCGCCCTCCCCGTCGGCGAGAGCAGCGGTGCGGGGTGCAGCCGCGTCGTCCGGGACAGGACCCTCGGACACCCCAGCCTCGGACAATGCAGCCTCGGAAACTCCAGCGTCGGGCGCCTCAGAGTCCGACGCCACATGGTCCGGCCCGACTGGCCCGGAGCCAGCGGACTCAGATACGCCGAACGTCGTAACCTCGCGCAGCTCGGGTGAGATCGGCTCGCCGCCGTGGGCGTCCTGCTCACGGTCGGCGTCGGCGTCGGCAGCTGCGACGTCGGTGTCACCCGCACGGGGCTCGTCGTCGACGATCTGGGTGAGGTGCCCTGTCGGCCGTCGCCGGTCGCGTACGTCGATGATCTCGGCGCCATCGACGATCGGCGGCTCGGCACCGGCCCGATGCACGACAGCAACACCGAGCCCGATGGCGCGCAGCACGAGGTCGCGGTGCTCCCCGTTCGAGCCGGTGACCGAGTAGCGCAGGTCGACGTCGGGATCGGTGAGCGAGGCGGCGTAGGTCTCGAGCAGCGCGATGACGGTGCCCGCAGGCACTCCCTCGACCACGTCGTCGAGGAGTCGCACCCGACGCCAGCGCGGTCGTCCGTGCAGCCGGTAGGCCTCATCGGACCACCACACGCCACCATCGGGGGAGATGCGCACCAGACCCACCTGCGCCGTGGTTGCCGCCTGCACCAGGGCGTCGTCGACCGAGCCGCGGGCGGAGTAGTCCGCCGCGACGGTCGTCACCCCGCTGGGAGGACCCTCACGCACCCCCCGATTGTGCGGGTTGGTCACGCTCCGCGTCATACGCCGCCAGATCTATTGCGCCGAGTGAGTGACCTGGGGTGTCACCCTCGGTGATCTCTGCTGACCCTCGGCTCAGGATGCGCCCGTCAGGGCACTGTCGAGCCGCGCGAGGGGGGTCGAGACGGTGGCGGTGAGCTGACCGGTCGCGGTCAGCTCACCGCGCGTGAGGTCGCTGCCAGCGCTCTCCACGAACACCCCGACGAGGAGCCGGCCACGCTGCTGCCAGACACGCTGGATGCGGTAGGTGATGACCGCCTTCGGGTCCGTGGCGGCGGTCACGACGGTCGCGAGCAGGAGCCGCTGCTTCTCGGCGACCAGGCCGGCCACGGGGACGTCGGTCGAGGACCTCTGGACCACCGTCAGTGTGTGGCCGTCGGTGGTGACGATGCGTGTGGTCGCGCAGGCAGCGGAGCTCGGGGAGAGCCTGGGACGCGTCGGAGGGAGTGAGGTAGAGCACCGACTCGCTCGAGATCCCGGTCGGCTTTCCCGACGCGTTCACCACGTCCACATGGCGGCGAGCCGCGCGCGACCGCTCGGACGGGAGCGTCTTCTCGCAGTATGCGAGCGACGGCCGCGCGAGCGACGTGCCGTTGGTGCCCAGCCACACCGTGAGCCCGGTGACGTCGGTCTTCTGGATGCTCACCTCGTCGAGTCGCTGCTGCACTGCGTCGTCGGGGGTGGAGTCCGAGCGGGCTGGCGACGCACCGGATGTCGATGACGAAGGTGAACCGGACGGCGATGCCGACGTCGAGACGTCGGGCCCGCGGCCATGGCCGGCCTGCCCGGCGAGGAAGAGTCCGGGCTACCACGCCGACTCCAGCGGGATCGGGGACGGTGCAGCCGGTGACGGAGCGGAGCCTCCGCACGCTGTCAGCGCGACCACGCACCCGACGACGGCCGCGACTGCTCGGCCCAGGCTCGCGAACTCGCGCCCAGTATCACCCCGAAACCCGCCACCCCACCGCTGCCCTGGGTGCTGTGGGTGTCACCAGGCCCGGGAAGCCCCTACGCCACCCAGGTCAGCGGCGGGGTGAGGGCTTCCGGAGGGTCAGGCGGCGGTCGGGGAGGTGAGGTCGTAGACCGTGACTCCGTCGACCGTGATGGCGGTGAAGGTCGCCGACACCCACGTGCTGATCGCACTCGTCGCGGACGAGCCGCCGTTGGCCTGACCCACCCCGCCGCCACCGATGAAGTAGTGCACCTGGTGGTTGGCGACGTAGGACTGGAACACCGCGAGCGTCGGCCACGGGTCGCTCCCGTTGAAGCCGCCGAGCGACATCACCGGCTCACCCGATCCGAGCTGATAGCCCGCGGCCGACTGCGCGCCGACGGCGGCGGCTGCCCAGGTGTACGAGCTGGAGTCGGCCTGCAACATCGCGACCAGCGTCGCGCTCGGCGTGCTCGCGTCGAGCAGACCGCCCATGCCACCACCTGCGCCGCCCGGCATCACCTGCGCGGTCCCGCCGGTGATGCCACCCGTGGTCATCCCACCTGTCGTCGTACCACCCGTGGTCGTGCCACCGGTCATGGCGCCGCCCGGGAGAGCTCCGCCGGGGATGGCGCCGGCGGGCGGGGTGCCGCCGGGGCCGCCCTGTGTGCCGGCCTGACCTGGTGCGCCGCCGGGGAACCCGCCGCGCCCGCCGCCGGGGCCACCGCGTGTGCCGGCCACCGTGGGTCCGGCGCTCGGCAGCGAGCCGGTGTGCGGGGTGATGGCGGTCTGGACGGAGTACGCCGCAGGTGCCAGCAGTGCGGAGACGAGCGCTGCAGCAGCGACGACTCCAGCCGTACGCCTCGAAAGCCGGTCGGTCACGAGGAGGGCGAGGCCCGACCCGACACCGAGTGCGAGGACGACCCAGCGCAGCCAGGGCAGCCACTCGGCCGAGCGCGACAGCAGCACCACGGCCCAGACCGACGAGCCGGCAACAGTGAGACCCAGGGCGACCCGAGCCGCCAGGTGCTCCCGCATCGACCAGAGCGTGACCCCGCCGATGCCGATCAACGCACCGATCGCCGGCGCCAGGGCGACGGTGTAGTAGCTGTGGATGATGCCTTGCGCGAACGAGATCGTGACGCCGGTGACGAGCAGCCAACCGAGCCAGAGCAGGACGCCCGCGCGGCCGGTGTCGGTGCGCGGAGCGCGGCAGTGGATGACGAGCATCACGGCTGCGAGCACGAGTGCTGCGGGGATGAGCCACGCGACCTGGCCGCCGTAGTCGGAGGAGAACAGACGGCTGATTCCCGTCTCGCCCCAAACACTTCCGCCACCGATCGCTGCACCGCCACCATCGGTGACGCTGCCGACCTCGTCGCCGGTGATCCGGCCGAGGCCGTTGTAGCCGATGATCAGCTCGAGCACCGAGTTGGTCTGCGAGCCACCGATGTAGGGCCGGCTGTCGGAGGGCCACAGCTGGACGAGAGCGATCCACCACCCGGCAGAGACGACCACGGCGAGACCCGCACCGAGCAGGTCGAGGATACGATGACGCACCGAGGTCGGGGCGGCCACGAGGTAGACGAGCGCGAACGCCGGCACGACGAGGAAGGCCTGCAGGCTCTTGGTGAGGAACGCGAAACCGAGGAGCACTCCGGTGCCCAGAAGCCAACGGGTGGAAGCCTTCTCGGTCGCACGCACGGTCGTATAGGCAGCAGCGGTCATGAGCAGCACGAGCAGTGCGTCGGGGTTGTTGAACTTGAACATCAGGGTCGCGACCGGAGTCAGTGCGAGCACAGCGCCGGCGATGAGACCAGCGCTCGGCGTCGACCATCGGCGTACTGCGAGGTAGAGCAGGCCGACGCTCGCGACACCCATGAGCGCCTGCGGCGCGAGGATGCTCCACGAGTTGACGCCGAAGATGCGCGCCGCGATCTCCATGGGCCACAGGGACGCGGGCGGCTTGTCGACGGTGATGAAGTTCGATGCGTCGCTGGAGCCGAACAGCATCGCCTTCCAGCTCTGGGAGCCGGCCTGCACCGCGGCGGAGTAGAACGCGTTGGCCCAGCCGGATGCGCTGAGGCACCAGAGGTAGAGCAGCCCGGTGCCTGCGAGCAGCGACAGCAGGGTCGGACGCACCCACGCCGCGTCGTCGCCACGTCCGCGCCAGAGACGCGTCAGCCGGGAGCGCGGCGCCGCGGGGGCGTACGGCGCCGCGTCCGGGATGGGCCCGCCCGATACAGAGTCGGACGGGGTCAGTGGCGGCGTGAGTGGTGCCGCCATTTCGGGTGCAGCAGCGCCGTCGAGGAGGGACAGCGGCGGCACCAACTCCGGGCCGTGGGAGACGGTGGTCATCGGGTCGTCCTTCGGTCGGGCTCTGCCTGGGTCGGCAGAGCGAGGTCGTGGGCGGGTACGCGACGCGGGAAGACCCACGAGCGGAAGAGCAGGAAGCGCACGAGAGTCGCGGCGACGTTGGCCGTGACGAGCACGGAGATCTCGAGCCAGGCCGGCGCCTCGGACGCCGAGGTGTGGAGCGCCGGCAGCGACAGCGAGGTCAGCCCGAGTCCGATCGCCAAGACCACGAGGCCTTGCAGCTGGTGGCGGAACCTGTCGGTGGAACCGCGCACACCGAACGTCACGCGGCGGTTGACAGCTGTGTTGACCACGGCCGTGATGAGCAGCGCGGAGAAGTTCGCCCCCTGTGCGCCGAGCGGTCCGCGCAGCACCAGGAAGAGCAGGAGGTAGGCCAGGGTCGACGCGACACCGACGGCAGCGAAGCGCACGAGCTGCGAGGGCAGACCTCGGGGCAGGTCCGCGCCGGCGTAGGTCGGAAGGTCTGACACCGGGATCCGTCCCGAGGCCATGCCCCGGGCCAGGCGGACGATGCCGCGGAGGTCCGCCATGGCCGTCGGCACGATGTCGACGCGGGAGTCGGGGTCATCGGTCCAGTCGACCGGCACCTCGTGGATGCGCAGCCCGCGATGCTCGGCGAGCACGAGCAGCTCGGTGTCGAAGAACCACCCAGTGTCCTCGACGAGCGGCAGCAGCTCGCGCGCCCGGTCGGCGCGGATCGCCTTGAATCCGCACTGCGCGTCGGAGAACCGCGCGGCCAGCGTCGTACGAAGCAGGACGTTGTAGCAGCGGGAGATCAGCTCGCGCTTGGGTCCGCGTACGACCCGCGACCCACGGGCCAGCCGCGACCCGATCGCCAGGTCGCTGTGCCCGGTGAGCAAGGGGGCGATCAGCGGCAGCACCGCGGCGAGGTCGGTCGAGAGGTCGACGTCCATGTAGGCGAGCACGTCGGCGTCGCTCGCCGACCACACCTGGCACAGTGCCCGGCCGCGACCCTTCTCCTCCAGGTGCACGGCGCGTACGCCGCGGAGCTGGTGCGCCAGCTCGAGCGCGAGCTGCCATGTGCTGTCGGTGCTTGCGTTGTCGGCGATCGTGATCCGGAAGCTCACCGGCAGGGAGTCGGCGAGGTAGGCGTGCAGCCTCTCGACGCTGCCGACGAGGTCGGTCTCCTCGTTATAGACGGGGATGACGATGTCGACGACGGCATGACCGTCCTGCGACTGGGCGAGCGCCGAGGGGACGCGTGCCCGAGCCGTCTGACGCTCGCTGCCTGCGACGCCATCGGAGGGCGGGGCTGCCTCGTAGGGCAGTGCTGCCGTGGTCATGGGTCAACCGTCGGCGCGGTGCCTGGCCAAACCCTGTGAGCAGCCTGCCGTCTGCGTGCCCTGTCCCTGAGAGGACGGTGAGAGTCCCCCTCAGCCGGATCGGGTCGTCGTGTCCCGTCCCCGAAGCAGTCACCGATCGGTGTGAGAAGCCGGCCGGGCACTGCCTGGGTGGGAACAGGGCGGGAAGTCCGCGGTGTTGACCCGTGCGTGACGCAAACTGGGGGCATGCCTGGGCCCGTGGGCCGGTCGCCCGAGGAGCTCGGTGACCCGCTGCCGCACCCGGTGGGCTTCCGCCCGCCGGTGCTCACGACTGTGCGCGAGAACCTCTCGGTGTTCAGGGTCGCGGGCCGGCTGCTGCCGCACCAGCGTCAGGTGACCACGCCTGACCCGGATCGCGTGCCCGTGCTGCTCGTGCCGGGATTCCTCTCGGGTGACTTCGCGCTCGCCCCGATGACCGAGGAGCTCCGGCGGCGCGGGCACTGGACATCTCGCTCGGGGATCGCGCCCAACATCGGCTGCACACGCGAGCTCGCCGACGCGGTCGAGCGCCGGCTCGAGCAGGCAGCCGAGCGCACCGGTCGCCGGGTCGCCATCGTCGGCTGGAGCCGCGGCGGCACCCTCGCGAAGATCGCGACCGTACGCCGGCCCGATCTCGTCGCCTCGCTCATCACTCTCGGCACGCCCAACACCGACCCGTTGGCGGTCAACGCCACGCTGGCCGCGCAGCTGCAGGTCATCACCCGGCTGAGCTCGCTCGGCGTGCCGGGCCTGCTCGGCGACGACTGCCTCTCGGGAGAGTGCGCCCAGGAGGTGCGCGGGTGGCTCGACGCCGACATCCCGGGCGACCTCCCCTACACCTCGGTGTTCTCGATCGACGACGGCGTCGTCGACTGGCGTGCCTGTCTCGACCCCGGCGCCGACCCGGTGGAGGTCCGTGCTACGCACATGTCGATGGGGGCCGATCCCGAGGTGATCGAGGTCGTGGGTGGCCTCCTCGGCTCGCTGGAGCCGCAGCCGCTCGGAGTCTGAGCGAGTCGGCGCCGCTGCGGCTTCGCGTACGGTCGTCGACCGGTCGTGCCGGAGTTGTCCACCACTGTTGTGCACAGGGGTGTGTACGACGGAGGGTCTGAGCACGGCTGCATGTGGACGAGGTTGTGCACGCAGCTGTGCACAAACATTCGTCGGTCAGAACCCTTGTGCCTGAGAGACGAAGGCGACTATCAATCTCCTCACGCCCTCCACGGCGGAACGAACAACTGGGGCAACCCGGCGACGCGGACCGAGACGGGAGGCGGCTCGATCGGAGAACGGCGATCCATCTCGCCGAGGGCAACCTCGTCGGCTGCGGGTGTCACCGCAGGGAGAGTCAGGACCGGTCGGGAGACCATCTGCTCGCGTTGCCGACGTCGATGAGTCCCGCTTGCGGGACGCGGAGACGACGGACGAACCCGGTTCGCCGGGCGGGCGCAGCGGCCGCGGTGACGCCCGCGGGTCGCGTCTGTGCTCGGGTCCCCCGGGCGCAGCCCGACGGTCGGCGCAGAGCCCCCCGACCTCATACGTCGAGGGGCTCTGTTGCGTCGGGGCGGTGTCCGAGCCCGCGGTGCCACATCGACCCGCCAGTCCCTCGCGGGACCTGGGCGCGGCGGGAAGCACGGACGTCCTGACCAGAAAATCGTGCTGGAAATCGGGTCGGTGCCCCACCTGAGGGTCGTTCACCGGTTGTTTACCCGCCGTTCACTCCACGGCTGGACACGGGCCCTGGGACCGGAATGATGGTATGGCCGGGACGGTCGCCGTGACCTCCCCACGCGTGGTGGAGACGGTTCGTGGACCTGACGATGGTCGCCCTGATTGCAGTGGTCGCGCTCGCACTCCTGTTCGACTTCACCAATGGTTTTCACGACGCCGCGAACTCCGTGTCGACAGTCGTCGCGACGCGAGTGCTGCCAGCCAAGTGGGCCGTCTGGTTCTCGGCGTCCTTCAACTTCGCCGCGGTCTTCATCGTGGGTACGGCCGTGGCCAACACGGTCGCCAAGACGGTGCACGCGGACGTCACGGGCATCGGCGTGGTCTTTGCCGCGCTGTTCGCCGCGATCGCGTGGAACTACGCGACATGGTGGTTCGGCATGCCGTCGTCGTCGAGCCACGCGCTCATCGGCGGCCTCGTCGGCGCCGGTCTCGCAGCCGGTGGCACCGACGCGATCAGCTGGTCGAGTGTGCAGAAGACCGCGATCGCGATCATCGTGAGCCCACTCGTCGCGTTCGCCATCGCGTTCCTGGCGATGTATCTCGTCGCCTTGCTGCGCAACGTGTTCCACCTCCCTGACAACGCCAAGCCGTTCAAGTGGCTGCAGCTGGTGTCGGCAGGTGCGGTGTCGTTCGGCCACGGTGCCAACGACGCGCAGAAGACGATGGGCGTCATCGCCGCGCTTCTCGTCGGCACGGGTCACCTGGCCGCCGGCGCCGACGGCAACATCGCGGTGCCGACGTGGGTCGAGTTCTCGGCCTACGGCGCGATCGCCCTGGGCACGGTGTGGGGTGGTTGGAAGATCATCGAGACGATGGGTCTGAGGATCACGACCCTGCACGTGTCGTCCGGAGTAGCCGCCAATGTGGGCGCGGTTGCTGCGATCTTCGGTGCGACGGCGCTCGGGGCGCCCATCTCGACGACTCACGCGGCCGCCTCGTCGATCGCCGGAGCGGGCGTCGCCTCGGGTGTCGGCATCAACCTGAAGGTTGTCGGAGAGATGGTGCTGTCCTGGATGGTCACGCTCCCGGCGACCATCGCCATGGCATTCGTGACCCTCAAGCTCACTGCGCTTCCCGGCGCGTTCTCCTGGATCGCGACAGGTGTGATCGTCGTGGTCGCAGCGACTCTGATCGTGATCGCGATGAGTCGTGCCATGAGCGCCGAGGACGTCGAGGCAGAGATCCCGGTCCAGGCCGAGCTCGAAGTTCCTGTCGCGGTTCACCCGCACCTCGAAGGTCACGGCCCGGCTGCCTGACTCTTCGGTCGCGCAGGACGACTGCGCGCCGACCCAGCGACTCGAACGCCTCACGACGACGTCGTGCGCGCGCAGGTGCTCACCAGGATCGTGGGCAGTGGGCGAGCAGGTTGCGGGCGAGGCCCGGCGAGTGCGAGTCAGCGCTCGTCGCCGAGCAGTGTCTTGCGCTCGGACTCGAACTCGGAGTTCGTGATGAGGCCTGCGTCGCGAAGCCGGGCGAGACGAAGGACGACGCTCTCGGGGTCCGACGGGAGCGGGTCGTCGCGACGAGCGCGGCGCTCCTCGCGAAGGTCGATCACGGGAGCAGGTGTGCGGCGACGAAACCACCGGGCGACGCGGCGGCGCGGGTTGTCGTCGTCCGCGAGAGTCACCCTTGAGTTATTCCACGTCGAGGTCGTCGGAACGGCGAGGACACGCCAGACGCGACCGTCGGGTTGGATCGGCTCGGGCAGCGAGAAGGCGGGCTGAGACATCAGACACCAACCCCGGCGACGCAGGACGTCGAGAAGGGCGAGGCCGCGAGGTTCCTGCTGGTCATCGCGATCTCCCTTCCGGTACGAGGAGCCCCGGAGTCAGACCGAGATCGGTCAGCCCGGGGTGCTAGTTCGACTGTTGCCCACATCTGCTCGGGGTTCATCCGGCGAACGTCCAAGGTTTGTCCCAGGACGGGGGATACGAGCCCGAGCAGGACGTTCGGACACGAACGGCAGGTGAGCCCGCGAGCGCCTCGGTGCCGAGGTCGACATCTGGTGGTGACGAGAGGGCCGTGGCGCAGAGGAAGGCGTCACGGCCCTCTCGGGTCGTACCACGGTGTGTTCAGTTGTCCGTGCTGCGGGCGCTGCACGGGTGGTGCTCGTGGTGCGGGTGTGGCTGTCGAAATGTCGAACTGTCGAGCCGTGGTGCGGTCGAGCGGCAGGGAAGTCGTGCGGGTCTCGCAGCGCCTGACGTTGTCGAGGAGTCCCGGTCAGTCGTCGGAGCCACCGCCGCCGCCATCGCCGTGACCGGAGCCGCCGTTGCCGCCGTCACCGTGACCCGACTCGTGCGACCCGCTGCCGGCGGTGGCGCTGGACTGGGTAGTGGCAGTGGCACTGTCGTCACCCTGGTCGTCGCCGTTGTCGTCGCCCTGGTCGTCATCGGCATCGTCGTCGGCGCTGGCGCTCTGCGAGGGCTTGGCCGAGTGTGTCTCGGTCTCGCTCGGCTCTGCCGACTGGCTGGCGTCCGGGGTCTCGGACGCGTCGTCGGTCGGGGTGACCGTCGCGGTCGTGGACGGGGTGGTCGCGGTCGGGTCGTCGGACGGCGTCTCGGACGCCTCTTCCGTGGCGGCCGAGGAAGGCGAAACCGTGACGGTGTCGGAGGCCGGCACCGTGGTGGGGGCCGCGATGTGGCTCGACGCGAAGGCCGCGGTCGAGCCCATGACGACGCCTGCGACGGTGAGAGGGATGACGAGCTTCAGCTTCATGGTGTGTCCCTGGGGAGTGGGCCGATGGGGGAAGGCCGGTGCGGCGTGGTGCTGCATAAGAATCTTCGGCCCACGGCACGCGATCTTCATCCCGGACTCATCCAAGAACTGTCGCAGTCGCTCCAAGGTTCGCGGCGAAGGTCCTACGACCTGCTACGGCAGGCCGGTCCTAGGACCGCAGATCGGCCGGATGCCAGGCGATCTCGGCGACCCGACCGACTTCGTGGAACAACCGCCGAGGAAGCGTCACGGGTGGACACTCAGCGCGTGGTGACATCGGTCGCCTCGGCATCTCCCACCACACGACAGGACCTCGATGACCACGTTTCTCGGCGGTGCTACTGCGTCGGATGACGACACCGCCCCGGCCCCCGCGGAGCCGTCGCGCGACGCGCCCCGGGTGCCGACCTGGGTGACGGTCGCCGCAGCCACCAGACGCCCGGGGAGGGCGCCGGCGCCGCCGCGCATGTCGAGGATCTACCTGCAGCTCGTGACGGCCGCAGCCGTGGTCTTCGTCGCGGTCGCCATGGCGGGAGGTTTCGCGAGCCGCACCGTCGCCGAGCGCGAGGCGGTCAAGGACGCGGCAAAGACGACAGACCTCCTCGCAGAGTCGGTGGTGCAGCCCGCGCTGCGCGACACGCTGCTGACCCACGACCCCACGGCGTACGCCGCTCTGGACGAGATGGTGCGCATCCGAGTCCTCAGCCCCGACGTCGTCCGCGTCAAGGTGTGGACGCCCGACGGCACGATCATCTACTCCGACGAGCCGAAGGTGGTCGGTCTGGCCTTTCCGCTCGACGACGACGAACGAGCAGCGCTCACCGACGGAACGACCCTCGCCGAGATCAGCGACGTGACCAAGTCGGAGAACCGCTTTGAGCAGAACGGAGACAAGCTTCTCGAGGTCTATCGCCCTGTCCGGACCCCTGGCGGTTCCCGACTGCTCTTCGAGGCCTACCTGCCCTACGGTGCGGTCTCCACCCGGACAGGTGTGCTGTGGCGCGGCTTCGCGAGCATCACCTTCACCAGCCTCCTCCTCCTGCTCCTGCTCATGCTCCCGATCATCTGGCGGCTGCTGGATCGCGTACGCGCGGCACAGGAGCATCGAGTGGCGCTGCTCGAGCACGCGGTGGATGCCTCCACCGACGAGCGTCGACGGATCGCGGACACGCTGCACGACGGGGTCGTGCAGGAGCTGGCAGCCGCTTCCTTCGCGGTGAGCGGTGCCGCGGAGCGGGCGGAGTCCGATGGGCGCACGGAGACGGCCGACGTCGTACGCCGCGCTGGTGCGGCCGTACGCGGAACGATCGGCAGCCTGCAGGCCCTCCTGGTCGACAGCTATCCGCCCGACCTGAGCTCGGCAGGTCTCGTCGCGGCGCTCACAGATCTCGCCGACACGGCGCGGACACCGGACATCGACGTACGCCTCGAGACGACGATGGGACCGACCGGTCTGGACGCTGAGGGAGAGCGGCTCGTGTATCGCGTCGCCCAGGAGTCCTTGCGCAACGCGATCAGGCACTCCACGGCCGCCCACATCGACATCACCCTTGAGCTGGTGGGTGCAGATGTCGTCCTCGTCGTTGCTGACGACGGGCGTGGGTTCGATGTCCGGCCGACGTTCGACGAGCCGCGCGACGGGCACTTCGGCGTCCGCGTCATGGGTGGTCTCGCTGCGCGCTCGGGCGCACTGCTGGACGTCTGCTCCGCTCCGGGGGAGGGGACGGCATGGCGGCTGACGGTGCCTCGCGCCTGATCGGAGTGCTGCTCGTCGATGACCGCACCAGCGCGGCACTGGAGCACCTCCTCGGCCGTAGTCAGGTCGCTCGCGCGGGAGTGCTTCTCGACCTGAGGCGACCTGCTGAGGCCCGCAGGATCCTCGAACCCGTGGTGGCCGCCGACCCGCACGATGCGTGGGCGATCATCTTCCTGGCCGAGTGCGTCCTGCAGGAGGGTCGTGAGCGCAGAGCCTTCGACACGGCCCGGGGGGCGGCTGCTCAGGCACCCGAGGATGTCGACCTGCTCGTTCGCTGCGCGTGCGTTGCTCGTCGGGCCGGATTCCCCGATGCGGCAGCACGGTGGGCGCGGCAGGCACTGGCACTTCACCCCGCACATGTCGGCGCTCGCGACGTGCTCAGCCTGGTCGAGATCGACCTCGACCGACCGGCGTCGGCCCTTCACCACGCCGAGATCGGCCTGGCCCAGCTGCCGGACGATCCCAGACATCCGCGTGGCCTATGCCATGGCCCCGGACGCGTCGGGTCGGCCCATGACGGCGGCCCAGGAGTACGCCGACGTGCTCCGCCCGGAGCCCACCCATCTGTATGCGCTCAACAACCTGGTCGCGATCCGGCTGAGCTACGGCGATGTCTGGTCCGCCGGGGCGATGTGGACCCGTGCCCTCTCCATCAACCCCCCGATTCGTCATCGCAGCGTCGAACATGGAGCAGGCGGCCCTCGTCTTTCGACAGCTGCTCGCGGGGCGGCTGGCGCTCGTCGTCTCGTTGGCCGCACTCGCGTCCTCCCTTCGTGTCCCCGCGCTGTATGCCGTGTCAGCCGTCATCGCGGCGTGGACTGCATGGACCTACCTCCGGATGCCACCCGCCGTGAGGTCCCGGCTGCCCCTCGACCTGAGTCGGCGGGAGAAGATCCGCAATTCCTTGATCGGGGTGGGTTCGCTGCTGGTGCTGGTCGCGACGCGTTCCAGCGGCTCGCCCGGGACTGTGACGTTCTACCTGCTCGTCTACGGAGTGCTGGTGACGTCACTGCTGATCTGGCGCCGCGCGCGTCTCGATGTCGGTCTGTGGTGGACCGCTCGTCGATCGCAGTCGCACTCGGCCTGACCGGAAGCCCTCGGGAGGTTCGTGGGAGGCTGCCGCTGTGAAGGCGTTGGTGAAGGCTCAGGCGGCTCCAGGTCTGTGGCTTCAGGAGGTCCCTGACCCCGAGGCGCAGGCCGGTGAGGTGCTCATCCGGGTGCTGCGTACAGGGATCTGCGGCACCGACCTGCACGTGCGCGCCTGGGACGCATGGGCGCAGAGCGCCGTGCGCACGCCGGTCGTGCTCGGGCATGAGATCGCGGGTCGGGTCGTGTCCATCGGGAACGGTGTCGACACGGTCGACGTCGGCGACCTCGTGAGCGTCGAGGGCCACATCGTCTGTGGTCGCTGCCGGTGGTGCCTCGGCGGGCAGCGTCAGCTGTGCCCCGACACCATCAGCGTCGGCATCGACCGCGACGGCGGCTTCGCTGAGCTCGTCGTCGTGCCCGCCACGAACGTGTGGCGTCATCCGCACCTGATCGACCCCGATGTCGCGGCCATCTTCGACCCGTTCGGAAACGCTGTGCATGCCTCCCTCGCCTTCCCTGTGCTCGGTGAGGACGTGCTCGTGACGGGTGCCGGTCCCATCGGTCTGATGTCTGCCGCCGTGGTGCGTCATGCCGGTGCTCGCAACGTCGTCATCACCGACCTCAGCCGAAACCGGCTCGAGCTCGCGCAGTCCATGGGTGCGGTCACGCGCGCTGTTGATGTCGGCACGACCCAGCTGCGCGATGTGATGGCCGAGCTCGGGATGGTCCAGGGTTTCGACGTCGGTCTCGAGATGTCCGGTGCGGCACCGGCGCTCCACTCGATGATCGTCTCGATGGCGCACGGCGGGAAGATCGCGCTGCTCGGACTCCCCTCGACGAGCGTCGAGTTCGACTGGGACAGGGTCATCCGCTCGATGCTCACCATCAAGGGGGTCTTCGGTCGGCAGATGTTCGAGACCTGGTACGCCATGTCGGTGCTCGTCCAGGCCGGCCTCGACATCTCGCCGGTCATCACGCACCGGTTCGCGTTCAGTGACTGGGAGACGGCGTTCGAGGTCGCCGCGAGCGGCACAGCAGGCAAGGTCGTTCTCGACTGGGAGGTGGCGGGATGACCGTCGACAACGCGATGCTGAACGGGCTGCGCGCAGAGCTGACCGAGCGCCTCGACGCCATGCGAGAGTCGGGTGTCTACAAGCCCGAGCGGGTCATGGCCTCGCCGCAAGGAACCCACGTCGTCGACACTGCCGGGCGCGACATGCTCAACCTCTGCGCCAACAACTACCTCGGCCTCGCCGACGACCCGCGGCTGTTGGCCTCGGCCCAAGAAGCCCTGCAGCAGTGGGGCTATGGGATGGCGTCGGTGCGTTTCATCTGCGGCACGCAGGAGATCCACCGTGCTCTGGAGACTCGTCTCGCAGAGTTCCTCGGCACCGAGGACTCCGTGCTCTTCGGCTCGTGCTTCGACGCCAACGGCGGCGTCTTCGAGGCGCTGTTCGACGAGCGTGATGCCGTCATCTCCGATGCGCTCAACCACGCCTCGATCATCGACGGAATCCGGCTGTGCAAGGCACAGCGGCTGCGCTACGCCAACCGCGACATGGTCGAGCTCGAGGCCCGTCTGGTCGAGGCGAAGGACGCGCGTTATCGTCTCATCGTCACCGACGGTGTCTTCTCGATGGACGGCTTCCTCGCACCGCTCGACGAGATCTGTCGCCTCGCCGACAGCTACGACGCCCTGGTCATGGTCGACGACTCGCATGCCGTCGGCTTCGTCGGGCCGACGGGTCGAGGCACCCCGGAGCTCTTCGGCGTACGCGACCGGGTCGACATCGTCACGGGGACTCTGGGCAAGGCGCTCGGTGGCGCATCGGGCGGCTACGTCGCCGCGCGACGAGAGATCGTCGAGCTGCTCAAGCAGCGGGCGAGACCGTACTTGTTCTCCAACTCCGTCGCACCGCCGATCGTGGCCGCGTCGTTGACCGTCCTCGACGTGCTCGAGACCTCCGGCGACCTGCGCGACCGGGTGCACGCAGCAGCGAGGCGGTTCCGCGACGGCATGGCCGCTGCTGGGTTCGACCTCCAGCCAGGTGAGCACCCGATCGTGCCGGTGATGTTCGGTGACGCCGTCGTCGCGGGCAGGGTCGCCGACGAGCTGTTCTCGCGCGGGGTATATGCCGTGGCCTTCTCCTTTCCCGTCGTGCCGCAGGGTCAGGCGCGGATCCGGGTTCAGCTCTCGGCAGCGCACACCGACACCGATGTCGACCGCGCAGTCGCTGCCTTCATCGAGGCAGTTGCAGCGGTCACCTGATCGGCCACGTCCGATGCGCGGCGTCACTTCCGCCTGCGCGGAGAGTCACGGTGGATGTCGGTTCGGCCCTGTGCCGGACGAGCCTGTGAGGCCGGGCGTAGCGTCGCCGGGTCACCTGGGAGGTTCCATGACGAACACTCGTCGCACACGCCGCGCCCTCGCGGTGCTCGTCCCCATCACTGCCGTCGCGTGCCTCGCCACTCTGGCGACGCCGAGTGGGCGGGCCCCTGGGTGTTTGGTTGATCGGGGGAACGGGAACCTGTGAGTCGTCGCCGGCGTCTGTCCGGTGAGAGCACCACTGCCTAGGGGGAACGATGGCCAGCACGGGACGCAAGGCAGCTGCGGCAGCGGCTGCGGCTGCGGCGATGTCGGACGGTCCGACCGGATTCATGGGACGGATCTCCTCGATCCCACGCCTGGTCCGCGACGTTCTCCTCGGGCGCTACGAGGGGCTGAGCCGCGGCCGCCTCCTGCTCATGGTCGTGGCCGTCTTCTACATCGTGTCTCCGATCGACCTGCTGCCCGAGCTGTTCCTCACGATCCCCGGTCTGGCCGACGACGCCGCCGTCGCGGCGTGGCTGGTGGCGGCACTCATCGGCGCCACGACGGCCTACCGTGCGTGGGAGAGCGGCCACGTAGCGCACGCCGACGACCCGCGCGTGGTCCCCGGCGAGGTCATCACGCACTGAGCGTGCCGAGTCGCTGCTCGGTACGCCCGAGAGGGTGACACAGGTCGCTGGGGCGCATCCGCACCGTCGGAGTGCTCAGTCCGGGCTTCCCCGTGCCGATCAGGAATGTGAGACGTCCGGACGATCGGTGGAGGAGGAGCGATGGTGGTCACCACGGTCGCCGCAGCGCAGGTCAACCGGCTGGCGCAGCTCCTCATCGTTACGACCGTCCTGGCCACCGCGGTCACGCACCATGTCGTGGCTGCCGTCGCCGAGTCGATGTCGGGAGGCAATCCTTTCGACACGGATGCGATGGTTGGTGCCTTCGACCAGCTCAGCTGCGGCGAGGCCCCCGACTATCTCAACCACCGCCTCTGAGCGCGCACTGCCCCGCCTTCGTGCTGCGAGCCGGCCGGTCGATCAGCCGCAGGCGGTGGTGATCGCCGCCGCGGTTGAGTAGGTGCCGGGCAGGAGTCCGCCGTTCTTCTTGCTGTGGACCCAGTAGACAGCGGTGTTGCTGGTGTGGATGAGGGCGAAGCCCTCTTCGCGCTGGTCGAGGGACGCAGGGGTGCGATCGAACATGGCTCGATCCTCTCTGGGACGAGGCCGCCCGGACGCGCGCGACCGCAACGCGGCACGTCGAGATGATGATGGGTGCGCCATCTCGAATAGGTCGAGCTGCCGGAGCGATCCGTACAGAATTCCTATGACCTGATGGTCTGCGGGCGCCGACAATAGATCTTGAGCGGCCGACAGGGCATGACACCGTGTCAGCGGCTGATCGGGTGACCGGCCGGACCCATTCCCGGCGTGAGCGGAGGATCAGACGGCGGAGCCGGCGAGGCCAGCGGCGGCAGAGGCGTACATCGTCGACTTGATGGTGCCGAGAGTGGCGGGATCCTTGCCCACGAGCGGCAGCACAGCGGCGAAGGCCACCTCGATGAGGTCGTGCTCGGCCGCCGTCATGTCGACGAGTCCGGCAGCGAGCGCATCCGGCCCGCCATAGCGACGGCCCGTGGTCATCGCTGCGACAGCCGTCTGCGGCGTGGTCTTGGCCAGGATGAGCGCCGACATCCCAGGAGTGAACGGGATGCGGATGTCGACCTCGGGGAGACAGAGGAAGCCACGGTCGACGCGCATCACGCGGAAGTCGTGCGCGATCGCGAGCATGGCACCAGCGCCGAAGGCGTGGCCGTTGACGGCCGCGATGGTCGGTACGGGAAGGGTGAGCAGGCGCGCCAGGAGCCGTTGCACCCTCCCGGCATAGGGCAGCCACTGGTCGGGGTTGGCGGTGAGCCACTCGAGGTCGAGTCCGTTGGAGAAGAACTTCCCGGTGCCGACAGTCACGAGCGCCGTCGGCTCACCGGCGACGACCCGGTCGAGTGCCGTCTCCATCTCGTCGAGCCACGTGAGCGAAAAGCGGTTCTCGTCGTCGCCGATCTCGAGGACCGCCACGGCGTCGCGGTAGGTCAGGGTCACGGTCATCGCAGCCTCCGGGTGTCGAGCGCAGGTGAGGACGTCCCGCTCCCGAGGACGCCTCGCCTCAGACGGTCAGGGTCCAAGCCTGTCACGGCACCGTCCGCCGACGTCGCGGGGTGTGTCGCCGGGACGCGCGCGATCGGTGGCAGGTCACGACCGACGTCGGACCGGTCGATCCTGGATTCCGGACACCGCGGGCCACCGGTCCACGCTCCGTTCGGTCGACTCGGTGCATCAACCGGGTGAGGGACGTATCAGCGGCGTCGGACCCCCGCTCAGGTAGGGCAGCACTGCCCATTCGCAGGCGGTGACCAAGGGGGCGATCTTCGTGACAGGTTCCTGGAACACGTTCAACGCACCGTCGGGCGTCAGCGCCGACACCATGCTTCTGCTCACCGACGGCACCGTCCTGGTGCACGACGCCAACCGGCCGTCCCTGAGCAACACCTACGGCGGCGCCAGCTGGTATCGGCTCACGCCGGACAACCATGGTGACTATCGCAACGGCACCTGGTCGAGCGCCCTCCCGATGAGCGGGCAGCGGAAGTACTTCGCGAGCGGCGTCCTGAAGGACGGCCGGGTCTTCGTCGTCGGTGGGGAGTATTCCGACATCCTCGGCGACACGAGCACGACGCCCGACAAGGACACCCGCGGCGAGATCTTCGACCCGGTGTCGGGCACCTGGTCGGCCATGAACAAGCCGACGCCGGGCTTCGACTGGATCGTCGGCGACGCGATTTCGATCGTGCTCGAGGACGGACGCGTCCTCATCGGCGCACTGTCGACGGCGCGCACAGCAATCTGGGACCCGGTCACCGACACCTGGGTCGAGGCCGGCACGAAGTTCGGCACGGTCGGTGCGACCAAGGTGGGCAAGACGAACGAGGAGAGCTGGTGCCTCATGCCCAACGGCAACGTCGTCACCGTGCAGATCTTCTCGGCGACGGCGACGCAGAACGCCGAGATGTACGTGGCCTCCCGCGACGAGTGGGTGAGCGCCGGCGTCACGTCATCGAGCCTCCCGATCGGCACGATCGGCGGCACGAACCTCAGCGAGATGGGCGGCGCTGTCACCCTGATGAACGGCAAGGCGTTCTTCGTCGGCGCCAACGGTCACACGGGCCTCTACACGTCCGGTGCCACCGCGACTGCCAAGGGCAGCTGGACTGCTGGCCCGGACCTTCCTGCCGACGCGGGAAACACCAACGCCCCAAACGGAGTTCAGACGTCGAGCGACGGCGCCGTCGTGGTCCTGCCCAACGGCCACGTGCTGATCACGTCCGGGCCGGTCGACCCGACCCCGGGCAGTGGAGGCTTCTTCTCGGGTCCGGTCACCATCTGTGACTACAACCCCGACACCAACACCCTCTCGACGCTCGCGGCCCAGCCGGCGAGCGCGCCCGGGCACACCTGGCAGTGTGCCTTCCTCCTGCTCCCGTCCGGGCACGTGCTCATGACCGGCGAGCAGAACACCATCAACGAATACGTTCCGGATGCCGCGGAGCTCACTCCCAAGGCGGCCTGGCGCCCGACACTCACAGCGGCTCCCACGGCTCTCATCGCGGGGCACTCCTACCAGATCGCCGGAAAGCAGCTCAACGGGCTGACCCACGCCAACGGCTACGGCGACGACCGGCAGAACGCCTCCAACTACCCGCTCGTACGCCTCACCAACGCGGGTGGCGACGTGCGCTATCTGCGCACCCGCGACTTCTCGACCATGGGGATCGCCACCGGGGCAGAGACCGTCTCGGCCGTCGTCTCGGTGCCGGTCACCGTCCCGCCGGGCGCGTGGACCCTCGAGGTCGTCGCGAACGGCATCGCGTCCGCTCCGCTGGCCGTGGGGGTGGGCACGCGTGACTGCTTCCTCGTCATGGACCGCTCGACTGCCGGCCACGGGGAGGTGCAGGCGCTCATCGCGCTCAACGGCGCACCTGCGGTGATCAACCCAGCCGTGCTCGTCGTGGTCGAGGGCTACACCGCCTCCGAGCTCGGCCTCAACGCGGCCAACCTGGCCGCACCGCCGACGT
This sequence comes from Candidatus Nanopelagicales bacterium, assembly GCA_025351185.1. Taxonomy (GTDB): domain Bacteria; phylum Actinomycetota; class Actinomycetes; order S36-B12; family CAIYMF01; genus Longivirga. Next base: position 22,890 of record JANXWJ010000186.1, read on the forward strand.
CGCCGACCTTCCCGTCACCGCAGGCCGGCATCCACGTCGTGCAGCGCGGCACCGTGCTGCCCGAGGACCCGAGCATGCCGCCGAACGTGCCGCAGCGCTTCACCTTCCCCTACGCGTTGGCGTTCGACGACGACTCGATGTTCAGCTTCACCGGGCCTTTCCAAGACATCGCGCTGACCGCGATTCTCACGGCAGCCGGGCAGTCGGTCGCCAACGCCGGGCTGCTGCGTCTGATGAAGTCTCCGGATCCCTACATCCTCGACGGTGATCCCAGCCGTGGCGTCGACTGGTGGACGAGCATCGACATGCGCGTCTTCCAGGTGACGGAGGGCGGCCACCGGTTCGGTGCCACTCTCGCGACAGGTGGGGCAGCCAGCACAGCGGCGTCGAACTTCGTCCAGGCGATGATCACCAACCTCAACACCCACTCCGCCCTGGGCAGCGACTTCGATGCCATCGACCCGCAGGAGGCGCCGGAGGCGCTCACGCTCTCGCCGGTCGACGCCGCTGGGCACCGGGTCTTCAACTTCGCCATCGCGAAGGTTCGGCTGCGTGACCTCAACCAGGACGCGCCGAGCGTGCGTGCGTTCTTCCGGATGTGGCCAGCGCAGCAGACCAACGCCGTGCACGATCCCGCGACGCTCTATCGCACCTTCAGCGCGGGCACCCGGCACGTGCCGCTGCTCGGTCGGCAGGGTGACGAGATCGCGACGATCCCGTTCTTCGCCAGCCCGCGCGTCAACTCGGCTGCGGTCAGCATGACCACGCAGACAGACACCCCGAACGTCCGCACGATCGTCCACGACAGCCTCGGCGCCGAGGTGGTTGCCTACTTCGGATGCTGGCTCGACATCAACCAGCCCAACGATCTTCGGCTGCCACCACGCCTTCTCGGCACCGTGCCGGTCAACCTGCCGGACGGGCCCTTCCAGGGCACCGGTCCGCTGCTCTCGATCCAGCAGCACGTGCGGAGCCTGCACCAGTGTCTCATCGTCGAGATCGACCTTGACGGGCAGACGATCCCGTCGTGGGCGGACCCGTCGACGTCGGACAAGCTCGCACAGCGCAATCTCACCTTCGTCGGGGTGCCCAACCCGGGTGTTGTCGACTCCCGGATCGCCCCGCAGACGCTGCAGATCCGTCCTACACCGCCTGTTCCGCTCGACGACCGGCCCGACGAGCTGATGATCGACTGGGGCACGGTGCCCGCGGGCACCCACGCCTCGATCTACCTGCCCACCGTCGACGCAGCCGCAGCGCTGGACTGGGCTCGTCGGATGTACGTCTCCAACCGGCTCACGCTCGTCGACGCGCACACCCTGTCGTGCGAGGCAGGCGGAGTCACGTTCGTGCCGGTACCTGGCGTGTCCGACGTCGACCACGTCGGGCTCATGTCGGTCGAGCTCCCGCCCACCGTGCACAAGGGCGAGCGCTATTCGGTGCGGGTCCGGCAGCTCACCGGCGCCCGGTTCGGAGCGGGTCGCCAGGTCGAGGTGGGCGAGGTGATCCGGCGAGGCAAGAACGACTTGCGTGACGCCATCGGGGCCGTCGCACCGGACGTGATGATGCAGTCGATGCTGACTTCGTCACGCAAGGGCTTCCTCTATCGCCGCACGATCGGTGCCTTCGGGCTTGAGATCCCGGTCAGCACCAAGGCGCTGATGCTGCCTGACGAGGAGCGCACCCTTTCGATCCTGCGGCACATCGAGCAGTCGGTGCCCTTGGAGTCGAAGTGGTGGCCGGTGTTCCGCAGGTACGTCGACCTGCACGCCGGTCGCGTCGCAGGGATGGGGGGCGACCCGACCACGATCGTCGCGACCGGTGACGGCGACTGGAAGCACCCGGGCAACTGGCAGCACGGTGGTGGCGGGAAAGACGGCGGGCACGACCATGACTGCGACCGCACCCACGGCCATGACCACGACCACAACTGTGCTCACGTCTGTGCTCACGACTGCGACTGCCAGGAGACGTGCACGGACGGTGGGACCGTCACGGGTCACGCCATCCCAGGCGTGGTCACCGGCAAGGTCGTGTCGCTGCGCTATGACCACTTCGGCGACTTCACCGGATTCGTCGTCGAGACGGAGACGGACGGGCACGTCGTCGTGCACTGCGACGAACGTCGGCTCGAAGACCTCGCGCGCAGCGCGTGGGTGACCCGTGCCGGCGTACGCGTGCGGCTGCTGCCCGGTGGTCGGGTCGCGACGCTGGCGATCTCCGGTCAGGTCGAGGACTGACCCCGTGATCCTCGGTGGTGGGACGACCGCCCGGTCGGCCCACCACCGAGCACGCCTCCGGAGGTGCTCGCACCTTGCGTGCCGGCGTGGGTCGTCACGGTCCCCGCGCTGTCCCATGCCGGGGGTGAGGCAGCAGAGCTCAAGCAGCAGAGGCGAAGACGGAGGCAGCTGCCTCCGCCACGATCTCCAGCGAATGCACACGCAGCCGATGGTCGAAGAACTGGCTGGCGACGATGATCTCGTCGGCGAACGTGCGCTGTGCGAATGCGGCCAGACCCGAGGCGACGGTGTCAGGGGAACCGACGACCGACCGGGCGAGAACCTCGTCGAGCAACGGCTGCAGCTCGGGAGGATAGAGGGCTGCGACGTCGTCGACGGGAGGCGGCAGCGGGCCGGGACGACCCGTGCGCAGGTTGACGAAGGTCTGCTGTGTCGAGGTGAACAGGTGCCGAGCCTCCTCGTCGGTCGTTGCCGCAGCCACGGAGAGACCGACGATGACGTAGGGCTGCTCGAGCACAGCCGAGGGCTGGAACCGCTCGCGGTAGAGACGCAGGGCGACGTCGAGGTCCGCCGGTGCGAAGTGCGATGCAAAGGCGTACGGCAACCCGAACGCTGCCGCGAGCTGGGCGCCGTAGGTCGACGAACCGAGGATGTAGACGGGGACATGCGTGCCCTGACCGGGGACCGCGCGGACCCGCTGACCCGCCTTGGCATCGTCGAGGTAGCCCATCAGCTCGACGACGCTCTCGGGGAAGTCGTCGACACCCGCCGCGAGGGTGCGCCGCAAGGCGTGACTCGTCACCTGATCCGTGCCCGGAGCTCGGCCAACACCGAGGTCGATGCGCCCCGGATAGAGGCTCGCGAGCGTGCCGAACTGCTCGGCGATCACCAGGGGCGAGTGGTTGGGCAGCATCACGCCGCCGGCACCGACACGGATGGTCGACGTCGCCTCCGCGACGTAGCCGACGGCCACCGCGGTAGCAGCGCTGGCGACACCGGTCATGTTGTGGTGCTCGGCCAGCCAGAAGCGCGTGTAGCCGAGACGCTCCGCGTGCCGCGCGAGGTCACGGCTGTTGCGCAGCGCCTCGCCCGCGTCAGATCCCTGCCGGATCGTGGAGAGGTCGAGCACCGAGAGTCGAGTCACCTCTCCACACTACGTCGCGTCCGGCGGAGGCGACTCTTCGTGTCGGAGGCTCGTTGGAAAGGGCGTGACCGTCTGCATCAGTCGGGCGTGCGTGCGGCGCAGTTCTCGAGCTCCCGCTGGGACGTGCGCGACCGCATTCGGCGCGCGGGGTGGTTGTCATACAAACGACTCCCGTGGACCTCCCGCGAGGCGGCAGACGCGCGACGAGACGAAATCGTCGCGCCCTCGTGGTGAAGCATGACGAGGCGCGCCCCCATCGGGTGGGCACGGAACCATCCCCACCACGTGTCGACGATTGCGTGCAGCAGGTTGTCGCTCGGGATCTCGGTGTCTGAACGCACAGCCCCCAGGGAGCTGCTCAGACTCTCGAGGCAGGTTGCGAAGGCCTCGTCGACAAGCACCGCGGCACCCGCGCGGACCGCGACCGAGCAAGATCACCCCTAGCTGCCGGCCTACCTGGGGCAACTGGTGGAGTCGGGGTTGTCCGACCGGGCGATGCGCGATCGGCGCCGGGCCGCTCGCACGTTCCTCGAGGCGCACCCCGACCTTGGCGTCTGGGGAGATCTGCCCATCGAGGAACGGCTGGCGGAGGGCAGGACCTCGTCACGGATGAAGTCCTCGATGGAGGTGAGCGCGCGGCCGGAAGTGGTGTAGTCGGCGTAGGTGATTCGCCGTGGCCCGTACAGTCCGTGGACGACATGGTGGTCATCGATCACACTCGCTCGGATCTTCGCGAGCAAGGGGCTCTCGTTCACGTCGTGGGCCGCTCGACCGGAGCTGCCGGCGAGGTGTCCCGGTCAGCGCCGACGGAGGTCCCGGTCACCGCCGCGGCTGAGGGGTTGATCAGGACGCGTCCGTCGGGGAGCGCGACCGTGGGGACGATCCAGCTCGCGCCGTTGGCTGCGGCGAGGCCCGGGAGCACCTCCGGGTTCTGGTCGACGTCGATGACCTCGTACACGGCTCCGAGCCGGTCGAGCTGCGCCTTCAACCGGGTGCACGGTCCGCACCAGGTGGCGCCGTACACGGTGATGACCGTCGGAACGGGCAGGTGTGTGAACGTCATGTTTCGAGGCCTTTCATGCTTGACCAGCCGAGCCGACGTGGATAGCGTCCGTAACCACTTGGTACATGACAGTAGACGACTGGTTCGTCTCCGCGCTGTCATTCCCGCAGAGCGAGGTGGAGTTCCCTGTGTCCCTTCCCGAAAGCCAGATCACGCGCCGGTCCCTGCTCAAGGCGATCGCGATCGCCGGTGGAGTGGTGACGATCCCTGGCCTGCTTGCCGCGTGCTCGGCGGGGTCGAGCTCCACTGTTACGAGCGCGTCGGGATCGGGCGGGGCCAGCGGGGGACCGATCCCGCTGCTGGGAGTGGGCCTGCCCAGCTCGGTGAGCTCGCTCGACGTGGCACGGGAGGCCGGAATCGTCAACTACGTGATCGCGCTGCTCGTGCAGGAGGCGCTGGTCGGCGTCGACGCGTCCGGTGCGCTGGTCCCCTCGCTGGCGTCGTCGTTCAAGCAGAGCGCGCCGACGACGTTCGTCTACGACATCCGGCCCGGCGTGACGTTCTCTGATGGTGCCGCGCTCACCGTAGAGGACGTCATAGCGTCGATCGAGCTGAACTCCAAGACCGGATCCACCTCCGCGCTGGCGTACGCCTACAGCGGGGTGGAGTCGGTGAAGGCGACGTCGGCGTCGCAGGTCACCGTCACCCTCAAGGCGCCGAGCTCGCAGTTCGGGTGGGTCACCAGCCCCGGGACGCTGCAGATCACGAGCGCGGCGTTCCTGGCCAAGAACGGCGCCAAGATCGGCACCCCGGAGGTGGGGCTGCTCGGCACCGGCCCGTACAAGATCAAGGAGTTCGTGCCGGACTCGCACGTGACGCTGGTGCGCAACGACGCGTACTGGGGGGCCAAGCCCGAGGTCGCCGAGGTCCGCCTCGACTTCATCACCGATGAGACGACGCGACAGCTCGCGATGCGGCAGAAGTCGATCCAGATGGCGTTGAACGTCCCGCTCGACCAGCTCGACCAGTGGAAGGCGATCGACGGTGTCAGCGTCGATGTCGCCACCGACAACTCGCTGGTGACACTGGCGTTCAACACGACCAAGAAGCCGTGGGACGACGTCAAGGTCCGTCAGGCGGTGGCCCACTCGATCGACCGTGCGGCCATCGTGTCGAGCCTGCTCAAGGGACACGGCGAGGTGGCGGCGACCTTCCCGACCAAGCAGGAGTGGGGCGGCCTCCTCGCGCCCGCGGAGGTCGACGCGCTCTACGCGAGCATCCCGCAGTACGACTTCGACCTGGAGAAGGCCAAGACCCTGCTCGCGGCGTCCAGTGTTCCGGGTGGGTTCTCCGACACCGTCACCTATCCGAACAGCGGGCCGCAGATCGGCAAGGCGCTGCTCACGCTGTCGGAGAACCTGAAGGCGATCGGAATCACGCTGTCGGTCAAGGAGATCACCCTTGAGCAGTGGATCGCCGATCTCGGCAAACACGAGTCTGGTATCTACGCCGGCTGGTACTTCGCCACGACCGGTGACCCGGCCGAGTACACCCAGCAGCTGCTCAATGGGGCGTACGCCGGGGTCAACGGCACGAACATCGCCAACTACGACAACCCTGCGGTCACCTCGGCGCTGGCCGCGGAGCAGAAGAGCATCGACTCCGCCGAGCGGGCGAAGCTGCTCAGCCAGGCGCTCGTCACCGCTGCCGGGGATGCGCCCTACCAGCCGTTGTGGTGGGGTCAGGCGGCCACTGCGTTCGGTCCCGGTCTCGCCGCGCGTAACTACGGCCCGTACTTCTTCATCGGCCCGTGGGCCACGAACGTGTACGCCACGGCGTGAGCGCGACGCAAGCTGCCGTTCAGGCGTTCGACCGGTTGGTGGGGCTGCGTGCCATTGTCGATGTCGCCATGTGTCCGACCGGGGATCGTCTGGCGTTCCTCGTCGACGGCGATGTCGAGTCCGTCCGGCTGCACGACGTCGACGGAGGGACCCGGGACATGAAGCTGGGATCGGGGTTCACCGCGACGTCGGTGACCTGGTCGGGCGACGGGACGTCGTTGCTGGTCACCGCGGGTACCTCACCGGGGTACCCGGACCGGTTGATCGTCGTCGACCCTGACGGCGGGACCTCTGACCGCGTCGTCCGGGTCGCCGGTGCGATCGAGGATGTCGTGGCGTCCGGGTCGGTGGTGGTGCTCCGGGTCGCCGACCCGGGCAGCGAGCGCGACGGGATGCACCTCGGTCTGCGAGTTCCGGTGCCCGATACCGCGTCACCTCTGCCGACGACGCCGATGCGGCGCCTGCTCTGGTTGGACCTCGCCGACGCGTCGTCACCGCTCCCGGTGACACTGTCCGGCTACTCGGTGTGGGACCACGACGCCGATGCCACGGGCCACGTCCTGGCGGTCGTCTCGCGCGATCCCCGACCGGCGGGTTACTACCAGGCGGCGCTGGTGCTGACCGACATCGAAGGCCGGGACCTGCGTGTGCTCGTGTCGGGACGTGGCCAGCTCGCGCGCCCTCGGCTCTCCGGCGACGGGCGCGCCGCGTATGTCGTGGAAGGGCGGTCGATCGTCTCCGGGCGCGTGCTCCGGATCGATCTCGCGGACGGGACGGTCCGTGAGGTGCCGGACCTCGACGACGTCACGGACCTCGGGGTCCTTGACGACGGTTCCCTGTGGTTCTGTGGGTGGCAGGGCACGGGCACGCAGGTCGGCACGCTGGACTCGGAGCTGAGACTGACCTCGCGGGTCGTGCGCCGCGGAGCACTCGGCGGGCGCGACGGCCAGCCAGCCTTGTCGGTAGCGGCCTCGGGTCGCTTCGCCGCGATCGCGGACGACCCCGAGCTTCCGTCGGAGGTGTTCGTGGGTTCCCTGGGTGATAAGGGTGAGTGGGCCCGCGTCACGCACCTCAATGAGGAGATGCGCGGGCTTACGTCTGCTCTGTCCCGAGAGCTCGTCACGTGGACGTCCGCCGACGGAACGCCGGTCGAGGGCCTCCTTCTCCGCCGGACCGGCGCCCCGGCTCCGCAACCGCTCGTGGTGCTGCTGCACGGCGGACCGACCTGGCTCTGGGCCAACTCCTTCGCCCCTGCGGAGTCCAACGCTCTCGCCGTCCCGCTGGCGCTCGCCGGTGCCGCGGTGCTGCTGCCCAACCCGCGGGGAAGCAGCGGCCGGGGTCAGGGTTACGCCGACGCCGTCGCGGGCCACGTCGGCGAGATCGACGTCAGCGACGTGCTCGCCGGCGTGGCCGCCCTGGTCTCCGCCGGGATGGCCGACCCCGACCGGATGGCCACGCTGGGGCTGTCGTACGGCGGGTTTCTCTCGGCCTGGCTCGTGGCGAGCACCGACCTGTTCCGCGGCGCCGTGGTGATGTCCGGCGTCTCCGACTGGACCACCTTCGTCACCACCAGCAACCTCGGCGGAGGCTTCGACACGGTGTACTTCCCTGGCATCGACCCGCAGACCGAAGCCGGTCACTGTGCGCTCGCCGCCGTGTCGCCGGCCCGCCACGGCCGCACCGGAATGGCACCGACCCTGGTCCTGCACGGCGCCGAGGACCAGGTCACCCCGCTGGGCCAGGCCCAGCAGCTCACCGAGTCCTGGACCGCAGCCGGCAGCGTCGTCGAGCTCGTCGTCTACCCTCGGGAAGGGCACGAGCTCGTCGAGCCGGAGCACCGGCGCGACGCCACCCGCCGCGTACTCGACTGGCTGCACCGCTACGGGGTTCTGGGATGACTGGGCAGGAGTGGGCGCGATTCCTGGCCCGCCGCGTGGCGGCCGCGATCGCTGTCGTCCTCGTCCTGTCTTTCGGCATCTTCGCGCTGCTCTACCTCGCGCCCGGCTCGGTCGAGCAGACCCTCCTCGGCACCAAACCGGCGTCGCCGGAGACCATCGGCGCGATCCGGGCGCAGTACCACCTCGACGAGCCCTTCCTGGTGCAGTACCTGCGTTGGCTCGGGGCCGCCCTGCACCTCGACTTCGGCACCTCGATCCGATCCGGGTCGCAGGTCGGGACCGAGATCAGCGCTCGGCTTCCGCTCACGATCGTCCTGGTGCTCTACGGCTCGGCGCTCGCCGTAGCTGCCGGGTTGCCCTTAGGAGTGTGGGCAGCGGTTCGCCGAGGCCTGGCCGTGGACCGCCTGGCCACCGGAGCCAGCATCGCTGCCGTCAGCGCCCCACCCTTCGCGGTCGGACTGCTGCTGCTGTTCGTCTTCGCCATCGGGCTCGGCTGGTTCCCGGTGTACGGCACGGGGGAGACACCGGCGCAGACGCTATGGCACCTGACGCTGCCGGCGATCGCACTCGGCCTCGGCGGGATGGGCCTGATCGTGCGACTCACCCGAGCTGCGATGGTCGGTGAGCTCGACCAGGACTACATCGTCTTCGCCCGGGCACGTGGGCTGCGCGGTCGCACCGTCGTCGGGTACGCGCTGCGCAACAGCCTCGTCCCCGTGCTGACGGCCGCGGGCCTCATCGTGACCTCCACCCTCGTGGGCACCGTCCTCGTCGAAGTCACGTTCGCCTTGCCCGGTCTCGGATCACTGCTCGTCGACTCGGTGACGTTCAAGGACGTCCCCGTCGTGCAAGCGGTGGCCCTACTCCTCACGGTGCTCATCGCCATCATCAACTTAGTCGTCGATGTCGCGTACGCCGTCGTCGACCCGCGGATCGCGTTGGGCCGGGAGGCGTCGTGACCGCGCAATCACCAGTCCGAGGACGGGGCCTCGTGCGCCGCGGGTTCCAGCACCGGCCGGGAGCCATGGTCTGGGTGTCCCTCGTGATCGTCGCAGCGGCACTTGTGGCCGCGATCATCGGACCGCTCCTCGTGCCCGGAGCCACCGATCAACACCTGCTGACCGGGATCACACCGCCCGGACCCGGGCACCCGCTCGGGACCGATCAGCTCGGGCGCGACGTCCTGCAGCTGCTCGTGGCAGGTGCGCGCACCGCGGTTCTCGGGGCGCTCGTCGTCGCGCTCGGCTCGCTCGTCCTCGGCAACATGATCGGGGTGCCCGCCGGCTACTTCGGCGGCTGGCGGGACGGTCTCGCGATGCGCTGGGCCGATCTCATGTTCTCCCTTCCCGCGCTGCTGGTCGCGATCGTGGTCACCGGTGTCCTCGGTGGCGGGTTCGTCCTCGCCGTCCTCGTTCTCGTCGTCCTGTTCTCCCCGGGTGACGCCCGGCTCGCGCGCGCCGCGGTCCTCGACCAACGACACCGCCCCTACGTCGAGGCTGCTCGCCTGCTCGACCTCTCTGCCTCGCGCATCATGTCCCGACACGTCTGGCCGAACGTCATGCCCGTGGTCACCGCGAACGCGTTCCTCAACTTCGCCTTCGCCCTGGTCGCGCTCGCCAGCTTGTCCTTCCTGGGTCTCGGCGTGGAACCCGGATCTCCGGACTGGGGGCGCACCCTGGCCGACAACCGCAGCCAGCTGCTGGCCAACCCATGGGCGGCACTCGCCCCGGCAATCGCGATCGTGACCACCGCCGTCGCCGTCACCATCGTGGGGGACTGGGTGCACGAACGCCTCGAGGCCAGGGGACGAGCCCGATGAGCCTGGTGAGCGTACGCGGCCTCAACGTCTCACTCACCGGACCGCACGGCCGGTCGCTGCTCTCCGGCGTCGACCTGGGCATCGCGGCCGGGGAGTCGGTCGCGCTCGTCGGCGAGTCCGGCTCCGGCAAGTCGCTGACGGCGCGCGCGATCCTCGGACTGCTGCCACCGGGTCTGACCCGGACCGGGTCGATTCGCATCGGCGACACCGACATCGATCCGGGTGCCGATGCGATGGCACCGCTGCGCGGCGGCACGGTCGCGCTGCTGCTGCAGGACCCGTTCACCATGCTCAACCCGTTGCGTCGGGTGGGCCGCCAGATCGCCGACTCGCTGGTCGCCCACGAACGTGCCACCTCCGACACCAGGCGGATGGCCGTCACACGCAGGCTCGCGGAGGTCGGCCTCCTGGCGTCGGTCGCCGATCGATACCCCTTCCAACTGTCCGGAGGGATGCGTCAGCGCGTCGGCATCGCCGCGGCCCTGGCCGGGGACCCGGCACTGCTCGTGGCCGACGAGCCGACCACCGCGCTCGACGTCACCACCCAGCGCGACGTCCTCGCCTTGGTGCGGCGCATCCAGCACGAACGCGGCATGGGTCTGCTGCTCATCACCCACGACCTGCGCATCGCGTTCTCCGTCTGCGATCGCGCCGTCGTGATGTATGCGGGACGGGTCATGGAGGACGGCGAGAGCACCGTCATCCGGGCCAGACCAGCGCACCCGTACACGCGCGCGCTGCTGGCCGCCGAGCCTCCGCTCGACCGGCGGCTCGTGACCATCCCGACGATCCCCGGTTCGGTTCCCCGCCACGACGACGTCGCCGGCAGCTGCCCATTCGCCGACCGGTGCGCGCTGGTGAGCGACGAGTGCCGCCGCGGGCGCCCCGTGCTGGCCGAGCACGACGGTCGTCGCGTCGCGTGCATCCGGGCCGCCGAGATCGGCACGGGGCAGAGTGCCCCGTCGGCCGTCGCCCCTGTGCCGACGCCCGGCGACCCGGGGCCGGCACTGCTGAGCGTCGCCGGACTCGGCAAGACCTACCGCGGGTCCGAGACACCTGCGCTGATCGGAGTGTCCCTGACCGTGGCTCCGGGCGAGTCGGTCGGGATCGTCGGCGAGTCCGGGTCGGGCAAGACCACGCTGGCCCGCTGCGTGGTCGGACTCGAGACGCCGGGATCCGGATCGATCACCTTCGACGGCAGCGACATCACCGACTGGTCCAGCCTCGACGCGACGCGACGACGCGACCTGCGCCGGGCGGTCCAGATGGTCTTCCAGGACCCGTACTCCACCCTGAACCCGGTGCGGACCGTCGGTGCGACACTGCGCGAGGCGCTGGTCGCCATGGGACAGCCGGCCGGACGAAGGGACCTCGCGCAGCTGCTCACGCTCGTGGGCCTGCCCGAGGGATACGCAACCAAGCGCCCGGCCTCATTGTCTGGCGGTGAACGGCAACGAGTCTCGATCGCCCGCGCTCTCGCCGGTCGACCGCAGCTGCTCGTCTGCGACGAGTCGGTGTCGGCCCTCGACGTGTCGGTCCAGGCGCAGATCCTCGACCTGCTCACCGGACTTCAGCGCGACCTCGGGATGGCCCTGCTCTTCATCACCCACGACCTCGCCGTCGTGCGCCAGGTCACCGACAAGGTCTACGTGCTGCACCACGGCGCTTGCGTCGAACACGGACCGACCGGTCAGGTGCTTGACAACCCGCGCGACGACTACACCCGAGGTTTGCTGCAAAGCGTGCCAAGGGAGGACTCGGGCTGGCTCATGCCGTGACGGTCCAGTTCTCTCAGTCGTCGGCCATGCCCACGAGTGTGAGGACCCGGGCTGCGCGCCGGCCGGTGCTGTAGACGTGCTCGGCCTCGGCAGAGAACCGGATCGAGTCCCCGGCCCGCAGCTCGACCAGCCAGTCCAGTGAGTTCACCGAAACCGTGCCCTCCACGACATAGGCGTACTCCAGCGACGCATGGCCATGCTCGCTGCGGGCGCTACGCGTGTGCGGCGGCAACGTCCCTTCGGACACGTCCAGCCGTCGACGATCCGAGATCGCGAACAGCGTCCTGATCGAGACCTCCTCGAGCTGGATCGCGGTGCCCTCGCCTCGCCGGATGACCTCAGGAGCGTTCAGGTGAGTCCGGATGAGATCGGACACCGACAAGTCCAGGGCCGCTGCCACGCGCGCTAGCACGTCGATCGTCGGGTTGGCGACGGCACGCTCGATCTGCGACAGGAGCGCCTTGCTGGTCCCCGTCCGCAACGCCAGATCGCGCAGACTCAGGCCGTGCACGAGACGAGCCCGCCGAACGTTGGCGGCGACCGCCTCACGAACCGGGTCCACCAACGATGGAACGGCCCGAGGCTTGGTCTCCCCTAGATCTGACGACACGTGACCTCCCGGTCCCATGATGCCGAAGATCGAACGGACTCACCAGCCGTGCTGTACGGACTCGCGCCTGGCAGCAGGCGGCAGAATTGGGATAGCGCTGGACACCCAGTTCTGCGCACGTTCCGGGCGGGAGCGTCCGCAGCAGCTGTCGCCGCCGTCGACATCGGGTGCGCAGGGTCAACCGGCGTTAGCAGTGCGGGCGGCGTCCACCAAGCGGTCCATCGCGCGGCCGGCGCGCTCGAGCATGTCGCGGTTTGTCGGGTCGGCGCTGTACCCGGCGCGTGTCTTCATGGTGAGCAGGGTCGCCAGGTCCCGTTCGTGCGCAGCAGCCCAGTGGCCTCGCCGTGGTTCTTGCCTTGGGCGTGCTCGCCGAGCCGTGCGCAGCAGATGACGTCGGAGGCGGCGATGCCGGCGTGCACGGCGAGGGTGACTGCGGCGTCGGCGTCGGCGTTGGCGACGTCGAGTTCGCCGTCGGTGCCGGCGTAGTCACGGACCAGGTAGTAGGCATCGGCGAACTGATCGGCCTTGCGCATCCGCCCGGCTCGCACGCCTGGCTCGCAGCGTCGGGTGCCGCCGGCCATCACAGCCGCTGGCGGTGGCGACGGGCGGCGCGAAGCGCCTGACGCAGCCATGCAGGGTCGCCGGCGAAGTGCAAGCCGTCGGTGGCGGCGTCGTGGAGCGCACGGTCCGGTGCGTCGTCATCGAAGACGGGGTGCGGGCGAGCGCGATGATCGGGTCGGCGGCCAGGTGCTCGCGGTTCGACCGGTGCGTCAGATTCACGATGGTGGGTGGGTTTCGAACTCCCGGGCCCGGAGTACGGAAGGTCTTGGCACGTAGTGGCGTGTGATGCATCGTCCCAGGTCAACGAGCTCTGGCTGTCCCCGTGCCGTGATCACCAGGATGGCGGACGAGCCGTCCAGACGTCGTCGACAGCGCCACGGAGGACTCACGCCGCGGGCACGCCGGGTCCCACGGGGCGACCGCTCTACCCGTCTCAGCCCTGCTCGGCCGCTCGCTGCCGTCCCGGCCGACCAGCTTGAACAGCACTCTCGACCAAGACGCGGTCGCCGGCCGGGTTTCCCTGCTGAAGGTGGTCCTTACCTACCGGAGCCCGAGCATCAATCATGTTGGGACTCGTCGAGCACGGACTCCATCAGTGCCCATGAGTCCATGATGTGCGCCTCCATGAGGGCGCGCGCCGCACGTCCGTTGCGCGCGGCGAGGGCCGCTTGGATGGCCTCGTGCTGCTTGAGGTTGGCGGCGTACAGGCTGTCGGCGGCCGAACCCGGCGCCCAGCTGGCTTCACCAGAGAACACTCGCCGCAGGCTCGTGACCAGACGCTCGACGACGGGCAGCTCCGCGGCCTGGAGGATGCCGCTATGAAAGCGCTCGTTGCTCTCCACCCATGCCAATGCCGCCTGCCCGCGGTCGTCGCGCGAGGCGTTGGCGCGCCGTAGCACGCCCGTGTGGTGGGCGAACTGCGCATTGGCGGCAGCGAGCTCGTCGAGCTGATCGTCGGTAATGCGCGTGGCCGCGGCCTCCGCTGCAGCGCCCTCGAGCACCGCACGCGCTAGGTAGGTCTGGCTCCACTCGTCGCGATCGAGCGCCTGAACGCGGACACCACGGTTGGGTGTGAAGGACACGAAGCCCACGGCGCCCAGCTGACGAAGTGCTTCACGGATGGGCGTACGGCTCACCCCGAAACGCCGGGACAGCTCGTCCTGGCGCAGGACCGTGCCCGGGGGGAACGTCCCTGAGATGATCATCTCTTCGATTGCGTGCCTGATTTGGTCGGCCTTCGTGGTCGCCACGGCATCCCGCGGATCGGCCTGGGCCCACGACCCGTCGCCGGGCCAGGAGCCAGCGTCGTGGGGCATGGTGCCTCCCGTCTGCGTTCCACCCGGACTCGGCGGCGTCGGCATCCTGCCACAGACCTCAACGTTGAAGAGCCCATTTCGGATCCCAGATTGAGCGCAGTCGGAGGGCCTCCCTCCGCTCGTTGACGTATCGCAGGTGCACGGCTACGTTCCCGTTGAACCATTTCGGATCCAAGATGTCCGACGGACGGCGAGGAATCGGTGCAGACGGCAGATGCGGTGATCATCGGTGGCGGGTGCATGGGGACGAGCGTCCTCTACCACCTAGCCGTCCGCGGCTGCACCGACGTCGTACTGCTCGAGGCGGACGCCCTGGCGTCAGGATCGACGAGCAAGGCCGCCGGCGGCATCCGCTTGCAGCACGCCGACGAGCTCAACACCCGCGTGACCCTGAGGTCGCTGGAGGAGTTCACTCGATTCGAGGAGCTGACCGGAACTCCGATCGGCTTCAAGCAGGTGGGCTACCTGTTCATTCTCGACAACGACGCCGACATGGCGTTCTTCCGCGCTGCGTCGGAGCAGCAGCAGCGTCTGGGCATCCCCACCGAGGTCCTGGGTCCCGAGGCGGCGCGCGAGCACGTGCCCGGGTTGGACCTCACCGGTGTCGTCGGTGCCACCTTCTGCCCCCTCGAGGGCTACGCCACCCCGGAAGCGGTCGCCCAGGGGTACGCCGTCGCCGCACGGGCACTCGGATCCCGCATCCGCGTCGGCGAGCGAGTCATCCGGATCCTCACCGAGAAGGATCGGGTCATCGGCGTCGAGACCGCGACGGGCGTCATTTCTACCGAGGTCGTGGTCATGGCCGCCGGCGTCAACTCCACGGAGCTGGCCGCGCCTCTGGGCTTCGAGCTGCCCGTGATCGGCGAGGCCCGGACCATCTACTTCACGAGCGAGACTGCGGGGGTTCCGGACGACGCGCCGCTCGTCATCGACTTCACCAGCGCCTTCTACTTCCACCGCGAGGGCAACGGGCTCATCTTCGCCGGACCTCATCGCGAGCTCGAGGATCTCAGCGGACGGGCGACGGCACGCCTGCCGGCGATCGCCGACGTCCCGATCGAAAGGTCGTGGTGGGGCTTCTACGAGATGAGCCCAGACCACAACGCCATGATCGGCCGCGCACCGATCGAAGGACTTTTCTACGCAGCGGGGTTCTCGGGGCATGGCTTCATGCAGTCACCGGCTGTGGGCGAGTACCTGGCCGAGCTCGTCCTGGGCCTCAAGCCGACGCTCGACCTGAGTTCCTTCTCCGCTGACCGGTTTGCCGGCGGCGGCTCGCGCCGCGAGCACTTCATCATCTAGCTCCTCACCCGCTCCGTCCTTGAACGGTTCGATGACCAGCACAGGAGAGAACATGCAGCGCTTCCAGGGGAAGTCGGTCATCGTCACCGGTTCCGCCCATGGGATCGGCGAGGCGATCGCGCGCCGTTTCGCGGCCGAAGGAGCAGGAGTCCTCATCGCAGACCTCGATGAGGCCGCCGCCGTGTTGACGGCCGCGGAGATCGTGGCGGCTGGTGGAAGCGCGAACGCGATGCGCGTCGACGTGAAGAGTTCGGACGACATCAACGCGATGGTCGCGGCGACGGTCGAGACCTACGGCAAGGTCGACGTCCTGGTGAACAACGCGGGCGACGTCACGATCTCGCGGCACTTCCTCGAGTCCGACGAGGCGTGGTGGGACCACTTCATCGACACCAACCTCAAGAGCCAGTATCTCGCCTGCCGAGCGGTCGCGCCGCTCATGGCCGCAGCGGGTGGCGGCTGCATCATCAACATGTCCAGCGGAGGGGCCACCCGCTCGCATCGCGGGATGGTTGCCTACGACGCATCCAAGGGAGGAGTCGAGGCGCTCACGCGCGGTCTCGCGCTCGACCTCGCGCCGTACGGCATTCGGGTCAATGCACTCGTGCCTGGGCTTATCGTGACCCGGCCCGAGCACGCGGAACCGATCGCGGACAAGCGGCGCGCCGACACCGTGCCGATGGGTCGCGGAGGAACGCCTCAGGACCTGGCCGGTCCGGCTGCCTTCCTGGCCTCCGCCGACGCCGCGTACATGACCGGGAGCTGCCTCGTCGTCGACGGGGGCGTCCTGGTGCAGCAGCGCTCGCCGCAGGTGGAGACGTTCCCACCGGATCGCTTCCCGTCGATCAGCGACCTGGCCTGACGACGGCAGCCCACGCCCGGAACCCACGACCCGGAGGAATCCTGTGACCGTCCAACCCGCCATCATCGACGGCCGCGAGGTCGTGGGGGCGCAGACGCTCGACGTACTCGACCCGTCGACGGGCCAGCTCCTGTCCCAGACGATCCGCGGCACCGCGGAGCACATCGATGCTGCTGTGGCGGCGGCACGATCGGCATCGCACGGGTGGAGTCACACCTCGACGCTCGAACGGTCGCGGACCCTGCGCCGCCTCGCTGACCTGATCACGCGTGACCGCGAAGCCCTGGCGCTGCTCGAGAGCCAGGACACCGGCAAGCCGCTCAGCCAGGCGCGTGCGGATGCCGACGTCGCGGCGCGCTACTTCGAGTTCTACGCCAACGCGATCGAGTCGTTCTTCGGACGCAGCCTCCCGGCCGACGGCGGCTTCGTCGCCTACACGCGTCACGTCCCGTTCGGAGTCACCGCACACATCATCCCGTGGAACTACCCCATGCAGATCGGGTGCCGGACGATCGCCCCCGCCCTCGCCGTCGGCAACTGCGTGGTGGTGAAGCCGGCCGAGGATGCGCCTCTGTCTGTGATCAGGATCGCCCAGCTCGCCCTCGAGGCGGGCTTCCCGCCCGGCGTCGTCAACGTCGTGCCCGGACTCGGCGACGAGGCCGGCATCGCACTCGCGGGGCATCACGGCATCGACCATCTGTCGTTCATCGGCTCGGTCCCGATCGGCTCAGTGGTCGCCACGGCGGCGGCGCGCAACGTCGTACCTGTCGCACTGGAGCTGGGTGGAAAGTCGCCCAACATCGTGTTCCCGGACGCCGACCTGGCTGTGGCCCTCCCCACGATCGCTCGATCGATGCTGCAGAACGCCGGACAGACCTGCTCAGCGGGATCGCGGCTGCTCATCCACGAGGGTGTCCGCGACTCCGTCGTGTCCGGTCTGCGACAGATCCTCGCGCGTACGTCCATGGGGGCCGGCCCGGACGACCCTGATCTCGGCCCGCTGATCAGCGCCAAGCAGCGGCGGCGTACCGACATGGTCGATCGCGCCCTCGATGCCGGCGCACGTCAGATCGTCGGGCCGGGTGATCGTGAGGTTCCTGCGGAGGGCTTCTACTTCCCACCGACCCTGATCGACGGCTGCGACGCCGGGAGTGAGATCTTCCGCGAGGAGGTGTTCGGCCCGGTCGTCGCGACCGGGAGCTTCGCGTCCGTCGAGGAGGCGATCGCGCTCGCGAACGGCACGGAGTACGGTCTCATCGCCGCCGTGTGGTCGAAAGATCTGGACGTCGTGCACGCGATGACCGAGGAGATCCGTGCCGGTCAGGTCTACGTCAACACCTATGGCGCGGGCGGTGGTGTCGAGTATCCGTTCGGCGGGTTCGGGAAGTCGGGTTACGGCCGGGAGAAGGGCTTCGAGGCGCTCGGCGAGTACTGCCAGACGAAGGCGATCATCCATAAGGTGACCCGATGACGCGGGCGGAACAGGACCAGGTCGGCCTGACCATGCTGGCCGGGGTGAAGGTGCTCGACTTCAGCCAGGCCTTGTCTGGCCCGTACCTCACGCTGATGCTCGCCGATCTCGGAGCCGAGGTGACGAAGGTCGAGAACCCCGGCCGCGGTGACGACGCACGGCACTGGGGGCCGCCCTACCTCGGTGAGGACTCGGCGTACTTCATGTCGGTCAACCGCGGGAAGCGCAGCATCCGGCTCGACCTCAAGGACCCCGACGACCTGGCCATCTGTCACCGGCTGGTCGAGCTGTCCGACGTCGTCGTCGAGAACTGGCGCCCCGGGACCGCCGAGCGGCTCGGCCTCGGAGCCGAGGCCATGCATGCACGTAACTCGCGCCTGGTCTACTGCTCCATCAGTGGCTTCGGCCAGGACCAGGGCACCCGCTCGGGATACGACCAGATCCTCCAGGGCACCAGCGGCGTCATGAAGCTGACCGGCCCTCCGGGCGAGCCGACCAAGTGGGGCGTCCCGATCGGCGACCTCGCGGCCGGGATGTTCGCCGCGACGGCGATCGCGGCAGCGCTCTACGAGCGGCGGGCCACCGGTCTCGGTCGAACGATCGACATCGCGATGCAGGACTGCCTGGTCTCGATGCTGACCCACCAGGCAGCACGCTTCTTCGGTACCGGCGTGACACCTGTCTCTGACAACAACAGTCACGCGACGATCGCCCCCTACGGCTTGTTGCGGGCCGGCGACGGGTTCGTGAACGTGTGCGTCGGCAACGACTCGCAGTTCGCCCGCATGTGCGAGGTACTGGGCCTGGGTGGGCTGCCCGACGATCCTCGCTACGCGACCAACAGCCAGCGGGTCGCGCACAAGGCCGAGCTGCTCGCCGAGCTGGAGCCGGTGCTGCACGCCATGACGGCCGAGGCGGTCATCGAGGCGCTGGAGTCGGTCGGCGTCCCCGTCGGGGCGGTGCGCGACATGGGCCAGGTCCTGGAGGACCCCGCGACCGCGGCACGCGGGATGGTCGTCACGTTCGCGCGCGATGACTCCGGCCCGGTTCGTGTCGTGAACACCCCGTGGAAGTTCGACGGTCTCGCGCCGACGTCCCGACGGCCGCCGCCGCGGCTGGGAGAGCACGACCTCGAGGTCCGAGCAGAGGCAAGGATGGAAGGAACCACATGAACGCCGCCGATCTCTCGGCCGCCGTGGCGACCGCGCTCGCGGACGCCGGCACCACGATGATGTTCGGCGTCCCGGGCGGGGGCAACAACCTCGATCTCATCGGAGCGGCCGAGGCGGCCGGAATCCGATTCGTGCTTGCGCATGCGGAAACACCAGCAGCGATCATGGCGTCGGTCTACGGCGACATCACGGGGACGCCTGCCGCCTGCGTGGTCACGCGCGGTCCGGGAGCGATGTGCACCGTCAACGGAGTTGCCAATGCGCTGCTGGAGCGTCAACCGCTCGTGCTGATCACCGACGTCGTCAGCCTGGTGGATGCGGACCGGATCGCGCACCAGAGACTGGACCAGAGCGCAGTCTTCGCGCCACTCACGAAGCTGACCGCCGTCGTGGGTGCCGATGACCCGTCCGCTCTGGTGACCCACGCTGCGCGGGTTGCCATGTCGTTGCCGCGCGGCCCGGTGCACCTCGACTTCGACCCCAGCTCACCATCGACCCAGGTTCCGCCGGTCCCCTCGGCGGCGATCGCCGATCCCGAGGAGCTCCACCGCCTCGCCGAGATCCTCAAGGCCTCGTCTCGGCCGGTCGTCCTCGTCGGCGTGGGGGCGCGGCAGGTCGCGGGAGAGCTGCGGTCCTTCGTGGCAGAGGCATCCGCACCCGTTCTCATGACGTACCGTGCACAGGGGCTGGTGCCCGACTCGTGGCCGTGCGTGGCCGTGCCGCTCACCGGCGCAACGACGGAGTCGCCACTGCTGCACGACGCCGACCTCGTCGTCATGCTCGGCGTGGACACGGTCGAGTTCATCCACGGCACGTGGCCCTACGCCGCACCCGTCGTCGCGCTGGGGGAATGGGCCGAGGAGAACACCTACGTGTCGCCAGTGCTGCAGGTGGTCGGCGATCTCGGCCGCCTCATCGATGTCCTGCGCGAGCACTGGCCCGTGACGACGTGGGCGCCCGATGCCGGGGAGGCTCATCGCCACGTCGAGCTCGCCACCATGCTGGCCGCCCGCCCGGAGCACCCGGACGGGGTGGTGCCCCAAGACGTCGTGCGGAGCGTGCGACGCGCGGCCCCGGCCGGAACTGTTGCCACCGTCGACGCGGGGGCGCACATGCTCCCCGTGATGTCGCTCTGGACGACCGAGCAGGTCGACGAGGTCCTGATCTCGAGCGGACTGGCCACGATGGGCTTCGCCCTCCCCGCCGCCATCGCCGCCGGTCTCGCCCGCCCAGACCGGCGCATCGTGTGCTTCACGGGGGACGGTGGCCTCGGGATGTGTATCGGAGAGCTCGAGACCGTGAGCCGGCTCGGCCTTCCGATCACCGTCGTGGTGTTCAACGACGCCCGGCTCAGCCTCATCGAGATCAAGGCCAAGCCGGAAGGTCACGGCGGCGCGAACGCTGTGCGATACGGCGACACGGACTTCGCCACCATCGCACGCGGTTATGGCCTCACCGGCGTGCGTGTGGAGACGCTGGCGGCGCTGAACCAAGCAGTGGCGACCTCGTTCCGCGACGACGGGCCCACCCTCATCGACATCCGTGTAGACCCGTCGTCCTACGCTGACGTCGTCGGCTCGGTCCGCGGGGCACGCCCATCACGGTGACCAGGGAGCAGGAGTGACACCCGACGCAGCGCACGAGGTCGCACCCGCGCTCGACAGTGTCATCGTTCGGGAGTACGGCGACAGCGCGCTGCTCGTCACCGCTCGACGGGCCACCGATGACGAGGACTGGCGGGTCGCGCACCACGTCGAGAAGGAGTTCACCCGATCGATGCCGCGCGGAGTCCTCGGGACGATCGCGTCCTACGACGCCGTGCTCGTCGAGTTCGACTGCACCGTCACCGACCACGCCGCAGTGGTGCGCGCTGTCGGAGAAGCGTTAGCGACTCTGGACAGCCAGCAGGACGAGGCACCTCGGACCTTCGTGGTTCCCGTGGTGTACGGCGGCGACTATGGACCCGACCTCGCCGATCTCGCGCAAGCGTTGGGCATCACTGAGGACGAGATCGTTCGTTTGCACTCGGAGAAGCCGCATCTCGTGCGCGCCGTCCTGTCCCCCGCGGGTGCGCCGATGAGCGACGTGACGCTCCCGGCACAGGTCGGCCGCCGGGCCTCGCCGCGGGTCTCCGTTCCTGCCGGGACCGTCGCTGTGGCAGGCCGTCAGGCAACTGTCTACGCCACCTCGTCACCGGGCGGATGGCAACTCATCGGGCGAACGCCGCTCACGCTGTTCGACATCGCGGCCGACCCTCCTGTGCGCTACCGCGCCGGTGACCTGCTGCGTTATGTACCCATCCCCGCCGAGGACTTCCCTCGCCTCGTGGGTCACGGCATCGAGCAGGCCGATGACTGACTCAGGTCTGCGTGTGCTGGACCCCGGGCGTGCCTGCGTTCAGGACATCGGGCGCAGGGGTCAGCAGCAGTACGGCGTGAGCGTCCGCGGAAGCTCAGACCAGTACTCCTCGGGGATGGCCTGCGCGCTCGTCGCCAACGATGCCTCGGCGCCGCTCATCGAGGCGACCGCACTCGGCCTGGTGGTCGAGGCTGTCGGTGACCTGCTGGTGGCCGTCACCGGCGCCGCCTGCGACGTGACCGTGGACGGCCACCGCGTCCCCACGTGGCAGCCGGTGCCGGTCGCCACCGGCTCGGTGCTCCGGGTGTTCGGCATCCACGACGGGCTGCGGTGCTACCTGGCAGTGCACGGCAGGATCGGCGCACCCACGCTGCTCGGGAGCGTCACGCCCGATCCCGGGCTGGGGTTCGGGTGGTACCTCGCGGCGGGCGACCTGGTCACCGTCACGTCGACCTTCGTCTACTTCGACCATCCGCACATGCGGCATCCACTCATGCGCCCGGCGGTCCAGGTGCGGCGCTTTCCCAGTCCTGCGCTGATCGACGTGACAGTCGGCCCCGAATGGGCGCAGTTCATCAACCCGCGAGAGGCCTTGCAGGACAATGAGTTCACCGTCGGCAACGACAGCGACGAGGTCGGACTGCGACTCACCGGCCACGCGCCCGCACGCACCGACCGGCACGAGTTGCGGTCCCGCGGCGTCGGCATCGGGGCCGTCGAGGTGACGCCTTCCGGGGACGTCATCGTGCTGCTCCGCGGACGCATGCTCACGGCCGGGTACCCCGTGGCCGCCGTGGCGACGACCTCGGCGGTGTCGCTGCTCGGTCAGGCCCAGCCCGGCGACCGGGTGCGGTTCCGTCTCGTGACGACCGAGGAGGCCATCCGAACCGCGCGCAGCGATCGTGCGGCGATCGAGGCCGTCACCGCCAGCGTGCGCAGCATCATCGGCAGCGTCGGTGTAGCCCTCCCCGGCGGCCTCTGAACGGACGTCGGTCCCACACCTACGTATCGTGCTCCGAGGGCCGGCACACGACACTCAGGTGTCGGACGGCGGATGACGGGGCTCTCAGGCGCGCGTCTCTGCGGCCATCCGGGCATCGACGACCTCGGCCATTCCTGCGATGCGTACGCCGGCCCCCACGAGCGAGTCGCGCACACGGTTCGCGAACAGCACGGCCTTCTCGTTGTCGCCATGGAGGAGCACGGTGTCGCACGAGACCGCAAGCTCGACTCCGTCGATGGACGTGACGACGCCCTCGAGGACGAGCCGCAGCACACGCTCGACGACCTCGTCCTCGTCGTGGATCACCGCACCAGGTTCGCCACGCGGAACCAGCGTGCCGTCGGAGCGGTAGGCACGGTCGGAGAATCCGATCACGGAGTGACGCAGTCCGGCCTCCTTCGCGGCCTCGATCAGCTCGCCGGGGAACGAGACGACGATGAGCGACGGGTCGAACCGCTGCACGGCCGTGACGACAGCGTCGGCGGAGGCCCGGTCGCGCACGACGTCGTTGCCGAGCCGACCGTGCGGTGTCACGTGCTGGAGCCTCGTGCCGTGTGCTGCGGCGAATCCCGCGAGCGCACCCATCTGGTAGATCAGGTCGGTCTCGACCTCGTACGGACTGGCGCCGAAGGCGCGGCGACCGAAACCCACGAGGTCCGGAAAGCTGGGATGCGCGCCGATGCCCACGCCACGCTCGCGGCACATCGCGACGGTGCGGTCCATGATGCGGGGATCACCCGCGTGGAACCCGCAGGCGATGTTGGCGGAGGACACGAGCTTGAGCAGGTCCTCGTCCTCGCCCATCCTCCAGGCGCCGAAGCCTTCGCCGATGTCGGCGACGAGATCGATGACCGCGCTCATGTGCGTTCCTCTCACGTCGGCCTAGGGGAGCAGACGCCGCCCTCGCGAACCCCGAGCGTGCTGTGGCGAGCACGCTCGCGATTTCACTTGAGCCTACGCGCCCCCCCGGCGAGCCATCCTGTAACGAAGCGTCGAGGTGGGCTGGGTTGCCGAACAGATCCCGGGTTGCGCGATCAGACGTCGGCACGAAGCGTAGGCAATCGCGGCGCGTTGCCGCGCCGATACACCATCACGGTTCGGCGAAAGGTGATCACCGGAGTGCCGTCCTGGTTGAACCCAGTGGTCGCCACCGTCACTATGCCCACGTCGGGTCGGCTGCGGGACTGGCGGGTCTCGAGCACCTCTGATACGGAGTACACGCTATCCCCCTCGAACAACGGGTTCGGCAGGCGAACCTCGTCCCAGCCGAGATTGGCCATCACGTTCTGGGACACGTCGCTCACGCTCTGGCCCGTGACCAGCGCGATCGTCAAGCAGGAGTTGACCAACGGGCGGCCGAATTCGGTCTGCGCTGCGTAGTGGTGATCGAAGTGCAGTGCTGCGGTGTTCTGCGTCAACAAGGTGAACCAGGCGTTATCGTGCTGCGTCACGGTCCGGCCCAGGGGATGCTCGTAGACGTCCCCGACGGTGAAGTCCTCGAAGAAGCGGCCGCGCCACCCCGGCTTGATCGTCATGTCGTCGCCTCCGCCTCCGCCTGCGCCGAGCCAGGACCAGTCACCGTGGACCTCGCGGATCCCTGTCCGTCGTAAGCGTTGGTGAGCTCACCGCTCGTTCGGTGCCACCGCTGAACAGCGACGCCCGCTCAAGCACCCGCCGTGCTCGCTCCAGCACCGGCTTGTCAACCATTCGGCCATCTATCCGTAGTGCCCGTCCGTCAGCGCCCGAGTCGATCAGGTGGCGGGCTCTCCGGACATCCTCCGCCGTTGGTGAGAACGCCTCGTTCACATGTGCCACCTGGCGAGGATGCACGCAGAGCTTGCCTGTGAAGCCGAGGTGATTCGCCGCCAGCGCGTCGGCCTGGACCGCCTCGACATCGTCCAGCGCAGTGGTCACCCCGTCAATCGGTCCGGCGATGTCGGCCGCGCGCGAGGCGGTGATGAGGACGGACCGCGCGTACAGGAGCGATCGGTCCTCCTCCACGGCGTCAATGTCCAGGGCGAAGTCGATGGAGCCGAACGCGAGCCGAACCACACCCGCCGCTCTGGCGATGTCATAGGCGCCCTGGACCCCGAGCGCCGACTCCACCAATGCCACGAGGGGAATCCCTGGGCCGAGGTCGCGGGCAACCTCCGTCAGAACCTCGGCATCCTCAGACTTCGGAATCATGACGGCGCTGAGTCCAGGTGCAGCGCGCAGGGCCGCCAGGTCGGCTTCGAACCAGGGGCTGTTCGCGCCATTCACCCGTACGGAGGCTGTGCCCCCCGCCCTCAGCCAGCGGACCACTTCGGATCGCGCCGCGGTCTTGTCCTCGGAGGCGACTGCGTCCTCGAGGTCACAGACCACAAGATCCGCACCGCTTCGTGCTGCCTTGTCGAACTGGTCGCTCCTGTGCCCGGGAACGAACAGGAGCGAGCGAGAGGCGGTGACGGCGACTCCCGACGGGCGTCGAGGGCCCTCCGTACTCATCTCACTCAGCAATCGCGTTGCGGGCTATCAGTTGTCTGGCGATGACGTTTCTCAGGATCTCGTTGGTGCCTTCCCCGACGATCATGAGGGGGGCATCGCGGAAATACCTCTCGATGTCGAACTCCGTGGAGTACCCGTACCCGCCGTGGATGCGCAAGGCATCCATGGCAATCTCCATGGCCGTCTCGGAAGCGAAGAGCTTGGCCATCCCTGTCTCCATATCCGCCCGCTCCCCGCTGTCGTAGTACCGGGCCGCGTACAGCACCAGTTGGCGCGCCGCTGTGAGCTTCGTGACCATGTCGGCCAGATAGTTGCCGATCGACTGATGCTTCCAGATGGGCACGCCGAACGACTCGCGCTCTTGCGCGTACCTCACGGCGTCCTCGAACGCAGCTCGACCGACGCCCAGTGCACGTGCCGCCACCTGGATCCGACCGATCTCAAGGCCGCGCATCATCTGTCCGAAACCTTGTCCCTCCACGCCGCCGAGCAGAGTGGACGTCGGGACACGGAAGTCGCTCAAGCTGATCTCACAGCTCTCGACGCCCTTGTAGCCCAGCTTGGGCAGATCGCGAGACACTGTGAGCCCCTCGCCCTTCTCGACCAGAAGGATGCTCACCCCGCGTTGCGCTGGGTTGGATGACGGATCGGTCTTGCACAGCAGTGCCACGATCCCTGCGTGACGAGCGTTGGTGATCCACGTCTTGGTTCCGTTGACGACGTACTCGTCACCGTGCCGAGCTGCCACGGTCCGCATCGCCAGCAGGTCCGACCCACCGCCCGGCTCTGTCAGCGCCATCGCGCCCCGGATCTCGCCCGTCGCCATGCGTGGGAGGTATTTCTCCCTCTGCTCGTCGGTTCCGTATTCGACGATGAGCTTGGCGACCACCGAGTGGCTGCCCATCGCGCCGGCGAGGCTCATCCAACCGCGCGACAGCTCCTCGGTGACGAGGGCGTAACAAGGCGTGCTGACCTGCGACTCGCCCCACGGTTGAGGAACTGCGAGACCGAAGACACCCATCTGCTTCATCGAGTCGATCAGTTGCTCGGGGTAGGTGTCCGCCCGTTCCAGCGCGTGGGCGACCGGCTTCACCTCGCGGTCGACGAAGTCACGCACCGTCTCGACGATGACCCGCTCATCCTCGGGTAGTCCGTCCATGACGCTGTCCTTTCGCGAGTTCTCCCGTGAGGCGCCGACGTGGCCGACCGCGACCGCACCGCACGCCTCAGCCGCCTTCGAGTGCACGGAGTGAGTACCTCCCGACTGGCAGGCACCGACGCACGGCGGCGTGACCATCCTGCGCGCAGCCTAGCTGCCATCTCTATATTCCATATCCCACAGTAGACATTTCGCTTAAAATGACGAAACCCCTTGACAGCCGCAGGAGCGACCGTTCTACTTCCACATCATCCGTCGGGCACCGGAGTGCGAGCGCAGTGGCGCTCGTCTCCTACACGGCGAGAAGCGAGAGTTCTTCCGAACGAGAGGGTGACGTCATGGCGTCTACGTCGAGCGTGCCGGACGGAGTTGGCGGTCAGGAGCCGAAGCTTGAGAGGGGAATCCTGACTCTGAGGAACTGCATCGCGCTCTCTGCCGCGGTGATGGCGCCAGTCTTGGCGGTGATCTTGAATGCCCCGGCCGCTGGAAGCTCCGCGGGTGCGGCTCTTCCCGTCGCGTTCATCTTCGCCTTCGTTGCAGCACTGTTCGTGGGCAACACGGTCATCGAGTTCGCGAAGAAGCTGCCGTCTGCCGGCTCCTTCTACACGTTCGTCAGCAATTCGTTCGGAAGCATGGCTGGCTTCTTCACGGGCTGGCTCTACTTCGCGGCGTTCGTAGCACTGACCGTCGGGCTCTTCACCGCCAACGGTGTCTTCCTGGCGAACTATCTAGGGACAACGTTCAACCTGAACGTGTCCTGGGTGGTCACAGCGCTCATCCTCGTCGGCCTTGCGATGGTCCTCTCGGTGCGAAGCATCAAGACATCGGTACGTCTGGACCTGGTTCTTCTGGGCTTGGAGATGTTCATCTTCGCCCTCCTGGCTGCCATCGCGATCGTGCGGGCCGGAGACGGCAACAGCCTCACGTACTTCAACCCTGCCAGCAGCCCCACCGGAGTCACAGGCACGGGACTCGCGGTCGTCTTCGGACTCTTGTCGTTCATCGGCTTCGAGGCGGCGGCTGTGCTCGGTGAGGAGACAGGCGACCCCAAGCGGAACGTGCCCCTGGCTGTCCGCGGGGCGCTGATCGGCGTCGGCGTGTTCTTCGTGTTCGTGCTCTACGGTTTGGCAGCAGGGTTCCACCTCAACACCGCGCAGGGTCTCGAGGACTTCCTCGCCAGCCCCGCCCAGTTCTCCACGCTGGCCGAGATGTACGCACCCTGGCTGAAGCAGCCCGTTGAGCTTGCTGCAATCGCTGGTCTGTTCTCCTGCCTGCTGGCTGTGCTCAACACGACTGTTCGAGTCATGTACGCCATGGCCCGGGAAGGCGTACTGCCCTCCCCGTTGAGCCGAGTCCACGGCAGCTTCTACTCGCCCTACGTGGCGATCTATGCGCTCGTCGGGCTCTCCATCGCGGGCGGCATCGCGCTTGCGGCCTGGGTCGGTTCAGGGCTCACGGATGTCTACGGCTTCACCGGGTCGATCGGCACGGTCGCGATCGTGCTCGTGTACATCCTCGCGAACCTCAGCCTGATCAAGTACTACCGCACGCAACCTGAGTACAGCGTGTGGCGCCACCTCGTACTGCCCATTCTCGGTACAGCGGTCCTGCTATACCCGCTCTACTCCGTGTCGAGCCCCGGCCAGTCCTTCCCGTACAACCTGGTCCTGTACGTCGTTGTCGGCTGGGTGCTCCTCGGGCTTGTGGCCTACCTGTGGCTCAAGCGCGTCTCTCCGGAGAAGCTCGCGGCGCTGGGCGCCACCATGGCGTCCGACGAGATCGACTTCGCTGAAGCGCGTGATGCCAGTCTGTCGTCCGGGTATGACCACCCGCATGGAGAGGCACCAAGGGACTCTCTGTGATCGAAGTTGCCGGCAAGCAGGTCTACACCGAGCTCGCTGAGATCGTCGACCCGATCCACTCAGCGCTCTTGGTCGTAGACATGCAGCGCGACTTCTGCTCGCCGGGGTGGGCCTTCGATCAGCTCGGCGCAGACCTGTCGATGTACCCCGAGGCGATCGACCGGATCGCGGGTCTGGTGGCCAGTGCACGGGAGTCCCATGTCTTGGTCGTGTTCATTCAGATGACGGTCCTACCGGACAGGCTGAGTGAGTCGCCCGCCCAGATCAGGTTCAACCTTCGGCTGCACCGCGCCAAGCATGATGACGAAGAGCCGTTGGCCTACACCCGTGACGGGTCGATGGGTCAAGGATTCGTGCCCGGTCTCGAGCCTGGCCCGGCGGACCTGGTGGTGAAGAAGTACCGATCGAGCGGGTTCTGGGGGACCAACCTGGACATGCTCCTGAGAAGCAACGGCATCAAGTCCGTCGTGGTCACCGGATGCACTACCGAGGGCTGCGTCGAGTCGACTGCGCGCGACGCGATGTTCAACGACTACTACGTGGTGATCGCTACCGATGCGGTGGCGAGCGATGACCCTGCCCAACATGAGGCATCGATGTTCCTCATGTCCCACCGATTCGATCTGGCTGCGTCTGAGGAGATCCGTTCCGCCTGGACCGCCTAGTCCCGGACTACCCGTAGGCACGTCGGCAACGCAACTGTAGACGCGTTCCGGTATCGACACGCCCCATCGGAATCGAGAGTAGAGACATGACGAAGAGGCTCGAAGGCAAGACCGCTGTCGTGACCGGTGGTGCACGCGGAATCGGGGGCCACATCGCTATGGCGTTGGCATCGGAAGGTGCCGACATCATCATTGCCGATCTCCTTGACGCCACGGTCGCCGAGCCCGTCCTGGCAGCGATCGCGGGGGCTGGCCGCAGATCGCTGCTGGTGCGAACCGATGTGTCCGATGAGGAGCAGGTTCGGCACCTCGTCGACCTCGCACACGAGGAGTTCGGCCAGGTAGACATCCTGGTCAACGATGCCGGCACAGTCAGCCAGCACTCCTTCATCGATCTCGAAGTCAGCGAGTGGGACCGGGTGCTCGCAGTCAACTTGCGCGGTGTCTTCCTCTGTTGCCGCTTCTTCCTTCCGCAGATGCTGGAACGTAAGAGCGGCAAGATCATCAACGTCGCGTCCCAGCTGGGGCAGATCGGCGGGATCGAGATGGTGCACTACAGCGCGAGCAAGGCGGGAGTGATCGGACTCACGAAGGCACTCGCGCGCGAGGTTTCACACCTCGGCGTGCACGTCAACGCCATCGCACCAGGGCCGATCCTGACGGACATGATGGCCGAGGAGACCGAGGAGTGGGCCGCGCGGAAGCTCTCCGAGCTGCCGATGGCCCGCTTCGGCCAGCCCGATGAGGTTGCTCCCACCGCCGTCTTCCTGGCGTCGGACGATTCGTCGTACTACGTCGGTCAGACGCTGTGCCCCAACGGCGGGGACGTCATGCTCTAAGAGAGGTTGGCTATGTTCGAGCTGAACGATCGAGTGGCACTTATCACCGGTGCGGCGTCGGGCATCGGGGCGGCAACCGCGCGCGTGTTCGCCGAGGCCGGCGCAACCGTGGCCCTGGCCTGGTACCCGCCTGACGGTCACGACGTGGAGCTGGTTCGGAGCGCGGTCCTGGGCGCCGGGGGTCGCTGCCTCGTTGTCGAGGTCGATGTACGGAGCACCTCCGATGTGGAGACCATCGTGGCGCGCACGGTGGCCGAGTACGGCAGGCTTGACATCGTCGTGGCCAATGCGGGAATCGCCCGCAAGGTGGAACTCGAGGACCTCGATGACGACGCATGGAACCTCGTCCTCGACGTTGACCTCAATGGTGCCTGGCGCTGCTTCCGTGCCGCCCTTCCCCACATGCGTAAGGCCGGCTACGGCCGGCTCATCTGCACCTCCTCGATCGCCGGCACCGTTCAGGCGTGGCCGCAGCACCCGCACTACGCTGCGGCGAAGGCCGGTTTGGTCGGGCTCATGCAGACTCTGGCCGTTGAGTACGGCCCCGACGGAATCACGGCGAACGCCGTAGCCCCGGGTGTCATCGACACTCCGCAAGCGAACGACCCCGTCAACTCCCTGGGCCCGGACGGTGTTCGTGCCGTCGCGCCCAAGGTCCCGGCGCGCAGAGTCGGTACCCCTGAGGACATCGCCTACCTCTTTCAGTACCTCGCCAGCGAGCAGGCGTCCTACGTCAGCGGTCAGCTCATCGTGGCCGATGGTGCGCGGTACTTGTCAGGTCTTGATTGAGCATGATGTCCGTGCTCCCCGGGCCTGGCCACATCTCCTTCGCACGGGGCGTGCCCGCGCCAGAGATGTTCCCCACGGAGGAGCTCGCGGAGGCCTCACACAAGGCATTTCGGGAGCACAGTGCGACTGCTTTGAACTACGGCTCCCCCGGGGGGTTCCCCCCGCTTCAGGAGTGGATCGGAGCTCGCCACGCAGCGTCCCCTGAGAGAGTACTGATCACGCCGGGCTCGTTCGTGCTGCTCAGCCTCCTGGCCCGGCTCCTCGTGTCGAGGTCGACCGCGGTGGCGGTCGAGGCACCGACGTACGACCGGATGAGCGCACTGCTCAAGCGGGCCGATGCCGATGTCGTGTCGATTGCTCGATCGGCCCGAGGCCTGGGTGAAGCGCAGCCCTCGATCCACAGTCTCCTGGAGTCCCGGGGCGCTTGCGACCTGTCCGTCCTGATCTCGTCCTTCTCCAAGACCATCGCCCCCGGTCTCCGTGTCGGGTACGCGATCCTTCCAGAGCGCCTGGCACTGGCGATGGCCGACTCGGTTCTCGAGACATATGTGTCGCCGCCACTGTGGCCGCAGGCGGAGCTCTATGAGTTCCTTCGTGCCGGACACTGGGAACCACATCTGCATCGGATACGCGCGCTCTTGCGCACCCGCCGAGACGTGCTGGTGGAGCGCTTCACGGCTGGGCTGCTCGGCCGGGCACGCTGGGAAGTTCCTGAAGGTGGCTACTTCCTCTGGCTCGAGCTGCCCTCGGCTATCAACACTCAGCAACTGCTGAAGGCCTCGGCAGCCGTCGGAGTGTCGTTCGTTCCCGGCGACAGTTTCTACCCCGGGGAGGGCGGCGCCAGTTGTGCCCGGTTCTCACACAGCTACCCGACCTTGGACGAGATCAGACTGGGCGCCGACCGAGTGGTCGCACTCATACGGGCGAGACTCGACGCCGATGGTCCGCAGCATGTGGCCACCTGATGACGGCGCGCCCTTCCCCACGCGGCGGAGGTGAGTGATGGAGGAGCGGCGCGGGCCGTTCATGCTGACCGACGACGCGTCACGCATGGACGTGCCGGCTATTCACCGTTGGCTGGCAGAGGAGGCCTACTGGTCTCTGGGCCGGAGTCTCGACGAGGTAGAGGCATCGATGCGGCAATCCCTCGTCTTCGGCCTGTTCGCCGACGGCAAGCAGGTCGGGTTCGGAAGGGTCATCACCGATGGAGTGACCTTCGCCTATCTGTGCGACGTGTTCGTCGAACCGGGGAGCCGGAGCCAGGGTCTGGGCACCTGGATGGTCACTCGCATGGTGGCGAAGCTTCGTGAGAGCAACATCAAACAAGTTCTCTTGGCGACACGTGATGCCCACCAGCTCTATATCCGGGCTGGCTTCCACACGCTCACCAGACCCGAACGTTGGCTCGAGATCGATCCGACGAAGAACAGCGCCGTCCTGTGACGCCGGCCCACACGCGGTCGACACGACGATCGTCTGTCATGCCACTATCGAGAGGATGATCCAATGTCAGAGACAGTGTCCTTCTACCGGCGTCAGGACTTCGACGTCGCTGGTCCCCCGCGTGAACTCATCGGCTACGGAGAGCACCCGCCCAAGGTTCGCTGGCAGGGTGACAAGAAGGTGGCCATTCAGCTTGTGGTCAACTACGAAGAGGGCTCCGAGAAGACGTACGCGATGGGCGACAACGAGAACGATATCCTGTACGAACTTCCGTTCGCGGTGGAGGGCCAGCGTGACCTGGCCGTCGAATCGATGTACGAGTACGGATCGCGCGCCGGGATCTGGAGGCTCTTCCGCATCTTCGACCAGGCGGACATCCCGGTCACGTTCTTCGCCGCCGCGGTGGCGCTGGAGCGCAACCCGGACGTGGCCGCCAAGCTGGCAGCTCGAGGCGACGAGGCGGCAGGACACGGCTATCGCTGGAGCAACCATTTCGAGATGACGAGGGACGAGGAGCGTGAGGCGATCAAGCGTGCGATCGCGTCGATCGCTGAGACCACGGGCTCGCGACCAGTCGGGTGGTACTGCCGTGAGATGAGCGTGAACACTCGCGAGCTGGTCGTGGAGGCGGGTGGCTTCGAGTACGACTCGGACTGCTACAGCGACGATCTCCCGTACTGGACTGCGGTTTCCGGTCGGCCGCACCTGGTCGTTCCCTACTCGCTTGTGGTCAATGACGCGAGGTACATCGTCGGAACGGGCTATGCCAACCCGGAGGACTTCTTCCAGACGGCGAAGTCCAGCCTTGACCGGTTGCGGGAAGATGGCGATGACCTCGGGCGCATGATGTCGATCGGCATCCACCCACGCGTGAGCGGCAACCCGGCCAGATCGGCCGGGCTGGCTCGCTTCATCGACTACGCGCAGCAGTTCAGCGACGTGGCCTTCATGCGTCGCGTGGACATTGCCCGGGACTTCGCGGCCCAGTATCCCGCCGAGCGGGCGTTGACCCTGTAGGACCTGAGGTCTTGGGAGTGATGACATGGCAGAGCCTGATGAGCTGGCGGCGGTCCGCGATCGACTGTTCGGGCTGGTCGGTGAGGATCAGATAGTCAAGGTGATGTTCAACCGCCCGGATCCGCGTGTGGTTGAGGAGCTCCTTCAGATCGAAGACATCTCGACCGCAGTGTCCGATGCCTTGGATCGGCTCGGTGTGGGAGGGCGGGTGTCAGCCAGCGTTCTCAAGCCGTTGGCGAGAGGACAGCGCGTCTGTGGAGCGGCAATCACGATCCGTTACGTCCATCACGGCGGAGACGTCGGTGGCGTGCGGCATCGCAAGGAGCCGTCCCTTCTGGGAGAACGCGACATGTATGCGGTTGGACAGCCCGGGGATGTCGGCATCTTCGACTGCGGCGGTTCGACTGCGGCGTCTGTCATGGGTTCGCTATCGGCGCGCTGGGCACAGCGATTCGGCATGGCGGGCTGCGTGGTCGACGGAGCGGTCAGGGACGTCGAGGGCATCGAGGCCCTCGACGTCCCGGTGTGGGCCCGCGCGGTGACCCCGACGAGCGGTAACCACCGCATGGCGGCGGTCGAGATCAACGGTCGGGTGGGGCTGGCTGGAGTGTCTGTCAACCCGGGCGACCTGATCGTCGCCGACGGGAGCGGAATCTGTGTCGTGCCAGTCGGACATGTGGACGCGATCGTCCGCGAGGTGCGTGCCATACAGGAGGGTGAGCAGTCAGTGAAGGATGCCATCGACGCCGGACTTGCACCTCGTGCAGCTCCGGCCTACACGATCTAACGGGGGCTGCCATGCGTGTCGGACTCGCGCAGACTGCGCCGCGACTCGGTGACCTCCAGTTCAACCTGGCGGTGTGCTTGGACCACTTGGAGCTGGCCAAGGAACAGGGTTGCGAGCTCGTCGCTTTCCCCGAGTGCGCTCTCTCGGGGTACATGTTCGAGGATCGAGATAGTGCGGTGGCGTCGGCGATACCGCTCGCCGGCGACCAGACGGCGCAACTGACGGAACGGTGCCGACGACTGGAGTTGCACTGCGTCGTTGGCGCCCTTCTGCTGTGCGATGATCAGCTCTGGAACAGCGCTCTCCTGATCGGCCCTCAGGGGCTCATAGGTCGGTATGACAAGACACATATCCCGCCGCTCGGCGTAGACCGATTCGTCATGCCTGGGCAGGGTCCGTATGAGGTGCACGAGACGGCGATCGGCCGCATCGGGATGCAGATCTGCTATGACTGGCGCTTCCCGGAGGTGACAAGGACCTTGGCGCTTGCTGGCGCTGACGTGGTCGTGATGCCGACGGCGTCACCGGTGTCCTCGCGGGAGATGGCTGACTTCATTCCCCGCACCCGGGCGCTGGAGAATGCCGTGTTCTTCGTGATGGCCAGCCGGGTCGGCACCGAGGGGGGAGCCAGCTTCCTCGGACACAGTCAAGTGGTAGACCCCTCAGGTAATCGACTGGTCGAGGCTGACGACCAGGAGCGGTTCGTGGTGGCTGACGTCGAGATGGGCGAGGCTCGTCGCAAGGACAGGGCGCAATCAGGCGGGCTCTATAGTCTGCGCATCCTCCAAGACCGCAGACCGGATCTGTACTTCTCGTAGGTGTAAAGACTGGAGATGTGTCATGGACAGTGGCCCGTTCGAGATCCTCTTCGAGAGGGAGGGCTTGCAGGTATCGCGGAGTCCCTGGGGGCCCGAGGACAACATCGGGCGCCTCAATCTGATGACGGAGGAGTCGCGACGCGAAGTCATGTCACGTGTCGATGCGAGTCGGGTCTTCGACCTGGCGGTCGACTACTTCGTGGGCATGCCTTCCTGGGCGGCAGCCGGCGACCCTCGATATCAGATCTGGATGACGCACACGCCTGATGGCTCAGTGAACGACCGCGCATCCGGAGCCAAGTCAGAGGTGCATGAGAGGTACAGCTACTGCGGCGATTCGATCAGTATGTACACACACACTGGTACCCACATCGACATGCTGAACCACCTCGGCCACTTCGGACAGTTCTGGAACGGTCGGACGGCTGGGAAGGACCTGGGCAGCCGGCAGTGGCTGCAGGGCGGCGCCGACGAGTGCCCTCCGATCGTCAATCG
The DNA here is from genome assembly GCA_025351185.1 of Candidatus Nanopelagicales bacterium. Classification (GTDB taxonomy): domain Bacteria; phylum Actinomycetota; class Actinomycetes; order S36-B12; family CAIYMF01; genus Longivirga. The sequence goes on from JANXWJ010000186.1 coordinate 57,629, forward strand.
TGCAGTGCTGCTCGATGTAGCCCGGTCCAAGGGGGTCGAGTGCCTCCCGGAGGGCTACTGCATCTCGCCCGAGGATCTGCGTCAGGCGTCGGCCTCGCAGGGGACGGACGTGCAGCCCGGGGACATCGCACTGATCCGAACCGGTCGCATGTCCGTGTGGCCGCGATTCGAGGACTACCTCCGTTCCACGCCAGGGATCGGTCTGGAGTCTGCCAAGTACCTCTGTGAAGAGCTGGGCGTCATGTGCATCGGCACCGACGCCATCAGCATCGATGTCGACCCGCACGAGATCTCGGACACGTTCGTTCCCGTGCATGGATACCTATTCGCAACGGCGGGCACTCCCGTCATCGAGGTCCTCAATCTCGAGGAGCTCAGTGCGGCGCATGTCTACGAACTAGCGTTCATCGGCATGCCACTGAAGTTGCGCGGTGCCACGGGTTCTCCGATCCGTCCCATCGGGATGGCGCTGTCGAGCCAGGCGTGAACGGGATCCCCGGCGTGACAACACCGGCAAGCACTCTGCGCCTGGGACTCGCGCAGTTCACCCCGTCGCTCGGCGATGTGGGGGCCAACCTCGCTCGGGTGCTGGACTTCATTGAGGAAGGCGCTCGAGAAGGCACTGAGCTGGTGGGCCTGCCGGAGCTCTGCCTGCCGGGCTACCTGCTTGAGGCAGCGGCATACGACGACCTCATGACGAGCCTCCACGAGGCCGGTGCCCGCTTGCGGGAGGCCAGCCGCGATCTACAGATCCGACTCATGTACGGGACGGCCCAGAGGCGGGGGAACTCGCTGCACAACTGTGTCGTCATGTCGGAACCGGACGGGAGCGAGACCGTCTACTCCAAGATTCACATGGTCGATTCCGAGTGTGCCGTCTTCCGCGCCGGAATCGACCTCGTAACATCGCCGGACGGCGATATGGGGCTCGGCTGCTGCTATGACCTTGCCTTCCCGGAGTTCAGCGCACCACTGGCGCGTGCGGGCGCACGCGTCCTGTGCTTTCCCATGGCATGGGAACGTGAGAGGTCCTTCGTCTTCGAGGGGGTTGTTGCTGCACGTGCGATCGAGAACGTCGCTTATGTGATGTGCGTCAATCAGACCGGAGACATCGGGGAGTTCCAGTTCCACGGGGGGAGCCGGATCGTCAGCCCGCTGGGAGAGACGGTCTGTCGGATGGGAGATGAGGTTGGGCTGGCCGTTGCCGATCTTGATCTTGGTCTGGTCAGCAGGCTCCGGGCGCAGGCTGACACCCGGACGTATCCGTTGCTGACGGATCGACGACCGAACCTCATGGTCACGAAGGGGCAATCGGGAACACCGATCACCCGCGAGCACGGTGACGATCCAGCGTGACCCTCTATCGTGGACCTGTGCAGAGTTCGACGGAGCGAGACGATGAGCCCGGGCGCGCGCGTAGTCTGCGGCGTCCTCAGCTCGGAGCGGAGTCAGCGTCCTACGTACGCGACCTCATCGTCGCCGGCCGACTTCATGGCGGCGACTTCATCAGGCCCGAGACGATAGCTCTGGAGCTGGGTATCAGCTCGACGCCGGTCCGGGAGGGGCTGCTGGCCCTGCATGCGCAAGGCTTCGTCAGACTCGTCCCGCGGCGCGGGTTCATGGTTCTACCGCTCACCGGCGATGACGTTCGGGACCTGTTCGCCGGCCAAGCACTGCTCGCCGGCGAACTGGCTGCCCGGGCGGTCAAACGCTGTGATGCGGCGACCCTCGCAGAGCTCCAGCGGCTCCATGAGGCGCTCGAGGACGCCGCGGCCCAAGGCGCACGAGATGAGCTGGAGGAGCTCAACCACCAGTTTCACCGGGCGGTGAACCTCATGGCGGGCGCGCCGAAGATCGCCTGGCTGCTCGGGGTGGCCGTCTCCTATGTCCCGGTGCGGTTCTACTCCACGATCGATGGATGGCCAGCGGCGACGGTGCACGACCACCGAGAGATCCTGGACGCCTTCCGCAGGGGCGCCTCGAGAACCGCACGGACTGCCATGTCCGAGCACATCGTGCACTCGGGCGAACTCCTCGCTCTGCACATCGAGCGGAGCGCGGGGACGGCCGATGATCCGGATTCCCGCTGAGCGGCGACGGCCTCTCTGGGTGACCAGTGCGGAACTCACGAGACGGCTGATCAACTCGACGTCCGGCCCTCTGGCGCCGGAGGCGAGCAACGATCAGGCATCAGCTCCTCGGCGTGGGCTGGTCAGTCGCCCGGGTGCGTCAAACGGGCGACGCGATCGGCGTCGTAGCCGTGGATCTCACGCAGGACGTACTCCGCGTCCTCGTTGCGTCGCGGGGCGCGCCGATAGGTGGGCCGCTCGTTCCCCACGCGCACCGGGCTGGCCACCTGCCGGATCCGGCCGAAGTACGGATGCTGTGTCTCCACGATCATCCCGCGCACCTCGGCCTGCGGGTCCGAGAGCGCCTCTGCGACGGAGTTGACCGGACCGCACGGAACGCGCGCTTCGCGTAGCAGTTCCAGCCAATGCTTGCTGCCACGGGCACTGAACACAGCCGTGAGGGAGTCGATCAAGGACGCACTGTTGGTACGTCGTGCATCGAAATCGACGTACCGGGCGTCGGTAGCCCATTCAGGCTGACCGATCGCAGCCGCGAGACGACGCCAAAACTTCTCCTTGGGGCAGGCCACGACGATCCACCGGTCCGCGGTCGGGAAGGCCTGGAAAGGAACTAGGGACGGATGCGCCGACGATCGGGTCCGATGTGGGATGAAGTCGCTGTTGAGCATCCACGCGGCCGGATAGGTGAGCATTCCTACAGCTGTGTCGTAGAGGCTGATGTCGCAGTCTGAACCGACCCCATCTCGGCGCGCCGCATGCAGGGCAGCCAGCATGGATACGGTGGCCACCAGCCCGCCTGAGTAGTCCACCATGGACAGACCCGATTTCGTCGGCGGGCCGTCGGGCTCTCCGGTGAGGTCCATCCATCCGGCCATGCCTTGGAGGACGTAGTCGTAACCGGGTTCCGCACTGCGCGGACCAGTCATGCCGAACCCGCTCAGCGAACTGCACACAATCGCAGGATTGCGATGCTTGAGGTCGTCGTACCGGATGCGCAGCGCGGCTGGAACGTCGCCGCGCAGGTTCGAATGAACGATGTCGCTCACTTCGACGAGGTCCTCGAAGACGGCTCGTCCCTCTCGCGAGCTGATGTCCAGACTCAGACTGAGCTTGTTCCGGTTGAACGTCTCGAAGAACAGGCTGTCCTCGCCGTGCTGCCCGGGGACCACGTAGCGGCCGACGTCACCGCCGGAGGACGGGTCCTCGATCTTGATGACTTCCGCGCCGAGGTCAGCGAGGTGCACGCTGCCGAACGGCCCTGCGCCGTACTGCTCAATGGCGAGGATCCGGACGTCTTGGAGCGGTCTCAACGGCTTGCTTGGGTCATCCGAGCCCGGGCACGCACGATCTCGGTGGTTCTCGCCATCTCGTTCCCCACGATCAGGAGACCCTCGTCAACACCCATGCCCGGTTTGGCCAGGACTTGCGCGGCACCACACGCCATAGCGAGATGCGCACTGATCTGGGCTGAGCGATCCGTCTCGTTGCACGTGCCACCGCAGTAGGCGGCCAGCCCGCTCTCACGGACCAGGAGCAGCGCATCGATGGTGTTGTTGATGCCTCCCAGATCGGGGGTCTTGACGTGAACCATGTCGGCGGCACCGGCGTCGACGAAGAGCCGGATGTCATCGAGCGTGTTGCACCACTCGTCCACCGAGATCATCACGGACGACCCCATCCGAGCAAGCTCGGCCCGCAGTGCGACGTAAGTCGTGATCTGCGCGTCACGGCTTCCCGCGTCGATGGGGTGTTCGATGGTCAGCTGGAACGGCGACACGAGGTCAGCGAGACCGGCTAGATAGGACGCGACGCGGGCGATATCGCCGTCGAATGCCATCCCGACCGTGCCATATGTGTCGATGTGAAGTCGGGGGTTGTAGTTCGGGTCGACTCGAAGGTCGGTGATGCGTCGAGTAAGCCACTCGAGGTAGGCCTCGAGCAACTCACCCTTGCGGCCCAGTTTCGAGTCGACGTTGTTGATGAGGCCGTGCGGTAGTACGTCGACTTCCTTGAGAATCATCTTCTCGGCGGCGGCGTAACGGTCGTCACCCGTCTGAGCGAAGACCGGCACAGGGGCTATCTCCACGCCCGTCGCGAACTCGTCGCGCACCACCTCGGCCATCGTGACCCGTTGGCTTTGCGCAACGGCGTCCAGAAGCGCCTGTGTTACCCCATAGCGGACTGCCGTATGGAGTGGTCGACCGTCGCTTGCGGTCAGCGAGTCAACGTCGCGAGCGATATCTCGAAAGCTTCCCAGTGGTCGGCCAGCGAGCTGTGGTGCGACGTAGCGTCGGATGTCTTCCTGTGCCTGAGCGGCCGAGAAGACAGGATCACGACCTCCAGCCCCGCTGTACTGGACGCCCGCACAATCGCCGTGGGCCACCGATCCGTCCGCCATCAGGAGAACTACCGAGAGAGCCTCGCCTGGCTGTCGGATGGTTCGAAAGCCAGGAGTGAGCGGCTGCCCCCGATAGCTGAAACCGTCGTGCTCGGCTCCCGCGACTATGGCCGCCTGATCGTCGGAGAAGAAGCCCGTGCGGACAGGGACTGTGATGATGTCGTTGATCTCTGCGAATGCCATGGGTTGGATCCCGATCCTGAGAGTTGGCGTGTCGGACGTGGCCGGGCGTGAGTCGTCAGCAGCCGGAGACGGGGTCAGCCATCGAAGTGGCGTTCTTGCGGCACCGGCACCGGCACCGGCGTCGACTTCGCCGCCTGACGGCAGTCATCTGCGTCTCCTGGGCGCACGCCCCTGGCAACGGTGCCTTGGGCGGCTGCGATTGCCTCGACGTCAGCCGAGCTTGAAGGGATCACGGGTCTCACCTGCCAACTCGAGCCACACGGCCTTGGTCTCGGTGTAGTCCTTGACCGCGGCCAGACCGTTCTCCCGCCCCCAACCGCTGGCGCCGACCCCACCGAAGGGGACGTTCGGCGCCACGACGCGGTAGGAGTTGACCCATACCGTTCCAGCCCTCAGCGAATGAGCGATCGTGTGCGCTCGGGCCAAGTCCCGCGTCCACAATCCGGCGGCCAGACCGTACTTGGTCGCGTTGGCCATCCGAACGGCATCTCCGTCCTCGGCGAACGTGAGAACGGACAGCACCGGTCCGAAGATCTCCTCTTGCGCCACCTCCATGTCCGGTTGCACGCCCGTCAGGACAGTCGGTTCGAAGAAGAGCGCGCCGTGATCCGGACTCGTGCGGCCTCCCGTGGCCACCTTCGCCCCGCGCTCGGTGGCCCGCTCAAGAAAGCCCAGAACGGTGTTGAGCTGGTTGACGTTGGCCAGCGGCCCCATCTCAGTTGCCATGTCGAGTGGGTCACCGAGTCGGATTGTCCGTGCCCGGTCGACCAGTCGATCGACAAGGTCATCATGGATGCTCTCGTGAACGATGAGCCGCGATCCCGCGATGCACGTCTGTCCGCTGGCGGCGAAGATGCCGGCGATGATTCCGTTGCACGCGGCATCGAGGTCTGCGTCCGGAAACACCAACTGCGCTGACTTTCCCCCCAGCTCCAGGGACGTCCGGGTGAGGTTCTCGGCCGCGGCCCGGGCTATCGCCCGTCCGGTGGACGTCGAGCCGGTGAATGCGATGCGGTCGACGTCGGGATGAGACACGAGGGCCCGTCCGACTTCGGGACCGAATCCGGTCACCACATTGAAGACGCCGGCCGGGATCCCCGCCTCGAGCACGCGACTCCCGAGTTCCAGGGCAGTCACGGGGGTGTAGTCGGATGGTTTGACGACGAGGGAGCATCCGGCCGCGAGGGCGGGCGCCAGCTTCCACATCAGCAGCAGCAACGGCGAATTCCAGGGGACGATGGCGCCGACGACCCCGACCGGTTCATGGCGCGTGTACACCATGAAGTTGCGGCGATCAGAGGGGATCACGTCGCCTTGGATCTTGTCGGCGAGGCCGGCGAAGTAGTTCAGCCAATCGGGCAATGCCTTCATCTGCCCCTGCGTCTCACGCAGGAGCTTTCCGTTGTCTCGACTCTCGAGCTCGGCCAGGGCCTGGGCATCGCGTGCCAGGAGCACCGCGAGCTCACGCAGCAGCCCTGCGCGTTCGAAGCCGGTCATGGCCCCCCAGGGCCCGTCCAGCGCCGCGCGGGCTGCTCGCACCGCTGCGTCGACATCGACACTGCCGCCATCCGGAACCGTTGCCCACGGATGGTCCGTGTACGGGTTGTGGCTGTCGTAGGACTTGCCACTCTGGGCCGGGACCCAGGCATCTCCGATCAGCAACGAGTAGTTCCGGTGCGAGCGGTTCTCGGCCACGATGCGCTGCCTTCGCTTGAACAGGTGAGTGATCCCGTGCCTGTCTACGGCGCGGCCGACGTGCTGACGTGCGCCGTGAACTCGATTCGGACTTTGGCCGGATCCACGAAGGGTGAGGGTCCGGGCCACTCATGCTCGTCGAGTTCAGCCTCAATCAGCACGGGCCTCCCCACCTCCGACAAGGCGTGAATCAAGTCGCTGACGTTGTCGACCCGGTGACCGGCTATTCCGCCAAGGGCGTTACCAACTTCAACGAACCGTGGGGACGACGACAGCGGTTGGCCACCCGTGATGCTGTAGGCACCGTCAGAGAGCACGACCACGGTCAAGTTGCCCGGGCGGATCGCGGACACCGACCACAGGGTGCTGGCGCCCATGAGCAGCTCGCCGTCTCCCAGCAAGGCCACCACCGCGCGATCGGGCAGGGCCTCGGCGACGCCCAGGGCGCCTGCCAACGCCGATCCCATCGCGGCACCGTAGTAGAAGTGCGGACCGTCGGCGGAAGCGAGGCGCAACGCGGACGTGGCAGTCCCGAGCGATGAGACGCACAACGCCTCGGGGAGTGTCTCGACGACAGCTCGGGCGACCTCAGATGCTTTCACGTCCGCCTCCCAACGTCGGCTCCAGGATGAGCGCGGCGCACTCGCCTGCCTCGAAGGCGAGGGACATCACGCCCCGGGTGCACTGCTCTGCGTCGGCGGCCGTACGCAGGCGCGCGGACTGGATACCCAACGTCGTGAGGATCGGGAGAGTGGCACGGCCCATGGGAACCTGACTGGGGTTGGCCTCGCCGAGTGTCCCGCGCATGGAGATCACGAGGGGTATCCCGAGTCGGTACGGAACCACCAAGGACGCCAGGGCATTGATCGCGTTTCCCAGACCCGAGCTCTGCATAAGGACGACGGGGCGGCCGCCTGCCATTCTCTGTCCCGCCGCATATCCAACGCACTCCTCCTCGCGCGTGAGGGATCGCAGGAGCAGTCCGTGCTCCTGCAGCCGCGCGAGGATTCCTTGAAGCCGGGTGTCGGGCACGTATGCCGCGACTGTGACGCCACCGGACACCAGTGCGTCTGCCACCGAAGCTTGCCAGTCGAGTAGTCGAGCGTCTGACCGTCCGCGGGTCTCTTCAGGTGCCGCCTGGGCCATGCGCCCCTCACTTCGGTTGATGCGCGATGGCGCGCTCTCGACGCCAGAACATGAGTGTCACCCACGTCAGGCCGCGGCGCTAGGATATATGGAAAATATTTTATTCAGTCGAATCTGAGAGTCGTGAGGGCGCCCGCTGGCCATACTGCAGTCGGGATCCACCGCAGGACGCGACCGTCGTGGACCTCGGACAGGGCGCGTGATCTCCAGGGCGTCCCCCGCAGCGCACCCTGACGGCTTGAAGAGGAAGAAGGAGGCGCCACGCAATGGTCGAGGATTCCGCACATCCCCTCCGCGGGATCCGCGTCGTTGATCTCACCTCCAACATCGCAGCCCCATTCACCGGAGCCGTGTTGGCGGACCTCGGCGCCGAGGTCGTCCACGTGGAGAGCCCAGCCGGCGACGACAGCCGACGCATGTCACCCCAGATGGGGGACGGCTCGGCGTACTTCTACGTCGTCAATCGAGGTAAGTCGTTCATTCAGCTGGACATCCGTGACGTCGATGGTCGCGACGAGCTCGAGCGGTTGCTCGCTGACGCTGACGTGTTCCTCACCAACCTTCGGCCGGCGAAGCTGTCGAAGTATGGCCTGGATGCCGAGGCGCTTCTTCAGAGGCACCCTCGACTGATCCATGCCGCGCTCTCGGCGTATGGAGAAGGCGGTGCCGAGCGGGACCGGGCCGGTTACGACGCCGTACTCCAAGCACGGACCGGGATCGCTCATGTCACGGGCACCTCGGATGGGCCCCCCGTGCGGGCAGGCGTGTCGATCCTCGATGTCGGCGCGGGGACCTGGCTTGCTCTGGCGGTTCTTGCGTCGCTCTTCCGGCGGGAGCGCACGGGCGCGGGCGGCAGCGTCGCCACGTCATTGTTCGAGACGGGCGCGAGCTGGGTTGCCTACCACGTGGCAGCGTTTCAGGTCACGGGAGAACCATCCAGACGCCACGGCAGCGGGCACCCGGCGTTCGGACCGTATGGGATCTTCTGCACCGGCGACGGTGAGATCTGCCTCGGTATCGGCGGCGATGACCTCTACCGCCGACTCTGTACCGCCCTGGCCGCGCCAGAGCTGGCCGTCGACCACCGTTATCTGACGAATCCCGACCGCGTCTCCAACGCCGCAGCGCTCCGACTGGACCTGGAGAGGGTGATGAGCTCCATGTCCGCCACCGACGTCGTCGAGCGACTCGACGCCGCCGGCGTCGCGGCCGACATCGTCCAGCGGCCCGAACAACTACTCACCGATCCCCAGGCCGTGGCTACCGGTGTGCTGGTGAAGGTCGATCTGGTGGAGGGCGGATCCCTTGAAATTCCAGGGCTCCCCATAACATTCGACGGACAGCGTCCGCGCGCGATGTAAGGCACGTCGTGGGAAGGCTCGTACGCTGGCGGCACATGCCCGCGAACCGCTAGAGCACGATTGGTTACGACTGGCTGCGCCAAGTTTGTTGCTGCACGCGGTGATGCAGCCCAGTCCCCACTGCTGCGAAGGGCCCGGGCATCGGTCCCTCCCTCGCCTACGAGCTGGTCCGTCGCGGGGAGGGGTCGCCCCAGGTGCTGCACGTGGGGAAGCTGATCAAGATCCCGACCGAGCCGCTCGTGCGGCTACGCGGAGCCGCACCCGACTCCGGTTCGGACGCCGGGGCCAGCGTGAGCGTCACGGGAGTCCACAAGAGCGAGGTCGTCCGCAGCAGCGAAAGGCACGACGCGTGGGTTGCCGCCGAGCGGGAGCGCGCGGAGGCCAAGAAGACGAACGTCACAACGCTACGCCGCGCGTAGCCTGTCTCCCGAGGCCCAGCCACCGATCCCTCGTAGTGGCCGGGCCCCCTCACGTCCGGAGGGTGCGGGACGCGGTGGAGGGGGCGCGGAGGGCACGGAGCCCTCCGACGATCTTGCAGCGGCGAAACTCGGTATCGCCGCTGGTAGAACGGGTGGGCCGCCTGGGGATCGAACCCAGAACCCGCGGACTAGAAGACGGGTTTGAGCAGTTTCAGGGCGTGTTGGACTTTCCCGAGTAGGACCGAAATGTGTTGGGGCACAACGGTTCTTGTATTTCGGAGGATCGGCTCATCGCGAGGGCTGGCCGCGCGGCCGAACCCAGGATGAACCCAGTCGCGCCCTCGACGGCCGGGAGGAACCGGAATGGGGCTGGTCGTTCTTCTGAGCGGCCATGCCCTCGGGATCATCGTGGTGGGACCGTCTCGAGGCTCGGCTCCTGTCGCTCCGACTGACCGGTCAGCCGCCGATGCGGCCGACGATGATGCTGGTGACGATGACGGAGGTGATGGTGACCGTGGAGAAGCCCGCGACGATCATCTTGGGGAGGATCTCGTGCTCGATGGCGGCGACCTCCTCGGGTGTCTCGCCGGCGCCGCGGGCGGCTTCCTGGGACAGGATCATGGTGCCGGGGAATCCGTAGAGCGAGGTGAGCCCGATGGCCACCGACATGGGGACGCTGTAGCCGAGGAGCTTGCCGACCAGCGCGGAGAACAGCCCGATGCCGATGATCCCGAAGACGAAAGCGATAGCCAGCGGACCGGCCAGCGATGCCACGTCGGAGGGCGTGACGGTCGCCAGCGGGCCGAAGATGAGGATGAGGATCGCGATCATCATCAGGCCGAGGGCGTCGATCCCGCCGAGCACGGAGGGCTTGAAGAAGCCGAGCGCGCGCAGCGTGATCCCGAGGAGGAGCGCCACGACGAAGGTGTTGAGCCAGCCGTTGGTGAGGTTGTTGATCCCGATGCTGACCAGGACCGCGATGCCGACAACGAACAACGTTCCGGCGGTCGTGTCGAAAGCGGCCGGGAGTCGCGACTGAGCAGTCGCTTCGGCCTGAAGCGTCGCGGCGGGAGTCAGGTTGCCCGCGCGGTACTCGACCTTGAGCCGTGCTGCCTCGCGCTTGAGGATGATGGAGGTCAGCGGGAAGCCGATGAGGCCCTGGAGCGCGGCGATGAGCACGGGGAAGATCGCGATGCTGGTGAGGCCGACGCCGAGGGCGGCCTCCTGGATCAGGATCACGGAGATCGTGCCGCCGCTGAGCGCACCGGTTCCGGCGATGACGAAGTCGCGGGCTTGGGCGTAGCCGTCCTGGGCGGACCCGGAGATGTTCCCGCCGAATATGAGGCTGGCGACCCACAGTGCGATGCCGATGCCGATCACCGCGCTGACGCCGATGAGGAAGGTCTTCCACTGCTTCTTGAAGTCGTCGAGGCTGATCATCGTGCCGAGGTGCACGATAACTAACCTCGAACTTTCGTGATCTTGTGGCGCGACACGGGGTGTAAAAGCGCGGAAGTGCCTGTCCTGGTTGGGAAACTACTGCTTGTCGAGGGCAGTTGAATCTCAATCAGAAAGGCACTCCGCAGGT